>CAZSTT010000035.1:0-18187 GCA_964609705.1 uncultured Thermodesulfobacteriota bacterium
GTAGTCACCCGTCTTCAACTCGATCAACGGGCCAATCAATGCGCCCGAATGCTCCAATCTTTAGGGTTGAAACCCGGCGACCATATTTCCATTTTCATGGAGAACAACCGCCAGTATCTGGAGATCTGCATGGCCGCCAGCCGATCAGGACTTTTTTACACGGCCATCAGCACCCACCTCACTCTGCCGGAAGTTGAATATATCATCAACGACAGCGGGGCCAAGGTCCTCTTTACCTCACTGGCCATGGGCCAGGTGGCCTCGGAACTTATGGGTAAGATCCCTGAAAAAACCAGCCGTTTCATGGTCGGTGGAACTAAGGAAGGGTTCACTTCGTATGAAGAAGTGGTTTATGGGTTCCCGGGTGAGCCCTTGCCCGATCCGATTGCCGGAACGGACATGCTTTATTCATCCGGCACCACCGGCCGGCCCAAGGGCGTCAAGACTCAGCTGGACGATATTCCTTACGGGGATCTGCCGCCATCCACTCTGGGGCTGATCCTCCTTTTCGGGTTTACGGAAGAGGCCGTTTACCTTTCCCCGGCGCCCCTCTATCATGCGGCTCCCCTGAGGTTCGTTATGCTGACGATCCGGATCGGAGGGACTGCGGTTATCATGGAACGGTTTGACGCCCTGACCAGTCTGGCGCTTATTAAAAAATACAAGGTCACCCACAGCCAATGGGTCCCCACCATGTTCGTCAGGATGCTCCGGCTGACCGGAGAGGAAAGAAACCGATACGATCTAACAAGTCATCAAGTAGCCGTTCACGCCGCGGCTCCCATTTCGGTCCATGTCAAACAGCAGATGATTGATTGGTGGGGGCCTATCCTGATCGAATACTACGCCGGGACCGAAGGGAACGGTCTTTCCGCCGTCAACTCCCAGGAATGGCTGGCTCACAAGGGGACCGTGGGACGCCCGATTATCGGTATTCCCCATATACTGGATGAGGAGGGAAACGACCTTCCCACCGGAGAAGTCGGAACTATTTATTTTTCCGACGGAAGGGATTTCGAATATCACAACGATCCGGGGAAAACCGCGGCTTCCCGGAACGAGAAAGGGTGGACCACCCTCAATGACGTGGGCTACCTGGACTCAGAGGGCTATCTGTATTTAACGGACCGTAAAACCAATATGATCATCTCCGGCGGGGTCAACATCTACCCCCAGGAGGCCGAAAACATCCTGATCACCCATCCCAAGGTTATGGATGTGGCGGTGCTGGGCGTCCCCAACGAAGAGTTCGGAGAGGAAGTCAAAGGGATCGTTCAGGTCGAGGAAATGGTCGAAGCAGGGCCGGAACTCGAAGCAGAACTGATCCTTTTTTGCCAGCAGCATCTGGCCAAAATAAAATGCCCGACGAGCATTGATTTTGAAAAAGAACTCCCTCGAACCCCTACGGGGAAATTATTAAAAAGGTTGCTCAAGGATCGCTACTGGAAAGGGTATGAGAAAAGAATTTAAACAGAAGGTTCAATCAGGAGAAAGGCCGGCATGGTGGCCGTCGTAGCCTTGCCGCGTCTTCTCCGAAGTCTCAAAGTCTGATTAGCTGAAGGCCCTCCTCAAATCATACCCTGAATCTACTCTTCCGGAGGCCGGGTATGGCGGATCATCTTGCCTTCATTCATATAGACCACCATCTCGGCCAGATTCGTGGCATGATCGGCAATCCGCTCCAGGTATTTGGAAACGTAGGAAATCTTGATGGCCCGGGTTATGGTCGTGCTGTCTTTTATCATAAATAATAACAGTTCATTAAAGATTTGCACCGTAAGCTGATCCACTTCATCATCTCTGTTAATCACGTCATAGGCCAGAGCCGTGTTTTTTTCCAGAAAGGCCTGGAGGGCATCCCGGACCATACCCTCGGCGATCTCGGCCATGCGGGGGATATCAATATAAGGTTTCAACTGAGACTCGTCATTGAGTTCCAAGGCCCTTTCGCAGATATCCACCGCGTAATCCCCCATCCTTTCCAGATCGGTGGTGATTTTCATGGCCGTAGTAACAAAGCGCAGATCCCCGGCCGTCGGTTGACGCAGGGCGAGAAGCCGGATGCATTCCTCGTCAATGGATACATCAAAGGCATTGATTCGGGCATCGTTTTCAATGACCTGGCGGGCCAGATCACTGTTTCGTTCCACCAGGGATTTTATGGAATTATCGATGGCGTTTTCCACCAGGGAGCCCATTTTAAGAATTTGGACCTTGAGATTGCTCAGTTCTTCTTCAAAGATAGTCATGGCCTTGTCCTGTTCTTTTTTTGGAGGAATATCAAGTCAGATCATGCTATTATTCTATCATGAAAGAAAATCCTTTCCAATATGAAAATATCCGGTTGCTGCCCATCCTTCATAACCGTCTGGAGTTTGCGCTGGAGGTTCATCGGCAATGGGAAGAATTCCAGCCTGAGGTTGTGGCCGTTGAGCTCCCTCCCACTTTACAGGATCCCGTCAAGACCGCAGTAAAAAGACTCCCTTATCTTTCGGTGATCCTGTATCAGGAAAAATCGGGCCGACACATCTATCTGCCCATAGAACCCGTGGATGGGATCATCGAAGCCGTTCGCCTGGGAATGGAAAAAAATCTCCCGGTTTTTTTTATCGACCGGGATACGGAGGGCTATCCCCAGAGTTCAGATCCCATGCCCGATCCTTATGCCGTCACCCAGATCGGTTATCAGTCCTATTGCCTGGCCTATTTGAAAGAACGAGGTCAGGAGGCCCCTTCTCCGGATGACGCCTTAAGGGAACGGACCATGGCCAGTCAGGCCCTTAGATTAAATCATCAATACCGTCGGATCCTGATGGTCTGCGGCCTGGCCCATTGGTCAGGCCTTCTTCGGCAACTCGACCAAAATCCGGAATTGCCTTTGGGAAGACAAAGACGCCAAGGAGTCATTATCGGGAATCTTAAGCAATCCTCCAGCCTGGAAATCCTCTCGGAAATGCCCTTTTTACAGGGAAGATATGAAGAAGAAAGGGCCTGCGCCGGTTCTTATGACTCCCATTTTTTAACAATGAGCCGCCTGTCCCTTCAGGAAGAACTGCTGAAAAAGGCCAAGGAAGCGCATCTAAAAAACAGCCGGGAGAAGGTAGAAATGCATCAGTTGGGCCTGATAAGGAAATTTGCCCGTAACCTGGCTTTGCTTCAAGGCGGATTAGCGCCTGATTTCTATCAACTGTTAATGGCTTCCAGAGGAATGGTGAACGACAATTTCGGCTATGAGGTTTGGGACCGCGGCTCCCATTATCCTTTTCAGGAAGCCCATCCTCTTTTGCCTGAAATCGAAGTGACGGCTGAAGATCTGCGGCTTAATCAAAAACAAATCCGTTTTTACCGCCGTTTTCGGATCTTTCGACGCCGGCTGGTGCCGGTTCCATTGAAAAAAAGGCCTTCTGCGGCGGAAAAGGAGGAATACAAGAAACATTGGAATGGACGGTATATCTGCTCTTATCCTCCGGAAGATATTCAGGTGGAAGGGTTGGGAGATTATGTCAAGAAAAAGGTACGGGGTGTTTTATCCCAGGAACAGGTCCGGGTGGTCCCCTTTTCTTCGTCTTTGCTGGATGGTCTGGATATCCGGGAAACAGTGCGGCAGGTTGTGGAAAATAAAGTCTATGTCCGGGAAGAGATTCAGGTCCGAGGCCGGGTGGGATCAGTAGTTTTTATTTTTCACGAGGACGAACCGGGCGATCAACAGCCGGAACAATTCCCCTGGAAGTTGACCTGGCTGGGAGAACACGATCAGGAATCGGATATGGCCTTTTATGCCACTCCGGCGGGAGAAGAGGTGATCGGGCCGGGCATCTCCCGCTGTGAATACGGCGGTTTTGTTTTGAGTTATCCCCCCTACCGGATGGTGGATATCTGGAAAGACCGTTTTTTCAATCTGGCCCGGTCCAAGGCCGAGAGATTGCTTTTAGCCGGGATCGATTACAGTGAAGAAAAACTGGTGGCTTATGTAGCCGCCAAAGCCCCGCCTTCCTATTGCCATACTTTTGCCCACACTCACGGCCGAAAAATCATCTATCTCCCCCTGGGTCAGTTCTCTCCCGTCCTGCTGACCAAAATCCGTTTTTTTCATGTCCTGGAAAATCCGGATCTGCGCACAATCGCCCATTTCTATGTTCGGTGAATAAAAGGTTCGGAGTATTTATCAACTGCTTTTTTGACACAGACCCACACGGACAAAAGCCGGACAAGATATTTTTTAGCCGGGTGACATTACCCGGCTAAAACCAGCCATCGCCTGGTGGCGAAATTAGATTTAAGTGCCCGAAGGGCCTGACAATAAGAGGAAGACAAGTCGTCTTCCTCTTGTCCTGCCTTTGTCCGTGGCAAAAATGAAATTGGTTTGCTTTATTATAAGAAACAAACATAATCGATTCATTCATTAAAATAGCGGCCGGGTTTGAAAATAAATCCATCGTGTTCCGCCCAAAGCTTCAGACACCAATCAATGAGCCCCTTGAGCTCCAGCAATTCCTCCGCCGCCGGTAAGACCTTTGGTAAATCGGCCGTTTCGGTTCTCTGAAATTCCGAAAGTCTTTCTTTCAGGTTCTTGTTAAGTACTTTTACCTGGCTATTTATCTTTTGGTTCCTATCCGCTTCCGACGGTTTGCTTCTGGGCATCATTCACCTTTTCTATATAAAAAAAATCGAGAACAGGTTATCATATTTTTCCCTTTTATCCAAAAAATATATCCTTCAGTCATTCTAAAAAATCCCTTTTCATCCTATCGCTGCCCAATTGGTCAGAACCCTGAGGGGTCAAGGTTATGTATTGGACCGGATTATTCATGGTTGTTTTCCATAGAGCTCATCCTTTAATGACTCCTAACGGTCTCAATCTGACCACTTTTTTGGCAATACCCGCCTGATGGACCACTTCGACCACTTGGGCTACATCTTTATAGGCCTCTGATATTTCTTCGACGATGGTCCCCCGGTCGGCCCCTTGAACGAAAATACCCCGGTCCTCCATTTCCCGGATCACCGACCGGCCTCTGGCCGCCTTTTTAGCGGCCTGACGGCTCATAACCCGTCCGGCACCATGGCAGGCACTGCCGAAGGTCTCACTCATGGCCTTTTCGGTTCCCAATAAAACATAAGAATAACGGCCCATATCACCTGGTATCAAAACGGGTTGCCCTATCTCCCGGAAGGCGGGAGGGACCTGAGGATGATGGGGCGGGAAGGCCCGGGTCGCCCCTTTGCGGTGCAGACATAAACGTTTCATTCGGCCATCCACCCGGTGATCCTCAAACTTTGCAATATTATGACATAGGTCATAGATCAGTTTCAGTTGCAGGACCCTGGGACCGATCCCCAAAACCCGCTCCAGGGTTTCCTGAACCCAATGGGTAATAATCTGTCGGTTGGCAAAAGCGAAATTGGCGGCTGCGGCCATGACCGCCAGATATTCCCGGCCTTCGGAAGAGGCAATGGGGGCACAGCATAACTGTCGATCCGGCAATTCGATACCGTATTTGGCGGTAACCGGTATGAGCTTTTTAATGGAGTCGTCACAAACCTGGTGGCCAAGACCCCGAGATCCGGTATGGACCATAACCGTAATTTGCTGGTCAAAAAGGCCCAGTTGACCGGCCGCTTCCGGATCGTAAATGGTTTCTACAAAACCAACTTCGACAAAATGATTACCCGAACCGAGAGTGCCTAATTGATCTTTTCCCCGTTCCATGGCTCTGGCTGAAACCAGATCCGGCCTGGCCCCTTCGATACAGCCACCTTCTTCAATATGTTCCAGATCCTCCTGGCTCCCGAATCCTTGACTCACGGCCCACCGGGCACCCTGTCCGAGGACTTTTTCCTGATCCTTGGCCGTAAGTTTCAAATCCTGGCGATGCGAACCCAACCCGGAAGGGATATTCCGAAACAGGGCCTGGACGATTTCCTTGATCCGGCCCTCGATCTCTTTGCGGCTCAACCCGGAGCGCAGTAACCGCACCCCTCAATTGATATCATACCCGACCCCTCCCGGCGAGACCACCCCCTGGTCGGGATCAAAAGCAGCAACACCGCCGATGGGAAAACCATATCCCCAATGGATATCCGGCATGCCTAACGAGGGGCCGACGATTCCCGGAAGCCAGGCGACATTGGCCACCTGCTGCAGGCTTTGGTCCTCCATTAAATCGGAAAGCATATCCTCAGAGACGAAGACCAGGCCATGGGTTCTCATCTTTCCCTCCCTGGGGATTCGGTAACGGTAATCATCAATTTTTTCGATTTTAATTTTTTTACTCATAAGATACTCCAAGAAAGAGAATACGGAATCCGGGAGCCAGAATTCAGAATAAAGAACCAATTCATTGTAAAATTAATGATTTATTATAGACAAGTTCGCAAAAAGTTGCCGGACGCCCGAAATCGTCTTTCCGGCGAATGCCGGAATCCAGTGTTTATAATCAGCTAAAATCTTCTGGACCCCGGCTTTCGCCGGGGTGACGAATTTTTACGCGTCCATCATTATTTGGTCACTTAAGAGTTTACCGCTTTTTTTGCGTTTAGTACAAGGAGTTTTCTTTTGACTTCCGGCTCTTGTATTCTGGTTTCTTTCACAGATCAAAAATTACCCGGGCCCGCCAAAAGCCCTTGGCTTCCCAGATACGCAGTTGATGATAGGTGACCGCTTTGATCACGGTCTTGGCGTGATGACTTTTGGGATCAAGGGGTTCGCCCCAGCCGATGGCAGAAAGGGTTTGAGAAGTCAGGGCCTCAATTACAAACCGGCCAAAAACCAGATGTTCCGTTTCAAAAATATATAATAGCTCCCCCAGCCAAGCCACCAGAAGGGCTTCCAGGTCCGGGGCTTCAACCGTTATCGTCCTTTCCTGCTGCAGATTAATCCCCCGGACTCCTACCAGGATATCAAAAAAAGACCAGCCCGCCTGGCTGAAAAGTTCGGGAAGGTCCTTCCCCCAAACCTCCATTCCCAGATCGGCGGTGTGAGAAATCAGGCGATATGGTTTTCGAATGGTCGTCATACCCTATTATAAAGAGATCCCCCCTTCATTTCAGCATTTTTTTATAATTCAAAAATGATGGCTTCGCAAAAAGCCGTCACCCCGGCGAAAGCCGGGGTCCAGAAGATTATAACTAACTAAAACCACTGGATTCCGGCTTTCGCCGGGGTGACAAATTCGGACTTCAGGCGACTTTTTACGAGTTCATCAAAGAAAAGCCCGTCCCCTTTCGGGAACGGGCTTAGTGCATTTTAAAATCGGGAAAAAATAACTGTTTAGTGCGAAAATAGAGTTTAAAGTCAAACGCGCTCTGTTTTCAATATTTCGTGATGCCACGCCCCTGGCGGGGCATGGCGGTTTAATGAATGGAGGCGCTGTTGGGGTCCAGCTTGACCGTGAGGGCGATTTTATAAAGCAGGGTCAGCACCAGAAACCCGGTAGCCCAAACCCCGAGGGCTATAAGGATTTCCGGTAGCGTGGGAGCATATTCGGTGACATGTTCCAGGGGGCTGGGCACAAACCCGGTGACCACTAGGGTGAGACCCTTTTCGATCCACAGGGAACCGAAGACCCCAATACAGGCGGCCACCAGCCAGGCGTTGTTTTTCCGGGTGACCGGCAACAGAAGCAATAAGGTCGAAAGGCAGCCCGCAAACACCGATATCCAAGTCCAGGCCACATATTTATTATGCCCTTCCAATCCGAAGAAGAGATACTGGAAGGCATGCTTGTGTCCTGGAATGTTGCTGTAGAAAGCGGTAAAGATTTCCAGTAAGACGAAGAAGATGCTGGCCAGCATGGCATAGGTGATAATATTTCTTAATTTATTAATGGCCTCCTGCCCGGCGTCAAAGGCGGTCAGCCTTTTGACCAGGAGGGCCAATAGAATTAAAAAAGCCGGCCCGGCGGCAAAGGCCGAACCCAGAAAGCGGACAGCCATGATGGCTGTGAGCCAGAAATGGCGTCCCGGCATACCGGCGTAGAGGAAGGCCGTAACGGTGTGGATACTGATCGCCCAGGGAATGGATAAATAAATAAGGGGCTTAACCCACTTGGGGGGAGCAACCGCCTTTCGTTCGGCATTTAAAATATTCCAGCCGATAAACAGATTCAGAAGCAAGTAGACATTTAAAACGATAAAATCCCAAAAGAGAATCGAGTTGGGCGTAGGGTAAAGGAGAATATTCAAGAGCCGATTAGGATAGCCGACATCCACGGTGACGAATAAAATACACATAATCACCGAGGCGATGGCCAGGAATTCACCCAGGATGGTTATTTTACCAAAAGCCTTAACGTCATGCAAATAGTAGGGCAAAACCAGCATGACCGCTGAGGCGGCCACCCCGACCAGGAAGGTGAACTGGGCGATGTAAAAACCCCAGGAGACATCCCGGCTCATGCCGGTTATGCCCAACCCCTCATTATACTGATAGAGATAACAGGCAAAGCCGATGCCGATAAATAACAATAATAAGAGGATCCAGCTATAGTAGCTTTTCGTTCCAGACAGGGCCTTTTCAAACATAGTCACCTCATACAATAAGTTCAGGGTTCAAGGGGCCAGGGGGGTCAAGGATTCAAATGAAAGGCGTAGAATTTAATACCCTTGAACCCTCGAAACCTTGAATCCTGGGTCCCTTTTTTTTAAACTAAGAAATAAACATTCGGCTGGGTTCCCAGAGACGGTTTGCGCCGAATGGAATAGTTTTCCTTGAGCAGCTTCCTGACCTCGGAAAGCGGGCTATCCAGATCACCGAAAGTCATGGCCCCGTTGCTGGCCTCTACACAGGCCGGAGACAAGCCTTTGACAATCCGTTCTTCGCAGAAATTACATTTTTCCACCACCCCTTTGGATCTCGTGGGGTATTCCGGGTTGCTGGGTTCCTTGAAATACCGTCTGGGGTCTTTCCAGTTGAAACTCCTGGCCCCGTAGGGGCAGCCGGCCATACAGAAACGGCAGCCGATACAGCGGTGATAATCCATCATGACGATCCCGTCGGGACGTTTAAAGGTGGCCTGGGTGGGGCAGACCCGGACGCAGGGGGGATTGGTGCAGTGATTGCAAAGCACCAGGAATGGTTTGTGTTCCATGTTTTCGGGAAGAAACTGGTTTTGATCGTCGGGAAAGGCGTTTTCGTACTTTTCCTTCCAGATCCACTTGATCTCCTGGCGGACATTGTCCACCTTGGGAACATTATGGGCCTTATTGCAGGCATCAATGCAACGCTGGAAATCTTCCGGGGTTTTGAATTTTCTGGTATCGATGACCATGGCCAATTTTTTCGCTTTGGACAGGGGTGCCCGGGTTTGGGCCTCCAAGGCACCGGGCTTCAGGATCTCGAAAGCGGCCTTTCCTCCAAGCCCCCAGAGGGAAGCGATTCCGCTGATCCTTAAAAAATCTCTCCTATTGATGCCCATCACATATTCTCCTTCGGTGCAATATGGCAATCCCAGCAGAAGGGTTTGACTTCCATATAATTATGGCACTGATCGCAAAACTTGGATTTATTGGAATGACATTTCATGCAGCCGTTTTGAAGGCTCTTTTCAAAAACCCGACCGTCGGTGGTGGTCATTTGCCGGGAGTAATCTCCGCGCACCACATCATTTCTCCACTCATCCAGGATTTTCATATGGGTGGTGATCATCGCCGCCTTGGGTTCGATACATTTTTTTTCTTTCATCGCCTGGATGACCGGGGTATCTATTTTCGGATCCGGCTTGGGAGCGGCTTTCCCCAGATTGAACCACAGGGGAAAGGTGACCAGGATCACAAAGACAATAATTATGGGAATGATTTTATTTTCGTCGTACATCATTCTTCACTATCCTCCTCGGTTTCTTCCCCCAAAGGTTCACCTCGTAAATCCGTGGTCCGTTCGATTTCCCCGTCCATAATCAGAGCATTGGCCACCAGTTCATGGAGCCCGGTGACCCCGACTTCCGGCACCCAGTATTCCATCAAGGTGCTTAAAGCCGCCCGGTCGATGGCGCAGATATTGGCCAGCATGTTGACTCCGTGTTTTTCCTGAACAAATTTTACGGCGTTGGCCCTGGGTAATCCCCCGCGCATCCTCAATTCCATATTTTCACCGGCATTCAACCCCGAGCCGCTGCCGCAGCAGAAGGTCTGTTCCCGGATGGTGCCCTCCGGCATTTCAAAAAAATTATTACAAACGCTTTGGAGCACATAGCGGGGCTCTTCAAAAAAACCCATGCCCCTGGCCGTATTGCAGGAATCATGAAAGGTGACCTTGAGATGATCGTTCCGGCTGGGATCCAGTTTCAATTTGCCGTTGCGGATCAGGTCGGCGGTGAACTCGACCAGATGGACCATCTTGGTCGACGTGGCGTTTTCAAACCGGGTACCGGTGATCGGGGAAACGGGTTCTTCCAGAAAATCAGCCGGTCCGTTCATGGTATCCATGTACTGATTGACCACCCGCCACATATGCCCGCACTCACCCCCCAGGATCCATTTAACCCCCAGCCGTTTGGCTTCGGCGTACATCTTGGTATTGAGTCTTTTCATCATTTCATGAGAGGTAAAAAACCCGAAGTTTCCCCCCTCGGAAGCGTAGGTGCTCCAGGTATAGTCCAGGCCCAGCTGATGAAACAACATCAGGTAGCCCATGCAGGTAAAGGTTCCGGGATCGGCAAAAACATCGCCCGACGGGGTGACAAAGAGGATCTCGGCCCCTTTCCGGTTAAAGGTCGGTTCCGGCCGGATACCGGTAATCCCTTCGACTTCATCCAGAAAGAAATCGATCATATCCTTGAAGGCGTGGGGTTCTATTCCCAGATGGTTCCCTTTGCGAAAACAGTTGGCTACCGGTCCGGCGATCCAGTCGATGTTCAGGCCCAGCAAATTCAGGAGTTCCCGGCCGATAATGGTCACTTCGGCGGTGTCGATGCCATAGGGGCAAAATACGGAACACCGTCGGCACTCCGTGCACTGGAAAAAGTAACTCCACCACTCTTTAACGACATCTTCGGTAAGGTCCCTGGCCCCGACCATCTTTCTAAAAATCTTGCCGGCTGTGGTAAATTCCCGCCGGTAGACCGAACGCAGGAGTTCGGCCCTCAAAACCGGCATATTTTTCGGATCTCCGGACCCGATAAAAAAATGACATTTATCGGCGCAGGCCCCGCAACGGACACAGATATCCATGAAAATATGGAAACTTCGAAAACGGCTGATCCGTTCTCTGATGCCTTCAATGATAATCGTCTTCCAATTATCGGGTAATTTCCAGTCCGTATCTAAGGGATTCCAGGCCCTGGCATTGGGTAACCCCACCGCTTCCAGGTTTTTAGACTGGGCCCCGTAGCAAAAGGTGCCCGGTTTAATGATGGTCGGCGTATCCATCCAGCCTTTTAAAAGCGGGGGGGAATGTTTTATTTGGGATAATTCTTGGGGAGTTGGGGTTTTTTTATCGGCCATAGCTACTCCTTCTCCACCGGGATTCCGGCCTCAACCATTTTTTCTCTGAACTCTTCCTCATATTCATCATAGGTATGGACCTTTACCGGATAATTCCAGGGATTAACGTGTCGGACAAAACGGTTATTGTTGGCCATGATCCTGGTCGGACTCAGAAAAACTCCAACAAAATGGACCAGCTTGCTGAAAGGGAAATAGGCAAAAAGGCAACAGACCGAAAACAGGTGCATATAGAAAAGAACCCCGATTCCCTGAGGGACGATGGGATGAAAGGTTACCAGCCCCAGAGCCAGTTCTTTCACGCTGACGACATCGACTTTCAGCAAATAACGCATCAGGATCCCGGTAGTGGCAATAGCAATGATCAGAAACAAAGGGAAATAATCGGTAGGCAGGGAAATATACCGGACCGTGGGGATATAAACCCTTCTTAAAAATAAATAACCGGCTGCTGCGAGTAGAACAATCCCGCTGAGGTACATACCGGGAAGCATCAGCCCCGGCAAGGGGCCGATGCCCGCCTGCATGAAGGCATCCAAAGATTCCAGAATAGTGACAAAAGCCGGAACCGGCTGGGTAAAAAAGCGGAGGTGTCGGATTAAAACCACGGCAAAGGAATAATGAAAGAGGAGGGCTGAAAGCCAGAGCCACTTTTCCCATTCATAGGTAACCCTAGGTCCTTCTCGAAATTCCATAGTCGAATTCCGAAAGAGAGACCGAAAGAGGAGGACTTCCAAAAGCATCCGGCCAAAAACGCCGGCTGCGCTGGAAGGATTCTCGATTTTATTGGGTTTGATCCAGGGTAAGGATTTCTGCTGACCGGCGGTGGTGGGAATACGAAAGGGAACCGCAGAAAAAGACCAGAGCAGCAATCGGCCGACCACTCCCACTAGAAAGAGGGTCATGGCCGCATAGGGGATAATCACCCCGAATAAAATCTGCAGGTTGGCTACCTGCATCCCGATAAAGGGAATGAAAACGAGAACCAGTACCGTGATGAAGGATAAGATAATACCCGATATAAAATTCATGAATGTCTACCTCTCATCATAAAAGGTAAGGGTTGGGTCCTGAAACACTTGACACGCTAACGCCGCCAGGTATTGGCCGGCATTTGACGTTATAAAAAGCCATTGGGTGAAACAGTTTTAATTTCAGATTGCGGAATATTGGAAAACCCCATTTTCATCATTCCTTTCCCGCCGTTGGCGAGATAGACCCCGGTACCTGCCCCAACTCTTTCCGGGTTTCACCGGGGGGATGACTTTTTATAAACTCTTCTTTCTTAATTCCGAAATCCGAAATTTATGGTGTCTCCAATGAATCTTCCACTACTAACTTAGCCCTTTTAAGGACCCGAACGGTTCGATTATTAATTTCGTTGGCTTTAAGATCGTATATCTTTTCCCGGCATTGCATAAAGATATCAAAAGAAAGCAAGGCCAGTTCATCGATCCTGGTTTCTAATTCCAACAACTCCTTCCCGATCCGGTTTTCCTCTATCTCTTGCTCCAGCTCTTTCCGGACAATCTGTTTCAGCAAAAAAATAAAGGCTACGGCCTGGGCGGCGGAGATATCCTGAACCGCTCTGATACGAATGATATTGTCGAGAGAGGGCCGGATGATATTCAAGTCTATCCCTTGAAAAAGGCCGTCCATGATGGATTCAAGTTCCCGGGAAAGGATGTTTCCAACCGGATTGGCAAAACGATTCTTCTTACTCTTTAAGAATCTGGCAGTTTCTTCGGGGTAGGTCTCAATAGTCCGGTCAAACCACCGGCTAAGGATGGCCGACCTTCTATCTGATAAGATTTTTTCCAGCCTCATAATTAAAATCAGGCTGCCAATGACAAGAGATGGTCAACGAAATTTTTCTTGTCACTCGTCACTTGTCACCGGCAACTTGAATTTTATTTATACGCAGCCGGTCGGCTTAGGAAGGCCGGCCATCTTACAGGCCCCTTTTCCAGGTCCGGAGGGAAACAATTCATAGATATATTTCAGTTTAAATCCGGTGACCTTGGATAAAATGCGGACCATCGGGGCAATTCCGTTTTTCTTGTAATAATCTTGAAGAATATCAATAACTTTCCAGTGTTCTTCAGTAAGCTCACTGATGCCTTCAGATTCTTTTACATAATCAACCCATTCACGAGTCCAGGTATTGAAGTCGTCAATGAAGCCATCTTCATCTACATTAAAGGATTTCCCTTTAAATTCTACTACTGGCATGATTTGTCCTCCTACAAAATTATTTTATTTTGTGGCCAATAAATGACCTATTTTAATTAAAATGTCAAGGGTAAATTGTTCTTTATTTCTCTACTTTGTCGCTCAATCCGGGGTTAAAGTCTGTTTTCAAAGCCTCATTTCTATCGTTTCAATGAGGTACCGCGGAAGACCACCTATCTAAACGGGTTTCATCCAACAAAAGGGTTTCCTGGTGAGAGCATTGCCTATATCTTTTTGCTTGTTCCACCAAAGCCGGTGCCCACTCCGGGGTCCCCAGGGCATGCAGGTGGGTATAAGTAGCCAGGACATTTTTATACACCAGGCCGTCTCCGGTTCCATCAATCCCAAACCCTTTGAGCATTTTAAAAACCGGAGAAATCTCGCTGAAATCCCTGGTAATTATTCTGGAATAGTGAAACTCATGTCCCTTAAGAATCTTTCCCACCGGGAAAAACGGATTTTGCTCCCGGACCCTGATCTGGGTATACCCATGCCCCTGAGGTTTTTTTTCTAAAACAAAATCTACCGGAAAGGTTCCCACCATGGGGAAAGCCTCTCCCTGATAAAACAAGCTTTTTCCTAAGTACATCAATCCACCGCATTCGGCGTAAACCGGAAGCCCATCTTCAATGGCCTCCCTCAGAGCCGACCGAAAGGAATCATTATTAGCCAGGAGGGGGGCTTGGGTTTCAGGAAACCCTCCACCGACGTAGAGCCCGTCCAAGGAAACAGGAAATTCTCCGTCCAGGGCATTCAAAATGACCAGCCTGGCACCGGCCTTTTCCAGGGCCTCCAGGTTTTCCGGGTAATAAAATTGAAAAGCCCGATCCTGAATAACTCCAATAGAAGGGTTGATCAAGGAGGATCTCAGTTTCTTATGAAGAACCTTGGGGGTGGCATAGGATTTCAAAGCCGGGGCCGCCTGAGCCAGGGCCAGAAGACGATCCAGATCCAGATACCTTTCCACCATTTTTTGGGCGGACTGAACAGCCTTTTCCACCTCTGGGTGTTCCTGAAAGGGAAGGAGTCCCAGATGACGTTCCGGGAAATGGGAGGAGGGCATTCGGGGTATGGCCCCTAAAATCGGCAGGCCGCAATATTCTTCAACAGCTTTTCTGATAACTTTCTCATGACGGGAACCGGCAATATGGTTTAAAATGACCCCCTTGAGGTCCAGATTTGGGTCAAATTGCCGGCAGCCCAGGACCATGGCCGCCACCGTACGGGTTGTCTTAGTACAATCCACGATCAACAGCAAAGGGGTCTTTAATAGTTTAGCCAATTCAGCCGAACTGTAGGTTCCCTGGGGATTAATCCCATCAAACAGGCCCCGGTTGCCTTCGATAAGCGATAAATCCCCGTTTTGGGCCCTAGTCTGAAAAGAATGAAGGACCTTGGACTTGCCCATCAAAAAAGGGTCAAGATTAAAGCAGGGTTGGTCTGCCGCCACAGCCAGCCAGCCGGCATCGATATAATCCGGTCCCTTTTTAAAAGGAAGGACTTTATGTCCCTGGGATTTCCAGGCCGCCAGAACTCCCATGGAAAGGACGGTTTTTCCGGAACCCCCCCGAAGGGAGGTCATCATGATTCGGGGAAGGCCCATTTTTGTTCTTGAATTAAAAATTAATTTTCGGAGTCGGAGAACCCTGATGAAATTTCGGGCTATTCTTCCCCTTCTTCTGCGGCGGCCTGTTTTCCAGCCCCTTTAATCCCATACATGGTCGTGCTGCCGCTGGACCAGTATTCCAGCATCTCTAGCTGGACCATGTTATTGACCAGTTTATTTACTTCCCTGGGTTTCCAATCGGGCAGCATGGCATAGAAATCCTTCAGATAAAACTTGGACTTGCCCTTTTTCTTTTCCAAACCTTCGATAATAATCTTTTGGGCTTCGGCTGTTTCCATTTGAATCCTCTTTCCTTATGAAGTGTTGAGTTCGGAGTGAAGACCTGTCTCCCGACTCCGAACTCTTCACTCCGAACTTCTATTAGGTTAATATTCCCGACAACAAAATCTAGGCGGTAAACTTAAACTGGGAAGTTTGCCGCCAGGTATAGTAGGCCGGGTCACGGAAATCGTCGATCAAGTGATGGGTAAAAGGCAGACCGGTTTTTTCAAAGAATTTTTCCCAACCGATCCGTTCGGCCCATTCTCCCAACCGTTCATACTTCCGGGCATCCGCCGCATAGACCTCCACGATATTCCGGATGCAACTTGTGGTCTCCGGCCAGCGGGGGACGTTATTGGGCAGGAAGGCCACGACGACCTTGGAAAACTTAGGCGCGCTGATCCGGTTGGAGACCTTGCCGCCGACCATGATGACGATTCCGTCGCCATCCGCATCGGCCAAAGGCATGGCCGGACACATGGTGTAGCAGTTTCCGCAGAACATGCAGCGGTCGTTATTAACTGCTACGGCCTGGGCTTCTGTTCCATCCGGTTTCTTGATCTTAGCCGGTTTGATGGCGGCCGTAGGACAAGCGGCAATGGCCAGCGGAATTTCGCAGACCTTGTCGATCACTTCAGCATCGATCATGGGCGGTTTACGGTGATAGCCCAGAATGGCGATGTCGGAACAATGGACGGCCCCGCACATATTCAGACAACAGGCCAGGGAGATCCGTACATGGGCCGGCATTCTCATGCTGGTGAAATCATCAAACAAATCATCCATAACAGCCTTGACCACGCCGGAGGCATCGGTTGCCGGGGTATGGCAATGGAGCCAGCCCTGGGTGTGAACGATGTTGGTGATCCCGGCACCGGTCCCGCCGATGGGGAACTTAAATCCCCCTCCGGGTTGTTTACGGCTCAGGAGGTCCTTTTTTAAAGGTTCGACTTTGGACAGGTCATCGACCATAAATTCGATGTTATTCCGGGTAGTGAACCGTAAAAAACCGCCGCAGTGTTTATCGGCGATCTCCATGATCTCCCGGATATGGGAGATGCTCATCACCCGGGCCCCGCCTACACGCACGGTAAAGACCTTGTCGCCGCTTTCGGCTACATGGACCAATACGCCGGGTTCCAAAATTTCATGGTAGTCCCATTGGCCGAAGTTTTTCTTGATGACCGGAGGAAGAAATTCCTGGTAATTCTTCGGTCCTATATCGGTAATTCTATCCTGTAAAGGTTTTGATGGATCGTAAGGCATTGGTTGTTCCTCCTATCTCAGATGATACTTGCGATATTCATTGATGTCTCGTTCGAACCCGCCCTCAACCTCTTCCGCTTTCCAGAAGATATAGGGGTTGGTCCTGGGTTCCTTAACCATTTGAGCAACCGGTTCCAGTTCAGTGGCTTCCAACAGTTTCTGGAACCCTTTGCGCTTGATTAATTCACCGAGACGTTCCCGGTTTTTGCCCTCTTCCATCCAATAATCCCAGATCTTCTCGATGATTTCTTTAATTTCCGTATAAGGCGGTTCGGCGCTGATAAAGGGAACCAGCAGAGAACCCATCTGGGCTCCATCCAGGATGGGGGCCTTGGCCCCGACCAGGATGGACAATCCGGTCTCTTTGCCGATCTTCAAAGCCTTGGGCATGACGTTGATGCAGTGCATGCAGCGGGTACATTCCCGATTATCAATGGTTAATTTTTTTCCGTCCCAGGCCATACAACCGGTCGGGCAAAGGCCGATGACTTCTTTTTGGATATCAAAAGCCCCCCAATCCCGTCCGCTATGAGCGCCGGCATTAGGCTTTACTTCGCCGCCCACATAGGCGGCCACGGCCTTTGGATCGATCCGGATATCATCCTTCCAGGTGCCGATAAAGGACATATCGGACCGGGCGATGGAAGCCACGCAGCAGTTCGGGCAGCCGTCGAATTTAAACTTGAATTTATAAGGAAAGGCCGGACGATGCAGATAGTCCTGATATTCATTGGTCAGGTCAAAACACAGGGCCTGGGTATCATAACAGGCATATTCACAGCGGGATTTTCCCAGACAGTCGGAAGGGGTGCGCAAGTTGGACCCGGAACCGCCGAGATCCTGTCCGATGTCGTGAGTCAGCTCATAAAAAAATTCTTCCAATTGAGGGGTATGGGTTCCCAAAAGGATGATATCTCCGGTGGACCCGTGCATATTGGTAATACCGCTGCCCCGTCTTTCCCACAAGTCAGTCAGTTTTTTCAGATATTCGGTGGAATAATACTTCCCGCCGGGCTGGTTGACCCGGATGGTGTGAAAATGGGCAACGCCCGGGAACATTTCCGGTTGATCGCAGTACCGGCCGATAACCCCTCCCCCATATCCAAAAACACCGACAATACCGCCATGTTTCCAGTGGGTTCGTTTGTGAACATAAGTCAGCTCCAGAATACCCAGGATATCATCACAAACATCCACGGGGATCTGGTAGTCGACCCCTTTTTCGTTCTTGGCCCGAGATTCCGCCTCTCGTTTGATGTCGCTTACAAAACTCGGCCACGGCCCGCTTTCTAATTGATCCAGCAGGGGTGTTTTATGCTTCATTAGTATAACCTCCCATTATTTAATGATAATAATTTA
>CAZSTT010000035.1:18287-21981 GCA_964609705.1 uncultured Thermodesulfobacteriota bacterium
TTTGAAATTTGTTGATAAATATGGCGGGCTTGAAGATTGGTGAGGTAGTTGGGCTTTGGACCGCCGTCCCAGAGGACCAGTTTTATTATCCCGTCAATGGGGTTTAAGGATAGATGGAACTCATGAAATCCTTCAAACCAGTCGGCCAAAAACAGACTCAAGGACAGACCCTGGTTGGCATCACCCAAGAAAGAGAGGGTGACCGATTCGTTGTAATAATATAAGGTCGGCAGCCAGGGATAGTTAAATTTCCCGGCAAGACATTTAAAGACTTCGATCTCTCTCGACATGGCTGCCTGACCCCTTTCGGTCAGGGCTGCGTTTAAAACAAATCGAGCGGTTCCTTGAGAAGTGATGACCTCTATTTTTGCCGGATGATACCAATTTCCATGTTTTTCTGAATAAATGTAAATCTTTTGAGCTTTGAGGGGAGGCTTTGGCAAGGTCAGTTGCCGCTTTACGGCTTCCAGGAGCTGTTGATAGGAATCCCTGGCCAAAACTTCTTGGATGGCCTGAAAATAATGCTGATAAGTCCAGAAGGAATGTCTGGAGCCGGCAAAATCAGATTGAGACAAAGGCAAGAGACTGTGGCGTTGATCCTCTGGAAAGGGTTTCCTTCCCGAAGGAGAAGACACCATAAAAGAAACGATGGGGTGCCGCTCATTCATCCCTCGTTCCTCTAGCCTCCGGTCTACTCCCCGGTTTCTCGATAGGGCTCAATCATTTCTAAAAACCGGGAATCGACTGAAAACCCATAAGACCTGGCTTGGTCACAGTGGACAAGAGTTTTTTGAAATTCCCCTTTTTCAAAATAGGCCAGGGCCAGATTATTATGGGCTACGGCAAAGGTGGGGGCCATTTGCAGGACTTTTTGGGAGGCGGCGATGCTTTCCTCCAAACGCCCCTGCATGAAATAAGCGCTGCCCAGCGTGGCCAGGGCCTGAACAAATTGGGGGTTAATAGCCACTGCTTTTTCCAGCGATTCAACAGCCGCCTCGACCTCCCCTTGCTGTAAAAAGGCAAAGCCCAGGTTCCCATGAGGGACGGAAAACCTCGGCCTGATTTTAATGGCCTCCCGGTTCAGGTTAATGCACCCTTCCAAATTCCCCTGCTGAAAATAGATGCCTCCCAGATCGACATAGGCTTCGGCCAAACTGGGACTGTTTTGGATGGCTTCTTTGAGTTCGTGGACGGCCTCCTCCCATTGGCCCTGTTTAATAAAGGCCACAGCCAGATTATAATGGCTGGTCCCGCAATCCGGGTTTCTGGTCAGGGCATCCTTTAATTCTTCGATATATTCTTCGGTGCTTTGGGCCTGATTTTTTTTTAATACCTGCATGTATACCTCGTATCTCTTATTATTAACTTGTAATTCCCCGTAACTTGTTGCGGGGAGGTTCATTAATCCAGAAAAATTTTTCTGTTACAATTCCTGATTAACCATCTCGGGGTGACCCTGAATCCATTTCAGAATGGCCGACAAAAGGTCTTCAATATCCTTTAGATCCCCGGTCAAAATTTCATAGAGTTCCTGATTGGAAATTTCCTGGTAATAGTGGACCATCCTGTTTCGGTAGCCGGCTATTTTCGTTGTTATTCTACCTTCTTCTTCACTCAAGACCCTCTCTTGGACCAAGGCCCGGGCAATCTCTTTGTATTCGCTGATCGCCCGGCCAAAACCTTTGCCCAGTATATGACGTCCAAGATCGAAGAAAGCCTCCAAGGCCCTTCGCAAATAAGACTCAGCCGCCGCCACATTCCGTGAATCCGCTTGAAAATCTTCCAGGCTTTTCAAAGGAAGCGCCTTTAAGGAAGTCAACATTTCCTTAATCCAGGCACTTCGTTCGGCAATCACCTTGGCCCGTAACAAAGAAGGGGTCATCTGCCTTCACCATGAAGAATCATCTTTCGGCGCTCCTGTTCATAATAAGCCAAGTCCCCGGCTCGCCTCAACACATAGAGTTCCTCTTCGGCCTGACGGTCAAGATTGTCACAATAAAGAAGTTCCCCTTTTATAATATCCAGGGCCAAAAAAGGCCTGGCCTCGGACAGGATCACCAGGTCCACCCGCCGAACCTGAAAGAGATCCTCTAATGCCAAACAGATTTCCACTTTTTCCCGTGCTGAAAGTCTCCTTCCTGGTACAGGCTGGACAGCGATATCCAAATCGGGGTCTGGACAGGAAAGGGAGGGTAATCGGCCCTGAAGAAGGGCAGCGGCTTCCTGACCCCGGCTTCCAAAGGCATATATGGCGCCAAGCCCATAGCGCTTGGCTAATTTTGATAATGCTGGCAGGTGGTCGGTTTTCATGGGAACGGTTTTCTTGTTTTTTGGAATGTGAAACCAGGATACAGGATAACACAGGAGAGAAATTAAGTCAAAATCTGCCAAATAATAAGAACGAAGAAAGGGGTTTGCGAGATTCCACCCTTTGTGGACAAGACAGTTTAAAGGCTCGGCTGATCCAAATAATAATTTTGAAGCAGATCCTCTTACCTGCCACCACTCTCAGGGTTGATGCGGATTATCAGTATTTTGGGGATCAGGAAGTCACAACACGATTCTTTTGCATCAGGCTTATGGAAAACCAACCAGAAACCCCACCAGAACCCAACCCTCTCGAACTTCAGATAGATTACTCGGGCTCCCAGATCTCCTTTTATGAGGATCAGGATTTCGGAAATTTCTCGGATCACTCGCCTAATCGAAAGACTCCGGCACAACACTGATCTCAAAATAAATTCGCTAGTTTTTTCAGAACTATAGTCCCCTTTGAGATTCCACTCACCCCCTCTTGACGACTTGGGCAGATACACACACCAATTTTCTTGTTGACATATTACATACGTAACATTACACTGGTTACATTACTGATGTGACACAATGAAGGCTTGAGGGCCATTAAGGCTCACGAAAGGTATCGCCATGCCGCCAAAAGTCAGTTTTACAAGAGAAAGAATCCTTCAGCAAGCTTTCGAGATTGTTCGCAGCGATGGACTTGACGTATTGAGCGCAAGAGAAATTGGTCATCGTCTTCAATGCTCCACTAGGCCTGTCTATACCGCCTTTCAATCAATGAATGCTTTGCAGGAAGCAGTGATACAAAAGGCAAGGGAGTATGCCCTGGGCTACTTTTTGCAGGACAGTGAGGAAACGGACTCCCCCTTTCTAAGCTTAGGATTACGGTATTTTCGCTTCTCGCAGTCGGAAAGAGAGTTGTTCAAACTGCTCTATCTGGAGGGGAAATCGGGGATAACTTTCGAAAGAATGGGGGAATACTTTTCCCCGCTTCTTGAGCGCATGAAACAGGATCCCCGTTTGCAGGGATTGAGCGAGGCCAGTCTGAAACGAATGGGTATGAATTCCTGGATTTATACACACGGCTTAATTGCCTTGATCTATGCCGTTCCTCCTCACAATGCGGAAGAATTGATACGTACCCATATCAGCCAGATGGGGAATATCCTAATCGTGTGGGAACACAGTCAGAATAAGGAGGCGCAACCATGAAATGCATTGTCTCTCTCTTTGTAGCCTGCATGCTGTCTGTGGTGACAATGCTCTTCGCGGAACAGACGAAAAATCTCGAGCAGATAACAGGGAGCCTCACCGTCATTGTGAGCGGTCTAAAAAACAGCAAAGGTGAGGTAAGAATCGCCTTATCAGATTCAAAACGGAACTATGAGACCAAAGG
>CAZSTT010000036.1:0-7313 GCA_964609705.1 uncultured Thermodesulfobacteriota bacterium
AAACTCCACTGGAAGTCGCAGCCTCAAGCGTTGCACTTCGAGGTTGAATTCGGGACTTAAAATTTATTGACCTTTTATTGACTAAGAGGAATAATTATCTTTAAAATTAGAAGATTTTTTAGGGCAAAATCCTGTCCAAACCGTCATGTCCCATCAGGGACGTGACACCACCAAATATAAAAATAGAACTCGTTAGGTAAAGGAATCTATTTTTGTATTAAAAGAATTCAATGGAAGAAAAATAAACCCTATTTAACCCAGGAGGGGTTTTGGGGTCTAATAAAGAAAAACTCACTGAATGAAAGGAGGAAAAAAATGAAAAAGTTATTTTTGGGTTTAATCCTTTTGTTGGTTTTAA
Organism: uncultured Thermodesulfobacteriota bacterium; assembly: GCA_964609705.1. Lineage (GTDB taxonomy): Bacteria > Desulfobacterota > RBG-13-43-22 > RBG-13-43-22 > RBG-13-43-22 > RBG-13-43-22. The sequence goes on from CAZSTT010000036.1 coordinate 359, forward strand.
GTTTATTCCCTGCCCTCTCCATGGCAGGAGCCGGTGTTCACATAAACATACCCTTACCTCCACCAATTCCGTTTATTGCGCCGCCTCATGTGGTGGTATTGCCTGGAACCGATGTCTATGCCGTCCCCGATATAGAAGAAGAGATCTTCTTTCAACAGGGCTGGTGGTGGAGACATTGGGATAATCGCTGGTATCGTTCAAGATACCATGATCGTGGATGGGCTTACTATCGTGGTCATCCAACCTGGTATAGAGGGATCCCGCATGATTGGAGAGATAACTATAGAAACCGTGTCTGGCGCGGACACCCCTGGGATCATCGTCCCATTCCACATGGTGACCTGGACCGGCATTGGAGAGGTGGTGATTGGAGGCACGACCATGGCTGGAGACATCCTGGTGGACCTGATCGTGGGCCTCGGGATCGCGATCCCGGTCCTCAGGGACCTGATCGAGGGCCGCGGGAACGTGATCGTGGTCCCCGCGGACACGACGGTCCTGGGAGATAAAAACCGAAAAAAATTAAAGTTGGGGGCTCCTCCTTCAGGAATCTTCCCCTTTAACTTTTTAAGCAGGAAGGCCCTGACTAATAAAAAAAATCCAAAATGGCGGCATCCGCCTTCTGGTGCCAACAATTACATTTAATGGGAGGAATGATCATGAAAAAAAAGGTTAATCGATTTGCCCGTCCGGCAACACACCTGGTGGTGATGGCCGTCTTCCTGGCTGTGGTCTCTTTTACCTGGGCCAATCTTTCCCTGGCCTCTTCGGCCGACTCGGGTTCACCGGCCAAGGTCCGGCGCTCCCACCTGGAACGGACCGAGGCCCGCATTAAGGATCTTCAAGACGCCCTTAAAATTACTCCTGAGCAGCAGGGGTTATGGAATGCCCTGACCCAGGTGATGAAGGACAATGCCAAAACCCTGGAGGACCTGGCCAAGGCCAGAGCTGATAAATCCAAGAACATGAATGCTGTTGAGGATCTCAAATCATACAGCCAGTTTGCCCAAGCCCAGGTCGAAGGGTTGCAGAAATACATCCCGGCCTTTGAAGCCCTCTATAACAGCATGTCGGCTGAACAAAAGAAAAATGCCGATGTCTTATTTAAAATGGGCCGACATGGCAGACACAAAAGAAAATAATCCCCTCAGCCGCGATCTCAAAATGGGCCGCTGAACCGGTAATCGGGAATTATTTCCATAAAGGAGAGCTGTTATGAAAAAAATAAAGAGCATAGGTGAAAAAATCAGGGCCAAGGCGGGAAAGATCATGATCGGGCTGGTATTGGCTTCCCTGGTCGGCGGGTTATCAGCCCTGCCGGCCTTTGCCAGAGATTTCAGGCGTGACCCTCCTCCTGACCGGGACCGGTATGAACGACGAGACCGTTATCGGGATGATTATTACCGCAGACGGGTATATCGAGACTATGCCCCCCGGCATCGTGTTTATGCGCCGCCTCCGATAATTGTTGAGCCGCCACCGCCTCCGCCGGGTATTCATATTTTTTTCCCCCCCATCATCATCAGGTAAAGGGGGCACCTAAGATTGCTTTGAGTTTTCGGGAGTCAGGACTCCCTGACAGAACGAACTTGAATCTAAGCGCTCAGGCAGATAAAGGCTGATGTTCCCTTCCAGGCCGCCTTCTCCATAGCCGAGAGAGGCGGCCTGGGGAGTACAATGGCGATTATGGTTATTGGCTGGGATGTTTTTCCTTCGACCTATTATGACCTGTCCCGTCAAATCGGACAGGGCCGGGACAATTTTAATAGATCAGGGTTTTAAGGTTACTAAAGTCGCCCCCCATCCCCCTGCCTCTTCACCTGCCGACTGAAAAGAAATTATTCCCGGGCTTTTTTGGAGGATAGCCTGGACGGTTCGTCTTAAGGCCCCGCAGCCTTTCCCATGAATGATACGGACCTGAAAGATTCCCCGCTCACGGCAGGCCGACAGATATTCGGGAATAAGGTCCTTGATCTCCTTGGGCCGAAAGGTGTGGAGGTCCAGGATGCCGTCAAGGGGATATTCTATCGGACTGTTTTGGTCCATAATCAAATAATCTTTAACACGAAAATAGATTTCGACGCGATTCGTTGATCCAGCCTATCTTCATGTTTCGTGGTGCCACGCCCCAAAAGGCGGGGCATGGCGGTTTATATCGCTTGGGGGAAGTCTTAAGCATTAAAATTATTCTAAGGGGTCAAGGGTTCTGGGAGTCCAGGTTTCAAGGGAAAGGCTCGGACTGTAAAACCCGACGGTTCCCGTCCGGGAACCTATTTAAAAGCTCACGAGTCGAGCGGCTGAACCCTCGAATCCTTGAATCCTTGCCCCCTGTCTTCTTAAAACAATAAAGGCAGGCGGTCAGCCACCAGAAAACCCTTTAAGGTCGGGACAAGGTGGTTACCGAACACCCTCACCCATCCGTTTTCGATCAATTTTGGCAAAATTTTTTCCAGGGTCCGCTTGTCCCCTAACTGAGTAAGATCCAATCCGGTCCGGGTCCTTAAACCCAGGCTGATTAATTCCAGTTGAACCTGCTCTTGAGTCAATTCTTCCTGTCCTTCTATCGGGAGTTTCCCTTCCTCCAATGCCCGGCAGTATGAGTTAAGTGAAGGGACATTCCACCATCGATGGTTCCCCTGAAAGGAATGGGCCGATGGCCCCAGACCCAGGCAGGGTTTGCGCTGCCAGTATTTTTGGTTATGCCTGGAAAAAAATTGTTCTTCCCGGGCAAAATTGGAAATCTCGTAATGAAGATAGCCGTGGCCTTCCAGAAACCGGGAGGTGGCCAGGAAAAAGGCTTCTTCATCGGTTTCACTGATCGGTTGAAGCCGCCCTTTTTCTTTCATACTCCAGAATAAAGTCCCCTTGGCAATGGTCAATTGATAACAGGACAGGTGTTCGGGGTGGAAAGTCAAGGCCTTTTCCAAGGTGCCCAGCCATTCCTCTTTCGTTTGCTCCGGAAGGCCATAGATCAGGTCTATCCCAAGATTGGCGAAGCCGGCTCCCCGAATCTCTTCCAGGGCTTTCAAGGCCTCTTCGGTGGTATGGCGCCTTCGCAGAAAAAGCAACTCCCGGGAATTAAAGGATTGAACCCCCAGACTGATCCGATTGATACCTAAATCGCGATAGGTTTTTAATTTCGAGGGATTCAGATCATTGGGATTGACCTCGATGGTAATCTCCGAATCAGCCTCTAAATGAAACCGTTCCCGGATAAGTTCTAACAGGTTCTCGATTTGCGGTTCGGAAAGAACGGACGGGCTGCCCCCTCCCAGGTAAAGGGTATCCAGGACGGGAAATAGGTCTTTATAAAATCCGGTTTCCTTTACCAGGGCATTCAACCAGCGAGGTATCAGAGAATGATCCGTATGAGAATAAAAATCACAGTAGGGGCATTTGCTTTGGCAAAAGGGGACATGAAGGTAAAGGCCGGAGGGGATATCGCCTGTCATTTTAGTTTCAGCAGCGGGCATGACGGTTTAAAACAAAGTTGTTAAACTAGTCTACTCGAATTTTTTGTAGAATATTTTTTCAAGGTAACAGGCAATGGCCAGGCGACTGGCCTCAAAGAGCGGTCTTGGCAAGTTCTTGGGGTCTGCCCACAACCAACCGGCACATTTTTCCGGCTCCCTGTTTTTCAGTTCGCCGGAAAAATTCCGGACCAGCAAAATAATAGAAGCATAATGGTACCCCTCGTCGCGATAGGTCTCTAAATTATTAGTGACCGCGATAACCTCCGGGTTTTTTATATCAAGATCCGTCTCTTCTTTGATTTCCCGGGATGCGCCCTCCTCGAATGATTCCCCCAGGTCAAGATTGCCTCCGGGAAGGGAATAATAAGGGGCGTGACTGCCTGTTCTTTTACCAATCAGGACCTTTCCTTCGTGGTTGAGGATAATGACGCCTACCCCGATTCTCGGTCGGTTTTTTGAGTCTGACATCTTCAAATCAAGATTAGAAAAGACGACACCCTAAAGTCAATGATTCCATAAAATACACCCTCACCTGCTTTGAGTGATGTTAATATTATTTTGAGACAATCAATAAATTCTAACTTTCCAGTTCAGAAATATGACCGTCCCGCATCTCAAACATCCGGTCCGCCTCCCGGGCCAACTCCAGATTATGGGTGACCATAATGACGGTCAGTCCCTTCGTTTTATTGAGCTCCTTGAGGACTTCAACAATTTCAGTCGATCTTTTGGTATCCAGGTTTCCGGTCGGCTCATCAGCTAGGATTATTTCCGGTTTATTGACCATAGCCCTGGCTATGGCTACCCGCTGCATCTCCCCACCAGAAATTTGACCCGGAAGGTGGTTTTTGCGGTGTTCCATCCCCAGCAGACTCAGAATCTGGATCGCTTCATCCTCCGTGCCGGGTTTATGGAAGAAGGTCAAGGGCAAAAGCACATTTTCCAGGACCGTCAAGGTAGGGATCAAATAGAAATTTTGGAAAATATATCCGTATATTTCCCTTCGGATCTTGGTCAACTCCCCTTCCGACAGGCGTTTCCTCTGGCCGAAAATCTCCCGGTCACCGAGATAAAGTTCTCCGGAGGTCGGATTATCCAGGCAGCCCAGAAGATTAATCAGCGTCGTCTTACCGGACCCTGAAGGCCCGATGATAGAGAGGAAATCCCCCTTGGCAATCTGCAGAGAAACCTCATTAACAGAGATGATCTCCTCAGCTCCCCTGGAATAGATCTTGGTCAATTTTTTTGCTTCTAAAGATAATCTATTGCCATTCATCAGGCCACCTCCCTTCGGATAGCCTCCAGCGGTCTGATCCTCCCGGCCTTCCAGGCCGGGTAAATACCGCTGACCAAACCGAGACCAAGGATACCGGCCAGGGTGATCAAAATCAGCTTCCAGTCGATGATTACCAGACCGCCGCCTGGAGCGTAGGGCAGGATATAGCGGATAACCACGTCCGTTACCCTTGCCAGAATCAAGGCCAGAATAATGCCCAGGACGCCTCCGGTCAGGCACAGAATGAGGGTCTCGGTCCATATCAACTTGAATATGTCCCAGGGCATAGCCCCGATGGTCTTGAGGATGCCGATCTCCTGGAACCTCTCCCAGACCGAGGTCAGGATGGTATTGATGACTCCGACCATGGCGATCAGAACGGCGATGAAGGCTATGGAAAGCACCATGACTTTGGCCGTGGAAATAAGCTTCATGATGGTATCTTTCACCTAGGCCAGACTGACAATTTGAACATCCGGGAGTTGAAACAGCTTTTCCTCCAGGCGGGCGCTGTTGACCCCTTTTTTCACCTTGATCCCGATAGTGGTAATTTCATCAGGTTTGTTGAAGATCTTCTGCAGGGTTTTGAGGGGCACAAAGATGGTTCCGTCATCCTGCGTGCCGGTCCGCTCCAGGATGCCGACCACCTTGAACTGGATATTTTTCTCCGGCATGAGGATCATGTCCCCCACTTCGCGTTGTTCCAGTTCGGCCGCTTCATAACCCAAAACCGCCTCATGACTATTATCATCACTAAACCATTTTCCCTGTTTAAACTTGAGAAAGGGCTTCATCTCGCTGAAACTTTTTGCTTCCACCCCAAAGTAGCCGGCTATGCCCCCGCTCTCCCCTTTGTTGGGGTCGAAGACAGCCGACATCATGATCGGAGTGGTCTTGTCCACTTCCGGCTCTTTGGCCACGTCCTTCTCGATGGACTCCTTCATATACTTCAGTCCGGTCCCACCCTTGAGCATCAGGGTGGCCGCTTCATAGGGACAACCCTTGGCCATAATCATCAACTGAAAACCCATATTGTCTATATCTTTATTGAGGGCGGTTTCATAACCGTGATTGAATCCCAGCAGGCTTACCAGGACCCAGGCGGAAAGGGCGATGCCGATCAGGGTTAACAGGCTTCGGACCCTTTTCCGTAGCAGATTTTTGTAAGCCACTTGAAAGGGGGTAATCATTTTTGAGGACCTCCTGGTTGTTGAAAATAGCCGAATTCATCCAAAAGGATCATATTTTTTTTCGTAGCCCTTAAGGCGGCCCTGAAGTCGGACTCGGCCTCCGGGGCCGGATTTTTTACGGCTTCGACCTTGCCGGAGGCCTTTCCGGAGATAACGTCATAGGGCTCGAAATCCTTGAGGGTCAGGCCTACAAATTGTTTTCCGAATTTGGCATCCCTTAATTTTCCGGCATACTGGCTGGTCATCTTCTGGATATAAAACCCCCGGATCCGGCCATCGAGATCAAGGACCAGAAAGACCTGAATACCTCCGAATTGGCCTTTTTGATTCACCCCGTGTATGGTACCGATCTTCTTTTTACCAGAGAATATTTCATAAACCGTATAGGGCACATCGATCGTCTCATAAATACCATGGAATTTGTCTCCCAGCCTGGTTTCAATCCTGGCCAACAGTTTCTCTCCCCCTTTCTGCACCACCGAGGTGTAGATGGTTTTATAGCCGGTGGATTCCGGGAAGAGCCTGGCCACGTCGCGGTCGGGATCATTCAAATCGCATCCCACTGCGCCGAAGGCGGCCTTGAATCCCGCCAGAAGGAAAAGAAGGGTAAAAATAATCTTTTTCATTATAAAGAGTTCCTTTGCTTTTTTTAATAAAGTGAGGGCTTTGAAAAACATCCTCTTTTGCCCAAGCTCGGCGTCAGACTCAAATTTTAATCCTCGAAAAACTAAATGTATTCTGTGGTCAAAATCTTCCTCTTCCTTGATCTTGAACAAAACTGAACATTTTTCAAAACTCTCCATGCCCCTGGGGGCTAGGGAATGAATTTTATAATATCGACCGGTAGTAATAGAGCTGCAACATAACCCGGTTGTCTAAGGTATTGCTGTCGTAAGTATACCCCAGGCGGACCGTCAAATTCGAGGTCACCTGGCTGGAGAGGCAAAATGACATTTGAAAAGTCTTTTCATCACCAAACTTCCAGTAGGCCGGCTGCGCTTCTATCTTATACCGGT
>CAZSTT010000036.1:7413-11349 GCA_964609705.1 uncultured Thermodesulfobacteriota bacterium
GTCTTTTCATCACCAAACTTCCAGTAGGCCGGCTGCGCTTCTATCTTATACCGGTTTTCCGGATCCAGGTTCATCCCGATACGGTAAAGCAGGGCATAGGTATTATTTCCCAGCCAGTCCCCGGCCAATAAGTCGAACCGGTGTTCCAAGTTATTTCGCAAAACAGTCAGATCGGCACTGGCCAGCCGCATCGGCCGGGGCTCCGGGTCTCTGACTTTGTAGCCCATGGTGTCCAAGGTATTGCCGTAACCCAGGGAAAAACCGACATTAAAGTTATCATGGCTTAGCACCCCATAGGAAATACGGGCCGCGCCCATATAATTGCCTTTGAATTCAACCGGCATCCCCGAACCGGTGGTTACGCTGGCCGAAAAATCCCCCCAGGAAAAATCTTTATAGAGCCCCGCCCCCCAGTCACGGTCATAGCCGAATCCTTGTATGGCCAGGGTCCTCAAGATCAGGCCATGGCTGTCAAAATAGGAGGAAAGGCCGAAGGCCGGGCGATTATGGCCGAGCCAGACATAAGGCCCCGGGGTTTTTACTTTAAAATAGGCATTGTAGATCTGCGGCTCGAATTTGAAGTCTTTAGAGCCTTCCTCTCCCCTTTCCGTCAGGGCCAGACGGCCTTGAAGGGCAAAAGTGCCCCAATCGCCCGACTCACCGGAGAATCGCTTGAGATAATCAAAGCCCAGGCTGGGTTTCTGCATCTCCGCATCAGGGTTCATGGAATAATAGATCGGTTTTTCCAATTGGGAGGAATAACCGGCGATCCCCTGGGCTTCGAAATAAAGCAAATGATCGGCGGCTTGAGCCCAATCGGGAAGACCTAAAAGCAACAAACCCAAGATTAAAAATAGTCGCTTACACATCGAATTGATGACTCCCTCGGAAAATGACCTTGCCCCCTTTGGAGAAGGTCAGCTTGATTTCCCAATCGCCGGGCATGACGATGTTGATCGGCAGGAGATAATCTCCTTTTTTGGAAAGGGTAAAGAGCTGGCCGCCGGTTTCATGGGCTCCTTTCATGGAGGGCATTCCGGAATCGGCCTTAATCTCGAACGAAGTGTCTTTAATGCCCTCTTTGGAAAAAATCTCGACCTTGATAATCAAGGTGCCCAGTTTGGGTTTTTTATCAAAGCCATAGATAAAGTAATGGCCGTCGGGCAGGGACACTTTTTTACCCGGCTGGGGCATGGTTGGAAAGAGCGTTTTATTTTCGGTCCCGGGAGAAGTTGGCATGCCATGGCTATGCTTTGATTTTGATGCTTCAGGGCTTTGGGCCTGCAGGGGATAATAGAAAAAAGAACTGACCGCTAAAACAAAAACAAATAAAATACTTTTTTTTAAAGCCATTATATCCTCCTAATTTATTGGATAAATTTACTTAGTGCGAAAATAGGATTCGCGGTTATCCAAACCCAGCCCTATTTTCATAGTTCGTGATGTCACGCCACCAAAAGCGTGGCATGACGGTTTATCTTGATCGGCATTAACAGGTCGCAAGACTTTATTGGGTGGTGCACTTCCCAATAAATCCTCTCCAAATATTCTGTTAATTTTCTAATTAGTTTCCATCCGGAAATTGATATTTCCGGATGGAAACACCTGGATTTCCGGACGAAGCACTCGCCAGAAACCCTTTTTCAATCGGTCGATTTCATCGACCTTAACAGAAGCTCGGCTAAGCCGAGCGGGAGGTTTCTGGCCATAAATGATAGCCGGTATCGGAGTGTTCTCATCCGGAAAATATTTTCCGGATGAGAACTAATTATAATAACGAAAAATGATTTTTAAAGGCAATAAAGCGAAAAACTTATTATAAGGGGAGAAAAACCTATTTTTAAGTGAATGAAAGGCTTTTTTGAAAAACCACTATTCTTTCCTTATGGAATAAGGAGTATGAAGAAAATGAACCAGATTCGGCATGTTAATCAATCCGTATCCGATTTTAAGACAGCCACAAAGGCGCCTTGGGGGATTTCCACCGAGCCGACCATCTTCATCCGCTGTTTCCCTTTTTTCTGCTTCTCCAGGAGTTTGCGCTTTCTAGTGATATCCCCCCCGTAACATTTGGCGGTAACATCTTTCCGAAAGGCGGAGATGGTCGAACGGGCGATAATGGCCCCGCCGATGGCCCCCTGGATGGGAATCTTGAACATTTGCCGGGGGATTTCATCCTTCAACCGATCACAAATCTGGACTGCCCGGGCCCGGGCCCGGTCCCGATGGACCATCAGAGAAAGGGCATCCACTTTCTCGCCATTGACCAGGATATCCAGTTTTACCAGATCGCTGGTCTGATAGCCGATCATTTCATAATCAAAGGAGCCGTAGCCCCGGGTCAGACTTTTCAGCTTGTCATAAAAATCATAAATGACCTCGGCCAGGGGCAGGTCATATTTGAGTTCCACTCGGCCGGGTGTGGGGTAATGCATCTGGGGGTTGGTTCCCCGGCGCTCCCGGCAGAGGGTCATGATATTACCCAGATAGGAATCGGGGATCATGATGGTGGCCCGGATAAAAGGCTCCTCGGAGTAATCTATGGTCATGGGGTCGGGATAATACTGGGGGTTATCGACCACAACCGTCTCCCCGTCCTTGAGATGATAGCGGTACTGGACGCTGGGCACGGTCATAATGATGGACTGGTTGTATTCCCTTTCCAAACGTTCCTGGACGATTTCCAGGTGCAGCAACCCCAGGAAGCCGCAGCGAAATCCCTGGCCCAGGGCCGCCGAGGAATCTTTTTGATAGACCAGGGCGGCGTCATTGAGCTTGTATTTTTCCAGGGCCTCGGCCAGAGACTGATAATCCTCGGAGGAGATGGGATAGATGGAGGAAAAGACCACCGGCTTGACTTCCTTGAACCCATGCAGGGGGGACGAGGCCGGGTTGTTGTCCAGGGTAATGGTGTCTCCGATACGGGTGTCGCTGACGGTTTTGATCCCGGCAATCAGATACCCCACCTCGCCGGCCGAAAGTTCTTTTCGAGGTTCCCGAGTCAGCCTAAATAACCCCACCTCTTCCACCAGGTAGGTGGCTCCAAAAAACATCAGGCGGATGGTGTCCCCCGGGCGAACGGATCCGTTAAAAACCCGGCAACTGACCACGGTCCCGCGAAAGGGATCGTAATGGGCATCAAAGATCAGGGCCGTCAAGGGAGCATCTTTATCTCCTTTAGGCGGGGGTATCCGCTCGGTGATGGCTTCCAGGATATCCTCGATCCCGATCCCTTCCTTGGCCGAACAAAGGAGGGCTGAATCGGAATCCAGTCCCAGATCGATTTCAATCTCTTCTTTGACCCGCTCGATATCGGCCGAAGGCAGATCAATCTTGTTAATGACCGGGATGATGGTCAAATCCTGTTCCACGGCGGCATACATATTGGCCAGAGTTTGAGCCTGCACCCCCTGAGCGGCATCAATTAAAAGTAGAACCCCTTCGCAGGATGCCAGAGCCCGGGAGACCTCATAGGAAAAATCCACATGCCCCGGGGTGTCGATCAGGTTCAGATCGAATTCTTCTCCCTTTCGGTTGGTATAGGGAAGGGTAACCGTGTTGCTTTTGATGGTGATACCCCGTTCCCGTTCGATGTCCATGGTATCCAGGATCTGGTCGCGGAATTGACGTTGATCAACCAGTCCGGCGTATTGAATCAAACGGTCGGCCAGAGTGGATTTACCGTGATCGATATGGGCGATAATACTGAAATTGCGTATTTGTTTCATAATATTTAAAAGGGTTCAAGGATTCGAGGAGTCAAGGGTTCGAGGGGTTTTACTTCCACGTTTTTCACTTGGCCCCTTGAATCCTGGACCCCTCGAATCCTGGTTTTTATGGTTGTAACAGCTTGAAACCCAATTCCGGCTCCAAAATTCGATGAGCCGTTGTGTCCAGCAGTTCTATCATTATCACTTCGGCCACCTGCCAGACCTT
>CAZSTT010000036.1:11449-18198 GCA_964609705.1 uncultured Thermodesulfobacteriota bacterium
AAAAGAATAAGATACTACGAATGAGAGAAAAACGGAAGAATTAATTTCCTGTAGAGTTTGTTTTCCCGTGTCCACCGGAGATATCGAATTGAACAACCTTGAAGACCATAAGAATAAAACGGGCGCCATCGTGTTAGTTGACCTGCCCCCCCTATTGCGCTATACTTGCGGCATGAAAAAATTACACATTTCCGAGCAGAAATCCCTCTTTCCCACCCTGCGCGACGGACTGATGAGTCTGGTCGTCACCCTGATCCTCATGATAACGGGCCCTGTGGTCCAGGCGGCGAACGCGGCGGAGCAACCGATCACCGGCTCGATGGACCCGGTCCAGAACACCGTGGTCAAGATATTCGCCACCGTCCGATATCCGGACCCTTTCAGACCATGGACCAAGCAGCCTCCCCAGGAGGTTACGGGCAGCGGCGTCATCATCGAGGGCAAACGGATCTTGACGAACGCCCATGTCATACTCTACGCCAGTCAGGTGCAGGTACAAGCGCATCAGGCCAGTAACAGGATCTCGGCCACAGTCGAGGCAGCCGCTCCGGGCATCGACCTTGCCCTCCTTAAGATGGAAGATGAAACATTCTTCGACACCCATCCAAAGCTGGAACGCATCAATACCCTGCCGCAGATCGCAGAGGCGGTAATGGCCTATGGTTACCCTACGGGAGGATCCAGCCTTTCCATCACCAAGGGGATCGTCTCCCGCATCGAATTCGCCGGCTACAAATATCAGGTATCCGGTCTTCGGATCCAGATCGATGCGGCTATCAACCCCGGCAACAGCGGCGGACCGGCCGTAGCCGGGGGCAAGATGATCGGTCTGGTCTTCAGCCATCTTGGAGGCGCCCAGAACATCGGCTATATCATCCCCTGCGAGGAGATCGATCTCTTTCTCCAGGATATCGCGGACGGAAGGGTTGACGGTAAACCGGCCTTGTTTGACGAGTTCCAGACCCTCGAAAACACAGCCCTCCGTTCCTTCCTTAAACTGGACAAGACCGTAGAAGGCATTGTTGTCCACCAGCCATTCGGTGCGGGTTCAGCTTCCCCGCTGAAAGAATGGGACGTAGTCATGAAGATCGGCGATATCCGGATCGACAATCAGGGCATGGTAAAGGCCGACTCCAACTTACGGGTCCGCTTCCAGTATCTGATTCAAAAGATGGCCAAGAAAGGAAAGATTGATCTTCTGGTACTTCGTAACGGTCAGCCGATGTCGATCGACGTTCCCGTCACCCCCACCCGTCCCCTGCTGGTTCCGAGCCTGCAAGGCGCCTACCCATCTTATTTCATTTATGGACCACTCGTCCTGAGCGGCGTCACCGCCGAGTTTTTATCCGTACTCAGCTCCGGCAAAAACAACTATCTCACCATGCTCAGCGCTGCCGGGAGCCCGCTGGCAACCCGGCTCGGGGATCCCCCGTCCTTCGAGGGCGAGGGGCTGGTGGTAGTCGCTTCTCCTTTTCTTCCCCATAAGCTGTCTAAGGGGTATGGCAATCCGGCCTTTGGGGTCGTAAAAAAAGTCAATGATATTCCGGTTAAAAATCTCCGTCATTTAATAGAGATATTGCGGGACAGCCGGGTGGAGTTTATCAAGTTTGAATTCACCCGTCATGGCGGGGAAACCATGATTTTCCCTCGGAAGGAAATGCTGGCCGCTACCGAGGGGATACTGACCGACAACGACATCCGTGCTCAGGGTTCTCCGGATGCGCTGGCCATCTGGAACGCCAAACCACATCGATAATGAAGCGGTACCCTTCAGCAAAGCAAAAGTCACAACATGGTATTAAAGAGGCCGGACCAGACGACCTACATCGCTCTTTTTAGAGGTATTAATGTAGGGGGGAAGAATATCCTGCCCATGAAGGGCCTTGTGGAAATTCTTAAAGAATTGGGTTTGGAGAAAATCAGGACTTATATTCAGAGCGGGAATGCGATATTCCAAACCAAGAAAGGACACCGCAATAAAATAGCAGAAGAAATCAGTCTAATAATTCGGGAACGCTATGGATTTGAGCCGAAGATCATCCTTCTGGAATCAGCCGATCTGCAAGAGGCGATTGGAAACAATCCATTTCAGACAACCGAAGGAAAAACATTACATTTCTTTTTCTTGGATTCCCTTCCCAGGACTCCGGATATGGAAAGACTTGCTTCCTTGAAATCAAATTCCGAAGAATTCAAACTCATCAAAAATATATTTTATCTCTATGCGCCGAACGGGATCGGGCGATCCCCATTGGCGGCAAAAGTCGAACAAGGTTTGGGAGTTCCGGCAACGGCCAGAAATCGGAATACGGTTAGTAAACTGCTTTCAATGAGTCAACAAATTTAAACAGTCGACTGCAGCCGCCCCCCCAAGGCCCGGTTGATTTTTTCTGCGCCTGCCCCTGCGACGCCACCAACTCAAAGGAGGATGATTTTGATTCCGAGGGAGGATAAAAAGCAGGCCCTATTGGAAGGGATTAGAAGGCTAAGCGATATCTTCTGGGGACCTGATCCTCAAAAATGCTCTGAAATACTGTCGGGATCCTTTTGGATCCCTTTTGAAAAGATAACCCTCCTTCTGGACCTTTCTTCAGCCTCAGCTCTTGAAAAAATCAAAGGGTGGGTAAAGATTTTTCCTGATGTTGAAGCCCTCTGTGCCGATCTGGAAGAGACCTATGTCCGCCTGTTCATCAGCAACCACAAAGGCATCACCCCGCTTTATGCCTCCTGTTATGCCGGCGGAAATTCCCCCGAAACAGCCCCTATGATGGGGGAGCCTGCCCTGGACATGAGGGAACGTTTCGCCTCCAAAGGTTTGTCCCTGGCGGAGGATATCGGAGAACCGCCGGACCACTTGTCCATTGAATTGGAATATCTCTATTTTCTGCTGGAAAAAGGGTGGACTGAAAAGGATGCCCGCATTTTGGGGGAAGCCTCTTTGTTTGCTTCTGAGATCATGCTTCCCTGGATAGGGAAATTCCAGCAGAGACTCGCTGCCATTGAAAACGAAAATACTTTTTATCTGCTCACAGCCGGGCTTCTCTTTTATTTTCTTAACTGTATCGTCCTATTATTAAAAGAGGATTAATATTCCTTGACGATTAATTAGTTCTCATCCGGAAAAGACCTTTCCGGATGAGAACACTCCGATACCGATCATCACCTAGGGCCAGAAACCCTCCTCCCGTTAATGTCGATGAAATCGATGGATCAGTAAATAAAGGGAACGAGTTTTTTCGCTTTTTGCCGGTAAGCGGTATATTGCTCTCCATAAGCTTTCCGCAATCCGTCTTCCTCCAACGGAATGAGTGGGATAATCAACAAAAAATAGATGATAAACACGAAAACGAAGGCCCCTGATTGTGTCAGACAGGCCAATCCCAGGGAAATACTTAAGGCAGCTGAGTACATGGGATGCCTGACCAGTTTATAGGGGCCATCGATAATCATCTTATCTTCAGATCGAGGAGCGCTTCCTCCTAATTGGTAATTGCGCCCTAAGGTTATCAAGGCCCGGGCCATGAGGAGATAGCCTACCACATACAGGACCAGCCCTATAATCTCCAAAACCAGCACTATCCAAGGTTCATCAATGGGCAAGCGGGTAGGGGAGATTATCTCCATTCGACGTGTGATCAATAATAGTGCCGCCAGAGGATTCACAATTAACAGAAAGAAGAGATTGACGCTGTTGACGAGCTGGATCAGAAAGTTGCCTTGGGGTCTGTCCAAAATCGAGCCGGTGGCCATTCGTTTGACAGCAACCAGTACACCCAATAAGGACAATATCATTACTCCGAGTATCCTTTGATCAAATAGAAGCATTTTTTTCTCCTCAGGGTCAACACCCAAACCAATTTTTCGGTTGGGTGTTGACATTGAATTGATAAAATAGTTAGATGATATAAAATTGTTTCAACAGCTTTCATTGGTCGGCTTGGAGCAGGTAGAGTCGGATAGATATTCCCTGGTCACCATTGTCCCCAGTATGATTACTCCTACACCCAAAAAACCCACCCCCCAGCCCACATCGGCCAGGAAGGCTATCCCTATCCAGATAAAAAACAAACCCCAGCCAAACGCGTCCAATCTTCGTTCAAGTTTTTTACTTTGAGCGGTTTTAATCTCCTGAATATTATTTATCTCCGACATGATCTTCCTCCTTCTTGGATTCTTTGATTTCCTCTGCGATACCGCAGCATCCTTTCATCAGGTGACCCATCATCTCTGCGCAAGAGAAGTTACACCCATCCCCCTTCTTCTCCCTGGCTTTTTTCATCATTTCTGTACACAGTGAACCGACTCCCTTTTGGCCCATCATCTTTTGCATCATCTCTGCAAAGGGAATGTCCTCCAGGCAGGTGCTGAATCCTTTTTTGTTTTCCTCTTTTTCAGCCATTGGCATTGTCTCCCTTCTTGATTTTACAACTCTAAAGAGCAGATAACGTGCCATGAGAAGAAAATGGTGAATCGGCCAGGAAAGCACCTGATAACTTACTGAAAATATGAAACTTAAAATGATGACAATTGGACGAAAGAAAAAATGGAGAGAGGAGTTGGTTACTTTTCGTAATGAGATAAAGCGTTAGGCATTACCATTGGTAACAGACTGGGGCAAGAGATGAGAAGAGAGAAAAATGGCTCCTCAAATAGAAAAATGATTAAAGGTCAATGGAAGGGAAGGTTCTTAGGATTGAATCACACGTCTTTTTCCAGCCGGGTAAGATCCCATCGTTTTCGTTTCTCCCACAAGTTCTTCCGACTGATACCAAGAATCTCTGCGATTTTATCTTCGGAATGATCGTTCTGCAGGACCAGGATAGACTGTTTGGTATATTCTTCAATGGAAACAAAATCCCGGGGCCTCCAGGAGGCCTCTGCTTTAGCCAACAGCTTTGGTGGAAGCTGTTCCGGGCCTATGGGATTCCCCTCATCAGTGAGGTGCAAGGCATATTCAATCACATTTTCCATCTCTCTCACGTTTCCGGGCCAGGGGTAGGTCATGAAAACCCTGAGGGTTTGGGATGAGATCCCCGTCACATTGCGGGAATGTGCATCACAAAGACGCTGAAGAAGGTGATTGGCCACCGGAGGGATATCCTCTTTTCTTTCACGGAGTGGGGGCAGAAAGATGGGGATCACGTTCAAACGGAAGAATAGATCTTCACGGAATACCCCATCACGGATGGCCTCTTCCAGATTACGGTTTGTGGCCGAGATGATCCGGACATCAAATTTTCGGACCTTCGTTTCCCCGACTCGGCGGGTTTCCCCTTCTTGAAGAAAGCGAAGAAGTTTGACTTGAACCGACAAGGGAATCTCTCCGACTTCATCCAGGAAAAGGGTTCCACCATCAGCGGTCTCTATCAGACCCCGGTGATCCTTAATGGCCCCCGTAAAGGCTCCGCGCACATGGCCGAACAATTCCGACTCCAGCAGGGTTTCCGGGATGGCCCCGCAATTGACCGTCACAAAAGGCTTATCCCTTCTATCGGAGTTGAAAACAATAGCCCGTGCAATAAGTTCCTTTCCGGTTCCGGATTCTCCGGTAATTAACACCGAACTCATGGTTGAAGCTACCCTTTCAATGAGTCGAAAGATCGCTTTCATCCTTTTGGACTGGGTGACGATGTTATTAAACTGGGCCTGGCGTTCCATTTCCCGCCGGAGTGTGACGCACTCCTCGGATAGCCGAATTTGGTCCGTTACGTTGCGAACAACCTCTACGGCACCGATGATCTTACCTTCCTTATCCTTGAAGGGTCCTGAAAAAACCTCCATCCAAAGAATGTTGCCGTCCGGCAGTTGAATATCCCTAAGCGCTCTTTTGGGTTTTCCGTCCTTTATGACATCCAGGATGATACAATTTTCGCAAGGTTCTTTGCGCCCACGGTACGCCTCATAGCACTTCTCATCGATTTTGATCCCGTATATCTGTTGGACGGCCTCGTTCTGGAATATTACTTTCAAATCTTTGTCGATTACAGTGACGGCATCACTGACGGTGTTCAACACTGCATCAAATAGAGCCTCTCCATGTATTAATAAAGAATCTGTTTTCATGTCATTTTCCGGGTTTGGGATTTCTGGTTAACTATTTGATAACGTGTCTTTTTAATGGATAGAGTATAAAATAAGAATAAAAAAGGATCAAGAAGAAATATAGAGCGAAGGTCTTCAGGTGAAGCGGTTGGCCACGGGGGTGGACATTGCCTTTGGAAAGGAAAAAATCCCAGGAGCAGATCACTTTCCCGGGGCATTAGAATCCCTATGGCAAGACCACATCTTCGAAGGATTCCACCCCCTCTAAGGAAAAATTTAAAACACTTATGGCCTTTTCAATTTCCGAGTTCTTTAAGCCAAGTTTTAATTTTTTCCGTTATGGCCTCCCGGACCTGTCTGGTCTTTTCCAATTTTTCTTCCCAGGTCCCTGTAAAGGTGGAAGGATCGGCAAAACTCCAATGGAGCCGGCTGGTGATCCCCGGGAAATAAGGGCACTGTTCGGCACTGGTTTCATCACAAACCGTAATCACGTGGGTGTAGAGTTTCCCTTCCTTAATAAAATCAAAAGCGCTCTTGGTCTGATTTCCGGAAATATCGATACCGATTTCCTTCATGACCTCTACAGCCAGGGAGTTCAACTGCCCCGGCTCCAGCCCGGCGCTTTCCGCCTCAAAGCGGTCACCGGCCATGGTATTCAGCAGGGCCTCGGCCATCTGGCTCCTCGCCGAATTATGAACACATACAAA
>CAZSTT010000036.1:18298-21813 GCA_964609705.1 uncultured Thermodesulfobacteriota bacterium
GAAATATTAATTTCCGATGAAAAAGAAGCCCGACAAAATAATTTTCTCGGTTCTCCAACCATCAGGATCAATGGGACAGATCTGGAGCCTTCGGCCCGCAATCTTTCCCAAACCGGTTTGGGCTGACGGTTTTATGTCTCTGAGGATGGTCGATTCTCAAAAATCCTCCCGGAAACCTTGATAAAGGAACAAATCGAATATTTCCTTAAACCCTAACCCGGAAAAGCCGGAGTTTGAAAATGCAAAGTGCAAACTTATGGAAAACGGCTGATTAAAAATAATCCAAGGAGAAGTATCCCATGAATGAGCAAGTCCCCAAAAAACTCTCTTTCCTGGACCGGTTTCTGACCTTGTGGATCTTCTTGGCCATGCTGGTGGGCGTAGGATCCGGGTATCTATTTCCCCAGGTGGTCGGATTCTGGAACCTCTTCCAGGTGGACACCACCAATATCCCCATTGCCATCGGCCTGATCCTGATGATGTACCCTCCCTTGGCCAAGGTCAAATATGAAGAACTTGGAGAAGTATTTAAAAATTATAAAGTATTGACACTTTCCTTAATCCAGAACTGGGTCATCGGCCCCATCCTGATGTTTTTCCTGGCCATCCTCTTTCTGGCCGGGTATCCGGAATACATGGTCGGTTTGATCATGATCGGTTTGGCCCGCTGCATCGCCATGGTCATTGTCTGGAACGAATTGGCCTCGGGGGATACCGAATATTGTGCCGGACTGGTGGCCTTTAATTCCATTTTTCAGGTCCTTTTTTTCTCACTCTACGCTTATATCTTCATCACCATCCTGCCGGGCTGGTTCGGTTTAAAAGGCACGGTAGTCGATATCTCCATCGGTCAGATCGCTAAAAGCGTCTTTATTTACCTGGGCATCCCTTTCATTGCCGGGATCATTACCCGCTTCACCCTGATCAAGATCAAAGACAAAACCTGGTACCATGAAAAATTCATCCCCAAGATCAGCCCCATCACCCTCATCGCTTTGCTGTTTACCATCATCGTTATGTTTTCGCTCAAAGGGGAATACATCGTTCAACTACCGCTGGATGTGATCCGCATCGCCATCCCGCTGACCATTTATTTCATCATTATGTTCTTCCTCTCTTTTTATATGTCCATCAAAGTCAAGGCTACCTATGAGCAGGCCACGACTTTGAGTTTCACCGCCTCTTCTAATAATTTTGAACTGGCCATTGCCGTGGCGGTAGCGGTCTTCGGCATCAACTCCGGGGCGGCTTTTGCCGCCGTTATCGGCCCTCTGGTCGAAGTCCCGGTCCTGATCTCCCTGGTCAGTGTGGCCCTGTGGTTTAAACGAAAATACTTTCCCTTTGCCCTGGAGACCCCAACCGGGGTCTGCCATGTGACCTGCAAACCGTAACAAAAAATGGAATCGCAAAAAGTCGTCACCCCGGTGAAAACCGGGGTCCAGGGTTTTCGAACCTGTTGAATTTCCTGGATTCCGGCATTCGCCGTAATGACTAAAAAAGACTTTTAGCGACTTTTTGCGAAACCATCACCAAAGGAGTCTCTTATGTTATTGGATTCTTATAAATTAGAAATTTTTAATTCGAAATGCAACCCGGGGGCCATGGCCGTCCATTGTTTTGCTCATCTGGATCAGGATGTAAGCCCGGCCATCCCCTATCTAAACGCGGTTTTGGGCGGATTCGGCTTCACCAAGGACCCTCCTTCGGTCACCTTCCGGTCTCAGGGTAAGCTGATCACCGTCCATGGGGACAAAATCGCAGTGAATGCCCTTAAGGACGAAGAAGAAGCCCGGAAGATTGTGGAATGGCTGAAACGAGAAATCAACGAGGCCTGGGAAAAACGGGAAGAAATTGAGCCCTCCTACGATAGCCTGCCCCGGCCCCAAGTCATGCCGATTCTTAAACTGCTACCAAAAACCAATTGCCGGGAATGCGGAGATCCGACCTGTATGGTTTTTGCCGTGTCGGTCACCGAAGGGATAAAAGGGGTGGAGGAATGTCCAGCCCTGTCCCAGGAAAATAAAAATAAACTGGAAATATACTTAAGTCCTTATAAACTAGACTTATAGGCCGCACACGTCAAAGCTTCCTGAAAATATTTTCTACTCTCGGATTTATTGGGTAATCGTCAGCTATCCTGGTCATGGCATCGGATTATTTTTATTTCTATTTCTACTTGACAATCGGAACAGCAGAAACTATATTACTATATAGTTATTTAGTAACAAAGCAAACGGCGCTTAGGAATAATCAACTCGGAGAACGGACATGAACGAGAAGGTATCCTGTGAATGTATGGAAACATCCGTTGAGGATTCGAATCAAATAAATCTAAGGAAAAAACTGGTCATCCTGCCGATAACCCTGGTGGTATGGTTAATCATTTATCATCAATTACCAAAGGTTACCGGATGGTTGACCTATGACCTGTTCGGTTTGGGAAGAGGGACGCACCTGGGGGAGGCCATAGCCTTTTTTCTTTACGATGTCCCCAAGGTATTGATGCTTCTGGTCCTGGTCGTATTCGGCGTAGGGCTCCTGCGCTCTTTCTTTACCCCGGAAAAAACCAGGGGTATCCTGGCCGGGAAAAAAGAGTCCGTAGGCAATGTGCTGGCCGCCGGGCTGGGGATTGCCACCCCTTTTTGTACCTGTTCAGCCATCCCGCTCTTCATCGGCTTTGTCGAGGCCGGGGTTCCTTTGGGGGTCACCCTGTCTTTTTTGATTTCCGCCCCCATGATCAATGAAATCGCTCTGGTATTACTGTTCGGCCTTTTCGGCTGGAAAGTGGCTGCCCTCTATCTAACCACCGGTTTGCTGATCGCCATAGTCAGCGGCTGGGTGATCGGCCGACTGGGGATGGAAAGATATATTGAGGATTGGGTCCTGGAAATCAGGAGTAACGGTGTCCCATTGATGATGGACAAAATGACCTGGTCCGGCCGGATCGACTATGCCTGGCAGGCCGTTAAGGATATCGTTGGCAAGGTCTGGATCTATGTCATGGCCGGCATCGCCGTGGGAGCCGCTATCCACGGTTATGTGCCGGTAGGATTCATGGCCTCTTTCATGGGCCGGGAAGCCTGGTGGTCGGTCCCTCTGGCCGTAGTCCTCGGGGTCCCCATGTATTCCAATGCCGCCGGAATAATCCCCATTGTTCAGGCCTTGCTCGAAAAAGGGGCCGCTCTGGGCACGGTCCTGGCCTTCATGATGGCCGTCATTGGTCTGTCTTTACCGGAAACGATTATTTTGAGAAAAGTATTGAAACCCCGGCTTATCGCTGTCTTTATCGGGGTGGTGGCTACAGGGATCCTATTGGTTGGTTTTCTTTTTAATGCCCTTTTATAATTTTAGTCCGGAAATGGCCCTGGATTAATCTCGGGGCTTGTTCTTTCTCCGTCATGCCGGACGCGATCCGGTATCCAGAGGTTTGCTTGGTTTCTTCAGCCTGGATTCCGGCTTTCGAGACTGTGTCGTAATTGTTCTTTGACAAGAGAATAATAAAAAAAGGCGAATAA
>CAZSTT010000037.1:0-8056 GCA_964609705.1 uncultured Thermodesulfobacteriota bacterium
CCGACGTGCTTGTTCTCGGATATGGGGGCGCCGGAGCCTGCGCGGCCATTGCCGCCAAGGACGGCGGAGCGGAAGTCCTCATCCTTGAGAAAGCCCCTTTTGGCGGCGGTAACACGGCCTGCAGCGTGGGGAATATGCGCCTTCCCGACAATGTCGTCGAGGCGATGGCTTACTACCGGGCCTTATCATTCGGCACCGTATCAGACCAGGAGCTGATTCGAACCATGGCCGAGGCCATGGCCACGCTTCCTGAACGGTTGAAAGAGTGGGGGATCGACTTGAAACTCCGAGAAAAAAATACCCCTTCCTTCCCTACCCTGCCGGGAGCCCGATGTATCGACCACTGGTCCGCCGGATTGGGGGAGAGCCTATTCAACAGCCTGTCCGACCTGGTTAGACAACGCAACCTGAAGGTCCTGTATGAGTCGCCGGCAAAAACAATCCTCAAGGATCCAAAGACAGGTCTGATACGCGGGGTGATGGCTGAACAAGCCGGAAAAAGTATTTTTTTAAAAGCCCGAAGAGCAGTGGTTTTGGCCACCGGCGGCTATGAAAATAACTTTGAGATGCAGGGGGATTTTCACTTCCCGGGTTTGAAGCTTTACCCTTTCGGCACGCCTTATAACACCGGTGACGGAGTGAAGATGGCCGCCGAACTGGGGGCCAGCCCCTGGCATTTTACCTGTACGGAATGGTTGGGTCCGGCCTTAAAAGAGCCCACCGAGAAATTGGGGGTGGCCCTGGCCTTCAGGCGATCCAGCGGCAGCTTTCTTTTCGTAAATCGTTATGGCAGGAACTTCATCAACGAGTCCATGGTTTTCCCCCACCGGAAAGAACCTCTGGCCTTTATCCACTTTGATCATGAGCGGGCAGAATATTCCAACATTCCCTTTTACGCTGTTTTCGACGAGAAATTCAGAATAGGAGGCCCCCTCTATGGGCTGACCAATTCAAAGGTGGGATATGCCTCCTGGCAGAATCTGGATGAATGGAGCCGGGATAATACGGCCGAGATTGAAAAAGGATGGATTACCAAAGCCGAGTCGATCAGGGAGTTGGCAGAGAAACTGAACATCGATTCGAATGGCCTGCAGGAAACCATAGATCAATACAATCGGGATTCAAAGGAAGGAAGAGTCAACGCCTTTGGAAGGTCGCCGAAACAGACGGCCCCTGTCGAGGAACCTCCATTTTATGGAGTGGAGCTGTGCCTGAGTATCATCAATACCCAGGGAGGGCCCAGGCACAACTGCCGGGCCCAGGCCCTGGATATGGATGGCCGGCCTATCCCCCGGCTTTACAAAGCAGGGGAATTGGGGTCCTTTTTCGGTCATCTTTACCAGGGGGGCAGCAATCTTCCGGAAGCCCTGGCCTTCGGCCGCATTGCCGGCGAAAACGCCGCCGCCGAAACGGCCTGGTGATCCCAAGGGGCATTTATTAAATAGTCTGCGCGCAATTCATAAATATATTTATTTCTAAATAAAGGATCAGGTCTCAAAATGTATAAAAAATTTGATATTGTTGACAAAACAATCATCCCCTCTGATAAGGGAGATAATATAATTGATATTTACATCAATCCGGACGAAAAAGAAAAGCAACGCATCTTAACCAATTTAGATTTTGATGAGCATACCTTATCCTCAGCCCTTGACCCTGATGAGGTTTCCCGGGTTGAATTTGAGAAGAACTACACGTTTATAATATGGAAACGCCCTAATAATTATTCATTGGATACTCAGCTTCGGTTAAATGTTTCATCCTTTGGCATTGTCTTGTTTCACAACAAGATTATGGTGATTTTAAAGGACGATTATGAGTTATATGATCGAAGAGAATTTAAAAATATTAATTCTCCGTTCGACTACTTTCTGAAGATATTATTTTATACGGTCCGTCATTTTGTCGGCCATATCAAAGCCATCAATCTGATGTCTAAAGAACTTCAAGAAAAAATTACTATTTCGCTGGAAAATAAATATCTGGTTGAAATGTTTAGCCTCAGTGAAAGTCTGGTTTATTATATCGATGCTATCAATGCCAATAATACGGTTCTTAAAAGGCTGATCAATAATGCTCAAAGAATAGGTTTTACAACGGATGAAATTGAATTTCTTGAAGATTTAATCATTGAAGGTAATCAGTGTTACAAGCAGGCGGAAATATATTCAACCATTCTCGCTGGTTTAATGGACGCCAGAGGAAATTTGATAAACAATAATATGAACACTCTGCTAAAAAAACTGACTATCATAAACGTGATTTTTCTTCCTTTAAATTTAATAGCCAGTATCGGCGGAATGTCAGAATTTAGTGTAATGACCAGTGGAATTCCCTGGCAAATATCCTATTCCATTTTTGGATTAGGAATGATTGTTATAGGATGGTTGACGGCGGTTGTATTAAACAGGATGAGTAATGGCAGCGGTCAGAAAACCGCCAAGAAAAAAAGATCCAGGGAAACTACCTGACCAAAGGGAGGCTGGCCGCCGTTCTTTTCCCCTAAGCAGAGAGTAAGGAAAGGAGCTTTCATGAACTTCGCTCTGACTATTGAAAAGAGCTGCAAACGGAATCCGGATAAGATCTGCGTCATCCAGGATGACCTTCGCTTGACCTTTGCCCGGATGGAGGAACGGGCCAGCCGCTTAGCCAGGGCCCTGGTGGAAATAGGCCTGAAGCCGGGCGACCGGGTAGCTGTTTTTCAAACCAACTGTTTCCAGTTTTGCGAGATGCTCTATGCCGTCGGTAAAGCAGCCGGCATTTTCGTCAATCTGAACTTCAGGTTTCGTGGTGAAGAAGCCTCCTATATTTTGAATAATTGCACCCCCAGGGTTCTGATTCTCGGGGATCGCTATACCGATCTCATCAAAGACATTCGCTCCAATCTGCCATCGATAGAACATTATATCGTCATCGGAGAACATTCGGCCGATTGGTCCGGGTACGAGGCCCTTCTTTCCCGGCAGTCGGCAGATCCTTTTCCCTGTCTTCCTATGGACGAGGATGACACCGCCTGCCTGATCTACACCAGTGGGACAACCGGTTATCCCAAAGGGGCGATGATCACCCAGGCCAATATCAAGACCCCTCTGACGGACCGCTACACCATAGGCCAGGGAACCCTGCTGCTGAATGTCCCCATGTACCATATCGCCGGGGTAATCAGCACCCTGCTGCCCCTCTATCGCGGGGATACCCAGGTCGTCCTGCCCCAGTTCGAGACGGGGATTTTCCTGGATATCGTGGAAAAGGAAAAAGTGGCCAGCACCTATCTGGTTCCCACCATGCTCCAGGGCATCCTGGACCATCCGGACTTTCCGAAGAAAGACCTCAGCTCCCTGAGACATATCGGCTATGGCGCTTCTCCCATGCCCCTCAACCTCCTTCTGCGGGCCAAAGAACTCCTTCAAGCGGATTTTACCAATTTTTTTGGTTTGACCGAGTCTACGGGCATCGTTTCCGTATTATCACCGGAAGATCATCGGTTGGAAGGAAGCCCGGAGGAGATAGCCCAAAAAGGTCGCCGGTTAAGCGGCATCGGGCATTCCATTCCCGAGGGCGAGGTCCGCATCGTGGACGATCAGGACCGGGAGGTCCCTCCCGGTACGGTCGGTGAGATCGTTGCCCAAGGGAAAAAGGTGATGAAGGGCTATTGGAACAAGCCGAAAGAAACGGAAGAAACCCTGCGGGGAGGATGGCTTCATACCGGGGATCTGGCCAGTATGGACGAGGATGGATACCTTACCCTGGCGGGACGAAAAAAAGACATGATTATCCGCGGGGGAGAAAACATTTACCCCGTGGAAATCGAAAATGTCCTGCATAGCCATCCCAAGATATTGGAAGCGGCCGTTATCGGCCTGCCGGATCAATACTGGGGGGAGATTGTCAAGGCGGTGATTGTCCTCAAACCCGGACACCAGGCCTCAGCCCGGGAAATCATTGCCTATTGCCAGGAAAAGCTGGCCAGTTTTAAGAAACCCTCCATCGTTGAATTTGTCTCGGCTTTGCCGAAGAATGCCATGCAGAAGGTCTTGAAGAATGTCCTTCGCGGGGAAACATCTCCATAACGGACCGGCAGGACAGAGGATATTACCCGGGAAAGTATCATCATCCGATTCCAGGGGATCGGCCGGGAAAAAACTTCGAAGCCCCGGATCGTCCTTCTGTCAGGAGATCTCCAATCCCCGGCCGGTTTGAAATGGGTTTTTGAGATAAAACCGGATCGACTCGATCTTTTATCTCCAGGACGGAGACGGGCGAGCCCGGCAACTGGTCCTGCGCTCTTAACATTAACAAGAGCCTGACATGAACCCTGATGAAAAAAAGACTATTCTTCTCGTGGAAGATGAACCCTTCCTGGCCCTCCCCGAAAAACTGACCCTCAGGGAATACGGGTACAAAGTGATCGCTGTTTTCAGCGGCGAAAAGGCCATAGAAGCCGTTGAAAAATATCCAAAAATCGATCTGGTTTTGATGGACATCCATTTGGGAAAAGGGATGGACGGGATTCAAGCCGCCAAGGTGATTCTCGAAAAGCGCCTGCTTCCGGTAATCTTTCTATCTCCGGCTGCCGATCGCCGGGTGGTGGAAAAAACCGGGGGAATAACCTCCTATGGCTTTGTCGTCAAGGGCTCGGAAGAGACCGTGCTCATGGCCTCCATCAATATGGCCTTCCGGCTTTTTGAATCGCAGTTGCTGGAAAAGCGGAAAGAGGAGGCCCTGAGACAAAGCGCAGAGAAGTACCGGACCATCTTCCGGGCCGCCATGGACGGCTTCTGGCGGGTCAATGGGGAGGGCCGTCTACTGGAGGTCAATGAGGCCTATTGCCGGATGAGCGGCTACAGCACCCAGGAACTCCTGGGGTTGTTTATTCCTGATTTGGAAGCCAGTGAATCTGCCGATGGCCTGGCCGCCCATATCCAGAAGGTCCTGGAGGAGGGAGAGGATCGGTTCGAGTCGAAACACGTCCGCAAAGACGGAAGCATCTTTGATATCGAAGTTACCGTCCAATCCTGCCCCTTTGAAGGGGACCAGTGGGTAGTCTTCCTGAGGGACATCACCGATCGTAAAAAGGCCGAGGAAGCTCTCCAGAACTTGTCTCTAAAGGATGAACTGACCGGCCTCTATAACCGCCGCGGTTTCTTTATCTTGGCCGAACAGGGGTTGAAGACGGCCCAACGGATGGGTAGAGAGATGCTGCTCCTTTTCGGAGACCTGGATCATATGAAGGGAATTAATGATAGCTTCGGCCATAAAGAAGGGGACCAGGCCTTGATGGATACTTCACAAATACTCAAGGAAACCTTTCGAGAGTCGGATATCATCGCCCGCATGGGGGGTGATGAATTCGTTATTCTGGCCCTGCAGGGACCTGAGACTTCGGCCGAGAAACTTATAACCCGCTTGGAGCAGGTTCTCCATGATCATCATCTCCGGACCAAACGTTCCTATACCCTTTCGCTGAGCCTGGGGATTGCTTATTTCGATCCCCATAATCCCTGTTCCATAGATGTCCTGCTCACCCTCGCAGACCGGTTGATGTATGAGAACAAGTCCAAAAAGGGTAAATAGTTCTCATCCGGAAAAGACCTTTCCGGATGAGAACACTCAGCTGCCGGCTATCACCTGTTTTTCTCATTGATTCCATCTTTTCCTTGTTTTATACTCTTCCCCTGATAAGCTAAATTATGACCCGGAGGTCTCGGGCATCCAACAAGCAGGTTTGAAAACCATTCCATCCCAGGGAGGGAAAAATGATAGATTTTTCATTAGCACCAAAAACGCTGAAAGCGAAAAGGTTGGAGCATAAGGCCGCGGAATATTTAAGAAGCATCACCCGTTTTTATGATGATCACGAACACGAGGAGTTAAAGCCGGAAGAAATCAAACGGGTCAGGGAAAATGCCGAAGCCTCCGGGGCGGTCCTGGCCGAACCCGGCCCGGGCGACGGAATGCTGGCCACGATTATCATGAGTGAAGAGAGTTGCCTGGGAGATCCCATGATACCGCAAACCGTGGCCGGTTTCGGTCTCGGCAATGCCGCTATCGGGGCGGTGGCTACGCCGGAACAGAGAGCCCGTTTTGGGAATCTCTTTTGCGCCATGGCCATTACCGAGCCCGGCTGCGGTTCGGATACGTCAGCGGTGTCGACAACGGCCAAACTCGATCCGGCCACCAACGAGTGGATCTTAAACGGCGAGAAAATTTTTGTCACCTCCGGCCAGCGTTGCGAGGCGGTGGTCGTCTGGGCGACCCTGGATAAAAGCAAGGGCCGGGCCGCCATTAAGAGTTTTGTCGTGGAAAAAACCAGGCCGGGCTGTACCCTGATCAAGCTCGAACACAAGCTGGGCATCCGGGCTTCGGATACGGCCTCTATCCTTCTGGAAGACTGCCGCATCCCCTTCGACAATATCCTCGGTTCGCCCGAAATCAGGGCAGCCAGGGGCGGACAGGCCGGCGTTCTGGCCACCTTTGACGCCACCCGGCCCTATGTTGCTTCCCAGGCCCTGGGCGTGGCCAGGGCGTCGATGGAGTTTACCAAAGAAAAGCTGGAAGAGGCGGGTTACACTTTTCCTTATGATAAGGGGATTCATTCCCTGAACGCCGTCCAGAGAGAGATGCTGGATATGGAGGCTAACCTGGAGGCGGCCAGGCTGCTGGTCTGGCAGTCGGCGGCTATGCTCGACAAGGGCTTAAGAAACTCTCTGGAGTCCTCCATGGGCAAGGCCAAAGCCGGGAAGGCTTGCAGCCATATTTGCCAAAGGTGCGTCGCCCTTCTCGGACCCCTCGGCTATTCAAAAGAATTCCTGGCCGAAAAATGGATGCGCGATGTCAAGATCAATGACATTTTCGAGGGAACCGGCCAGATTCAGATGCTCGTGGTTTGCCGCCTGATTCTCGGCTTTTCGCGCGATCAATTGAAATAATTTTATGGAGAGGCTGTATCTCCGGGGGGATTTTTCATCCCCCCTCTTTTTGAAGTTTTCTAAAAGAAGAAAAAGACTATCAGAAGAATGACGGCAGGATCCTGGAGAATGGAGAGTTAACGGAGCCGTCGATTATATCAATAATTCCCCCTCCCGCATAATGCACTGATCGTCGATCATAATCGTGGGTTTATTGATCAATACGTCCTGGTGGATCCGGCTCATGGTCTGGCCGCCGATGTCATTGTTCCTTCCCAGGGCGAAGTGGGCCGTGCCGTAACGGGCGAAGTCGAGGGAGGTGCCGCGCATTGCTCTCGGAAGAAAATGGCAGGTCCCGATTCCCAGTTCGGCTATATTGGAGGCATTCTCATCGGTCGTCGCTATCTTCCACAAGATATCGTAATCTTTCTTGGCGCCGGACATTTCCAAAGCCTTGCCTCCTTTGACGGTGATCTTCAAAGGTTCTTCAAGAAGGTAATTCCAGTTACGGAAAGCCAAGTCGACGATAATGGTCCCTTCCGCGGTTCCCTCGATGGGGGTGGTGGCGGATTCGGCATAGTAGGGAATAGTGCCATTATTGGGATTGCTCGGGTAAACGGCCAGGACCGCCCGGCCGCCTATTTCAAAGGTAATGTCGGTGCCTGCCTTGGTAGTTACCCTGGCCCTCTTGCCCTCTTTTAAAGTCTTGGCTATTTTTTTAGTCCGCTCCCTGACCAGTTCAATGTCTTCCAGCTTCAGTTCGTGGTTTTTCAGGTCTTCTTCCAAAGCGGTGATCAGATGAAAACGGACCCCCAGGGCGGTTGATTCCTTTCGAGCCGTCGTATGGGCAATGGTCGCCCCTTCGGCAACGGAGAAAATGGCATTGACGGCCTTCATGGCCGCCGCGACCGCCGCCGTCGGTTCGGCCCCGTCAACCTTCCTGGGGGGTATGACGGCCAGCGTGGTATCCAACCCCATTTCCAGCATGGCGTCCAAAAGCGTCTGCCCCAAATGGGCCGGACGGGACAAATTGTCGGCAACAATCAATATTTTTTCTCCCTCATTGACCGCATGACAGGCTACCAGCATATTTTGAATATTTTTCTTTACATCCATGATCTTCTCCTTTGCATTTTTGTTTTCTCTTT
>CAZSTT010000037.1:8156-11788 GCA_964609705.1 uncultured Thermodesulfobacteriota bacterium
CCGGCGTCGCTCTTGCCTTTCTAAAGGGTCTCTGCTATCTTGGAAAAAAAGTAACCGGATAATCGGGGCGAACTTCTATCCGGCAACATAGAAAAAAGGGAAAAAATATGACTGAGACTCAGCCTATACGAAGGCTCGGAGCGATCATTTATGATAATTTTGAACTCCTGGATCTGTTCGGACCTTTGGAGATGTTCGGAAATGTCGTCCCGGAGATAAAGATTATCACCGTGGCCGAACAACCGGGACCCATCCCTTCCGTGCAGGGCCCCAAAACAGTCGCTGAATTTGGCTTCAGCGATTGTCCCGGGTTGGACCTGATTTTGCTCCCCGGTGGTCTGGGAACCCTGGCCCAACTTAAAAACCCGGCCCTGCTTGGATTCCTTAAAGATCGTGCTTCTTCGGCCGAGGTCATCATGTCCGTCTGCTCAGGCTCCGCCCTCTTGGCCAAGGCCGGTTTGCTGGACGGAAGGCGGGCAACCTCCAACAAACAATTCTTTAACCTGGCCGCTAATCAGAGCGACCGGGTAAAATGGATTGACGAAGCCCGTTGGGTGGAAGACGGGCCGTTGGTAACCTCCTCCGGCGTCTCCGCCGGCCTCGATATGGCCCTGGCTGTTATTGCCCGGCTCTTTGGCCGGGAACGGGCCGAATCGATCGCCAACCGGACCGAGTACCTCTGGCAAGAGAATCCCAAACATGACCCTTTTCATAAGTTTCTCAATCGGGGTGGAGTTTAGAATCTCAAATCATCTCCTTTTTTTCCCGCAAACAATCCCCCTAAAAAATACAGGGTTTCTCAGCTCGAAATACTGGTTTCCCTTCATTTCCTTCTTTTTATTCTCTGGTATTATTTAAATCATTAAAAGGCCTGCGTACCAGGAAAGGGGAACTTCATTGCCCGGGAGCTTGAATTCTAAATTTGAAGGAGATGGGGAAATGGGAAAAACAATTAAAATCATACACATCGATCCTGACTACCGGGTTACTTATTTTATTAATCACGATGGGGTTTTAATTTGCTCCCCCCTTACCCTCGAACAGGCCATATCCTTGTTAAAAACGGAAAACTTGGATTTAATTCTCTCGGAGCCGCATCAAAAGGCCATTTTGAACACCCAGGACCACCCCCAAAAGATGGACTTGAATTTTAAAGATGATCAATTCAGTTTTAAGAAGGAGGGTTTTCTGTCATGGACAAAATGAAAAATCAAGCAATGCTTTTAAAGTGCTGAACCCTGTTTTAGCAATAAACTTAAGAAAGGAGAGAGTCATGGAAAAGCTGGAAGTAAAAAGCTTCGGTAAACCGGATGAGGTAAGATCCTTTGACAAAGGAAAGCTGGAACTGATCAAGGTCGGTGGAGCATTAATCGGCCGAGCCACATTCCAACCCGGGTGGAGATGGTCAGAATCGGTTAAGCCCATAGCGAAGACCGAGAGTTGTCAGGCCCCTCATTTTCAGTATCAGGTTTCCGGTACTATTCGGATCAAGATGGATGATGGGACGGAGAGGGATGTAAAAGCCGGTGAGGTGGCTTGGGTTCCATCAGGACATGATGCCTGGGTGGTCGGGGATGAGCCGGTCGTCGTGGTCGACTTTCAAGGCATGGCCGACTACGCCAAGGAAGCTGCCAAAAAATAGAAAGTTCTCCCTCATTTTAAGAAAAAGGGCATTTGTTGGAGGATCAAGCCATCAACATTATTAGAATGATCTTCCAGGGTAAATATTAATAAGGGTATCCCAAAAGGTCGCCCACCTTGGGGAGAGATTCCTTCGCCTTTCCGATTGTTACTTGGACTACTCCCCCCGGGAATTATCCGTCCATAATCATAAACAGTCAGGCGGCCCACTGCATCCCTGGCCTTCCCCCTTTTTCTTCTTGATCCCCTCTCTCTATTGTTTTAGACTCTTCCCCAAATAAAATCCTGATTAACAGGTTAGGGACGGATAAACATGAAAGGCCTGAATCGAATATTTCTTATATTCATTGCTTTCATCCTGGGAGCAAACAATTCATTGGCGCAAAAATCAGACGAAGCTTGTCTGGTGAAGAATTTTCCATCGATCCCCTTTCTGGCCATCGGCAAGTGGATGATAGGGCCGGATCAACATCCGGCTAGGTGGCTTGATGAAAAATATTTCGGTAAAACGCTAAGAGAGCCGATTAATATCATTATCGTAGATGAAAGAACTTCAGACCTCAGTGAAGCCAGGAATAATTTGTACGCCGCCTGCAAAAGCGCCGGTTTTGAGGCCCGCACGGGGCATTCGGGCGGATACGCAGCCTTTATTGCCGGTAAATTGTACTCCCAGTTTCCCAGCGAAAAAAATCATGCTTTTTCAAGCGCCCCTTTCGAATTCAATAACAATCATGGCCGCTTTTTCGGGCCTCACTTCGCCTTGGAGAAAACCATTTTTACAGCCGCTTTCAGCCGAGAAGAGATAGATCCTCTGGATAAAGTCAAGCATGGCTACAATTCTTTCAACAGGGCGAGAGACAGCTTTGCCAGGGAAATGGATCGACAGACCTGTTTTAAAATAAAAAAATTTGTTAATTTAGAAAATGTATTTATCGCCGATCCCCAAATCACAACCGGCGATCACGATGGGATCGCGGTTCTGCTGGTTTGCGAAAAAAAGTAACCTAGACCTCATCCGGAAATCCGGGGTGTATTGATTTCTCCATTTTAGACTTGACGACCGGGTTGATATTTTACAATGATAGTGTCACTCCGTCTTAGGGATCAATTCCAGTCCCGGCTGGGCGGACCAAGGTCAATAAATCTATCAATCATTAAACCTTGAGGAGGAGGAGAGCCATGAAACTGGGAGACATTAAATGTATCGGAATCCTGGGAGCGGGGGTCATGGGCGGAGGGATTGCCCAGTCGGCTATTCTGGCCGGTTATAAAGTGATGGTCCGCGATCTTAAGGATGAAATTTGTGAGAAAGCCAGAGACACCATTATTAACGGCCGATTCGGCATTAAAGGCGCCGTGGAAAGAGGAAAAACCACCCAGGAAGAAATGGACAAGGCCCTCTCTCTGCTCAATTTCACAACCAGGCTCGAGGACCTGAAAGATTGTGACCTGATCATCGAGGCCATCGGAGGTGGTGAGGACGGGGCTATTGAAAACAAGGATATGAAACTCCGGGTTTTCAGGGAACTGGACACGATTCTGAAAAAAGAGGCGGTTATTGCCAGTAACACCTCTAAATACACGATTGCCGACCTGGCCGCGGTGACCAATCGCCAGGATCGATTTATCGGCATGCATCTCTTCAGTCCCGCCAATATTATGAAACTGGTGGAGGTGATCCACACCCAGGATGTGACCGAAGATTTGATCGTGCTCATCGAGGATCTGAGTAAAAGCTGGGGGAAAACGCCCGTTCGGGTCAAGGATGTCCCGGGTGATACGGGTTTTATAGGCAACCGGGTTATGGGAGCGGCCAGGAGGGAGGCCATGAAGATCGTCGAAGAGGGGATTGCCACCGCTGAGGATGTCAATACGGCCATGGAATTAGGATTTCGCTGGCCTGCCGGACCCTTACCGGCCAAGAGACCCGGCGCCAGAAGCGGCTGGCAATAAGCCTGAACAACAACGATTTTCACCGCAAAGACGCCAAG
>CAZSTT010000037.1:11888-21768 GCA_964609705.1 uncultured Thermodesulfobacteriota bacterium
ATTTTTTTCTCTGCGTCCTTGGCGTCTTTGCGGTGAGGGGAAAAATGTCCTACCCCTGACCCATTTCCGCCAGACAGGCGGCACCATAAGCGGCCGAGAGCCGGGGCAGATCCGGTACCAGGATCTTAAGGCCGAGGGCGTCGCCAACGGCCTTGACCAAACCGGCATCTTGGCCCCCTCCCCCCGTCAGAACTACATCCGGTTCCATCTTCACCCTTTTCACCAGCATGGCCACCTTAGCGGCCATGGCCCGGTGAACCCCGGCCAGGATATCTTCCGCCCGGGCGCCTTCAGCAATCCGTGAAATCGTTTCCGATTCGGCAAAGACGGCGCAATTGGTGGAAAATTCCACCGGCTTTTGAGATTGCAGCGAAAGGGGGCCGATGTCTTCCACCCTGACCTGGAGGATACGGGCGATCACCTGTAAAAAACGCCCCGACCCGGTGGCACACTTCTCACTAATCAGGAAATCGGCGATTTTCCCCTGGGGAGTTATCTTCACCACCTTGGTGAACTGTCCCCCGATATCGATTACCGTGCGGGCGGAGGGGAAAAGGCGATGGCAGCCCATGGCCTGGCAGGAAATATCGGAAATTAGGCGGGCGGAGAAAGGAGGACTTTCGTTCCCCAGTCCTGTTACCACGATCCCGGAAAGTCTGTCCGGTTTCAAACCCGCCTGGGCCAGAATACTGTCCAGAACCTTCCGGGCGGAATCTTGGTAGCTTCCCCCGGAGGGCACCAGTTCATAAGCAATCAGCCGGCCCTCGCTTACCAGCGCCGCTTTGATGGAAACAGAGCCGATATCCACCCCGGCATAATATTGGATGTCCTCGTTCATTGGAAGAAGGTCACCCTTTCTCTTCTCCGCTCATGATCAGGCCGAAGGCCGCGCTTAACGAAATCATGGCCGGCCAGGGCGGCCCCCAGGGCCCCGGTAAGAAAAGGCTCCGGCGGGACCAGGACGGGAAACCCCACCTTATCTTCAATAGCCCTCACCAGGCCGATGTTTTTTGCCCCGCCCCCGGTGGCCACCACCTCCTTTTCAATCCCCAACTGGCGAACCATGTTGACGATACGGCCGGCGATGGATTCATGGAGGCCGGCGACAATTTCCGGTATCGTCGCCCCTTCCGAAAGCCGGGAGGTGACTTCATGTTCCGCAAATACGGTGCAGGTATTGGAAATCTTGACAAACGTCTCGGCCTTCAAAGAAATATCCCCCAACTGGTCCAGCTTTAAACCCAGGGTATCGGCAATGACCTCCAGGAAACGACCGGTACCGGCGGCGCATTTATCATTCATGACAAAATTGGCCACCTTGCCTTCGGCATCCAGCTTGATCCCCTTGGAATCCTGGCCGCCGATATCGATGATGATCCGGGCTGCGGGGAACAGAGCCTTGATTCCCCGGGCATGACAGGTAATTTCAGTGATCTGCTTGTCGGCAAAAGGAACATTGATACGGCCGTAGCCCGTGGCCACAATGAAATCCAGTTCCTCCAGGGTAAGGCCTGTTTTTTGAAGGGCCTCCTCCATAACCTTGAAGGCCAGGTGGCGATGTTCGGCGCCGGTAGGACCGATGACGGAGGCAAGGATCTTCTCCTGCTGGTCCACCACGATCACCTTGGTCATGGTGGAACCTATATCAATGCCGGCAAAGGGCATATAACACTATTTCCTTTCCAATTAGTTGGAGCCCTTTGCTTGAGGAGCGCTGCGCTTGAGGGAAGAGGCAAAGGCATTAGGCCTCAAGTTCGTCGTAGACGAACGCTCCTCAAGCGAAGCGTCCCTCAAGCAGATCTTCCGGCCAGCGCCTCGATAAAGGCACCGATTTGGGCCTTCCACTGGGCCTCGGAATAATCCCGGAGATCGACCATGTCGGAGACCAGCTGCATCATCGGAATATCCGTATATTGCCCCAGGAGATTCTTGAGATGGACCTGCCCCACGGTCATGGCCCGACAGGAACGGCAGGCGTGAAAGACCACGCCGTCGATCCGGTAGTCTTTGATGTAGTCCAGCAGTTTTTCGACCGTCGGATTACCGCTGCGGGCCTTGGCCGCTTCATAGCGCTGGGTGAAGCGAAGGAAGGAGCGCCAGGCCAGATATTCCACCGGGTCCTTCACCCGGCTGGGGACTTCCACCGGGTCATAGCCGCGATAAACATTTTCAATGACGAACACCGCTCCAAAACTTTCAAAATAATTAAAGATCCAAAGGGTGTGCCAGGGGGGGAGGCCTCCGCCGTATAAGAGGCGGTATTTCTCGTTGTCAACGACTCCGATTTTATTTTCAGCCTTGTATTTCACTTCATTGTAAAGCCCCTGATAGAAGTCTACCGCCATTTGAGTGCCGGAGTAGTAATGGCCGGCGACCATGATGCTGAAATGATCCTCGACCGGCATGGGACAGGGAACCGCCACACGCAGTCGGTCGATTTCATACCACAGACGCCAGGCTTCATCACTCAGTCGGATCTTTTCCCAAAGACGGTCCGGATCCAATTTTTTACCGGTCTGTTTTTCGAGGAAGGCGATTAAACCCAGATACTGGTCTTTCATATATTTGATGTAGTAATCGCGCACCTCGTTCAGGTCGGCCTGGACCGGCGGTCCCAGGCAGTCGATGCTATAGGTCGGCACTTCCAGATATCGTCCGGCCGCCTGGTACCATTTAAACCGGGGATCACAAACGGCACTGCTTCCCAGCATCATATCCGGCACCGGCATCCCTCCGTCGGGAGCGTTTTCCGGGATACCCCCCAGTTCTTTCCGCAGGCTGTCGAACCCGAGGCCGATCCGGGTATAACTGCAGAGCACCTGGGAATAGCCATCCGACTCGGCCTTCAGCAGAAAACGGTCCATATCCCTTTTGGCCGCGCACAATCCGGCATAATTCTCCGTGGGAAGGGGAACGATATCCATGGCCCGGACAATTTCATCGTATTGAGAAGCCACCATGAAATAGGCCACTTTTTTTCCGGCGGCCTTGGCTTCATGGGCGGATTGGTAAATCTGTTTTACCAGGCCCCTGACTCTGCGGGCCATTTCCGTTCCCTTTATCGCTGTCGTTTTGACCTGAAGTTTTTCTTCCATGGTTCCCCCTTATCCTATCATTTCCAGAAACGCCTGCACCCGGGTGCGGAGTTGTCCGATGGTTGAGGTGGAGTAATCATCCTCGATCATGAGGACCGGTATCTTCATCCCGTTTAAATACTCACGAAGGTCCGGTCCTTCCAGTTCGCAGGTATCACAATAACGGACGATATAGAAGATGGCGCCGTCCACCTTCCAGTCCCGGATGGCCCGCCCGATGTGTCCATAACGATTTTCCAGATCTTTCTCCCGGGTTTGGGTCTGGGGGACATTGCTGCGAGGGCAATGAGTCTGCAGATAACGGTCGGCAAGGCCGTCCAGGAGATCAGGAGTTTCCGGGACGTCCTCCCAGAAAAAACGGGTGCCGGTGCAAAGATCGTCCATGACCACCCGGGCTCCGCATTCTTCTATAAGTTGGATAAAGGCAATATCATCAATTTCATTACCCCAGATAAAGATTCGAGGTAGTTTTTCCCTTTGGGGCTGGGGCCTTTGCTTCACCTCGTTGATAAAGTCCCTGACCAGTTCGATGTGTTCCGCCGCCGGGATTCCCATGCCGGCCACGAGGACCCTTACAATCTCCGTTCCGGAAACAAGAGGCGGATCGGGCCTTCTCAATTCATAAAGTTCCCTCAGGAGAGCCCGGCGTTTATTATACAGGACAACGGCTTCCTGGAGCCGGCCGGGATCCAGTTGTTGACCGGACCATTGCTCCAGCCTCTTGATAAAATAGCCCAATTCCTTCCGGTAGAATTCGGTGGAGCTTGGTCCCATCATGTGCGGCACATTAATCATATGGTTGAAAGGAGAGGGTTTATTGTGCTTCCAGATAGGGTAGAGGCGTTCAATCGTATCGCAACTGTGGGGGGCAACGAAGCCGTCCAGAAAATCATATTCGCCTTTGAGGGCCAGGTTGAAGCAGCTCCGGGCAAAGGGGCAGGCCATCGGTTCGAGAAAGGCATCCGCCTGATCGATCGGATCGCTCTGGCTGCCCTGGATGCGGTAGGGAACCAGGTCGAAGGCGGTTATGATTTCATCCGGAACAAAGCAGCAAAAATAGCCGATGATTTTTTTCCCGGAATCATGCAATTCCCGGGCACGTTTACCTCTATGGTCGTATAGCTCTTCTATCTTTTCCGTCGCACTCATTCCCATTCCCCCTTTTTAGTCTGGGTTTTCAATCTTCAAGCTCATATTAGATGATAATCAAGGGCGTCGTGGCTGTCAACTTTTTTACTTTAGTAGAGGAGGTTCAATCCGGTCATTTAACCTTTTTTTGCCCGAGAGGTCTGATGGATTGACCAATTTTCATCCGGAAAGTAAACAACCGCTCCCAAAGAGTGTGGGTTTTCAGTTCAATTGAAACCGTAAAGGAGGTGTCATCCATGAAAAAGATTGCTTTGATGATTTTATTGCTGGGTTTGGTCTGGGGGCTGACAGGGTGCCCCTGGTGGCATCACCGCCATCATCCCCCAATCCATCCCCCTGTCCCTCATCACCATTATAACTCAAGATGAGGAGGGTTATTAAATTCTCATTTTACCTGGGAAAGAACTCGGTGGAGGTGGTGCCCGTATTGGGGAAGCTGAGCCTTGCCCACTCACATGGCAATACCCGGGATGACGTCTCCGCCAGGTTCCCATCTATTCTAGTTCCATCCGGAAACTAAAATTTCCGGATGGAAACTATCTAACTTTTCAGTGGAGGGGGTTTAAATGAAAACGGGAGTCATCGGGTGAGGTTCTTGGGGGCTCAACTTAATATGAAAATAGGATTCGAGTTAACCCTCGCCCATCCCTATTTTCATGTCCCGGCCTCCTTTGGAGCCTCTTAAGAAGGTCGGCATCCGGCATCCGGATGGATGCCTCTTCAAAAGCTCGACAAAGTCGAGCGGGCCGACCGGATCGTGGTATCACACCCCTGGCGGGGCATGACGGTTTAATACGAAATTTCTCCCAGTTAAACAAGGTGGAGACATTAGGTATTTAAACATGGACATAAAGCAACGTATTCTTATCGTCGACGATCACCCTGCGCTCCGGGAAGGCTTAAAGTCCATTCTTTCCTTCTCCCCGATTTTCAATGACGTCGGAGAAGCCTGCGATGGACAGGATATAGGATACCCTTTTTTTCGTTGAAAAATTACTTCCCGATTGTTTTCTACCCAACCCTCTTTGGGGGGAATATGATCCTTAGAGATTAATGCCCAGCTTCCGGAAGAGCCTTTTGACAATTCCGGCCTTGGGAACCGTCCGAGGGGAAATAATATCCACTTTACCGACAACTTCCTTGTCTAACTTGACGATCAGCTCGCCCAATTTTTGGCCCTGCCTGACCTCCCCTTTTATTGGTAAAGGCCCCTGAAGTTCCCTGGTGATGATCCCCTTATTATCAATGGGAACCGAGTAAGAGAAATTTAATCCAGCCACCCCTTTGATCTTCCCGGGATCGCCATCGGATAGAATGATTTCTTTTTCGATGGTCTCGCCTTTTTTAACCAGGTCCAGCAGTTTATATTGGGCAAAAGCCTTTTTGAATTTTTCCAGGGCCATGTCATCCCTGGTCCGGGCTTTAGAACTTCCCAGGACGACGACGATAAGCCTCAAATCATTTTTAAGGGCCGTGGCCACGACATTAAAACCTGTTTCCCGGTAATAGCCGGTTTTCAGGCCATCCACTCCGGGCATTCTGCCCAGGAGCTTGTTGTGATTGTTCATGATGAATTGTCCGCCTCTGAATCCTTCACTTTTTAGGGAAGTCCATTCTAGGATTTTTGGATATTTTAAAATTTCCCGGGCCAGTACGGCCAGGTCATTGCAGGAACTGAGATCCTCGGGTTCCCCTTTGGAGGGCGGCAATCCATGGACGGAATGAAATTCCGTATCGGCCATGTTCAAGGCCTTGGCCTTATGGTTCATCAACTGAATAAAGGCCTCTTTGGTTCCGCCGATATGTTCGGCCAGCGCGTAGGTGGCATCATTGGCCGAAGCCACCATGGCCGCTTTCATCATTTCTTCCAGGGTGAAGGTCTCCCCTTCTTTGAGATAGACCTGGCTCCCCCCGATGTTGGAACTCTCTTTGGAGACCGTTATCGGGTCCGTCAATTTTATCTCTCCCTTGGAAAGCTTTTCCAGCACCAGATAGGCAACCATGAGCTTCACCACACTGGCCGGGGAGCGCTTCAGGTGGATGTTTTCTCCGTCCAGAATTTTACCGTTGCGGGCGTCCATAACCAGATAGGCCTTATAGGGATCCTCTTTAACAACCACGGCCTGGGTCCGGGAGACTGTCGGTTTAGGCGCCCGACCTTTTTTATGAGAAGCGGAGCGGGCTTGGACCAGGCCTGCCCCGAGAAGGATGATTAATCCGGCAATAAACCATTTTTTCATGATGTGACGACTCCTTATGACTTTTTGGAATTTTATTGAGAATGACGAGGATTAAAGGAGTATAAAATGATACGTCCAGGGGGTCAAGGATAAACCAGGTCAAAATCAGATTTCCGGAATCCTTTCCTTCTCCGGGGAAGAGATTCCCCGGAGAAGAATTGCCGAGGGATTACTTCTTAATCTTTCTTCGCAGTCCTGCCAGTCCGATCAGGCCGGAACCGAGAAGGAGCAAGGTGGCCGGTTCGGGAACGACGGATGATTCCCTGACGCTGAACGAGGTGAAGTTGTTTGAATTTGAATCCCAAAACCCCCCATGCGCACTCGAGGTGTAAGAGAACTTGAACGGGCTAATGGGGGTGGTGTATCTGAACCAGTCAAGCCGGAAGTCATTGGTGCCGGTAGCTATTAATTCAACCGAATCACCCGTCCTTAAAACACCGCCCATGGTTTGACGAGAGCTGCCGGGGGACACAATAAACCCGACCTCGCTGATGGAATACGTGTGTCCATCAATAATCAGATCAATCGAAGTCAAGAAGCGAATGTCAGCGGTAACAGAATCAGCTTCGTAAATGATGGTTCCCCTCACCGGATCAGTCGGCGGAAGGATTGAAGAATCGGGATCGGGAGCCAGGCTGAAATCAATTACTGTAAAATTAATCTCAATCGGGACGGCCATAGCCGGGATCGTCCCCAATACCAAAGAGAGGGCCAACGTTCCCAGGATAACTAAGCCTTTTAAATTATGGACCCGCATAATTACCTCCTTTCCGGATTTAGGTAAAGTAACCTATGGGTTATCTTATTGTTCCGAATAGTAAAACAACCCTATCATATACGATTTTCAGGAATAGTAAATAATTAGTTTCCATCCGGAAATGAAATATTCGGACATGAGCTATCAGCGATTAGCGGTCAGCTTTTAGAAAAACCCCTTTAGACCGTCATGCCACGCCTTTAGTGGCGTGACACCACGATCCGCTCGGCTTTGCCGAGCTTTCGAAGAGGCTTCCTGTGGAAGCCGGGACATGAAAATAGGCCGGAGCAACGAGCAGCCTCAAACCCTATTTTCGTATTAAAGTGCTTTTGCTGACTGATATAGGCTAATAACTGTTCGCTCCATCCAGATTCAAATATGACCTCACTTGATAATCCTCCCCGAAGTATTATTATATAATAGAATCCTAACCGAGTGTACCAATAACCGGGTTGCGATTTTTTAACTTTTCAAGGTCTTTAAAGTCTTATCTAATAAATGGCTTTGACCCAGTTGCCGTTCCGGACTGGACGGGAGGAAAGAATATGAAAAAGTTCATCAGTATTTTAGGAATCTTTTTTTTGTTAATCCTTATGATGCCTTCTAAACAAGCCGAGGCCGACCGCCGGTCCGGAGGATTTCGCGGGGGCAGAATCCATGGGGGATTTCGGGTCCATGGAGGGTTTTTACCGGGACTGATAGTCGGCGGTGCCTTAGGCTGGGGTTTGCGGCCATATTATTATCCTCCAGGTTATTATTACCCCCCGGGTTATTATTATCCAGATCCTCCCTATTATTATCCCCCTCCGGAATATTATTATCCGCCTCCGGCCCAAAGCAGTCCGCTGCCGCCTGCGGCAAGTCAGGGATCGGGCGGTAAGCTGTTTATCTACCCCCGCCAGGGACAAAGTGAAGAGAAAAAAGCCGGGGATGTGGACAAATGCCATGCCTGGGCGGTCGGTCAGACAGGCCTCGATCCGGCAAAACCACCCGAAGGCCCCCCGGATGCCCAGGCCATCCAAAAGAGCGCGGACTATTTTCGGGCTATCAGTGCCTGCCTTGATGCCCAGGGGTACACGGTACGATAGTGTCCATCCGGAAAATGAAATTTTCCTGATGGAGCTTCCAGCCATCAGCGTTCAGCCAAACCCTTTGTCATTAGTGGATTGCCTGAACGCTGAAAGCTGCAACCTTCACCGGAAATCTATTTCGGATTTATTCCTCATATCGACAATAATTCAATCCTCCCGTCCATTCCGGATATTCCCTTTTCTCCGCTTCATCCCGTGTTGTCAGCCTCAGGCCTGATACCGTCGAGATTCGTGTTCCAACCCTAAGGCGATTCTCACGCCCGTCGGAGCAAATAATTTCGATATTCAGGTTATCGGCCTGCACTTTAAGGGCTACCCCCTCCCACTCCTGTCTGATCAATACTTTGGATATTCTTACAAAAAGACGGCCTGAAGATTTCAGGAACTCAAGAATGGCCCCACCGGAAGATGAAATCCATTCAAGGCCTATTTCCATAGATGGTAAAGGAATCGGAGACCCTTGATTTTCTTTTTGACGAAGACCCCGGGAGACGTTACTATTGAAGCCGAAACAGCGGACCATCCAAAGGGTTTTTGAAAGCTGACCGCTGATCGCTGAAAGCTCTCATCTGAAAATTGATCTATCGGATGGAAAGCAGCTATTTCTTATTCGGGGAAACAGTCATCCCTAATCAGAACCAGAACTTGGCCATTAGGTCCAAAAAATATCCAATGGGCTTCAACAGCCCGGAAATAAAGTGGTGAATTAACCTCAATGTTGCAAAAGCCGAGGATGCTGCAGATCCGCGGCGGCAAGGGTGAAGTCGTACTAAGGTACTGCGAACCCTTGCCAACAAAGGAGATGCGGCATCACACGGCTTTCCCGAAGGGTAAAAATTGATCCCTATTTCAATGAAACCCAAACTTCACTAGTGGTGACTATTGGCACCTGGACCGAAAACAATTAAAACACTTGGTTATTACTAATAAATTATCCCAACTAAATCAATTTTTATGCAACTATGAGGTTAACCATGGGCAGCATCAAGACTATGTTTGATCCCAAGACCATTGCTCTAATAGGGGCCAGTGATAAAGAAGGCTCTGTCGGAAGGGCCGTCCTGGATA
Source organism: uncultured Thermodesulfobacteriota bacterium (assembly GCA_964609705.1). Classification (GTDB taxonomy): domain Bacteria; phylum Desulfobacterota; class RBG-13-43-22; order RBG-13-43-22; family RBG-13-43-22; genus RBG-13-43-22. Next base: position 21,289 of record CAZSTT010000037.1, read on the forward strand.
ATCTGCTTTTTCCGGCAACGAGAAAAATATATCCGGTAAATCCATCCCGGAAAAACATCCTGGATCTTAAGTGTTACCCGAATATTGCCGGCATACCGGAACATGTGGATTTGGCCGTTATCGCCACACCGGCCAAGACCGTTGCCGGGATTGTTGAAGAATGCGGAAAGAAGGGGGTCGACGGGATTACCATCATTTCTGCAGGCTTTAAAGAAATCGGAGAAGAAGGGAAAAAGCTGGAAGAAGAAATCAGCGAAATCCGGAAAAAATACGGCTTAAGAATTATAGGGCCTAATAGTGCCGGATTGATACGACCCCCTATCAGTTTAAATACCTCTTCTTTAAAAATCGATCCGGTCCCCGGCAATATTGCCTTTATTTCGCAAAGCGGGGCCGTAGGCAGTTCAATACTCGACTGGGCCATAAATGCCCGAATAGGTTTCAGCCTGTTCGCCTCTCTGGGTTCCATGATTGATATCG
>CAZSTT010000038.1:0-6053 GCA_964609705.1 uncultured Thermodesulfobacteriota bacterium
GACTTCATGACCGGGAGGATGAACCAGTATCCCGAGCTGCTGGGAAAAATCAAAAGGGCTGAAAAAGTTAACGCCCGGTCTTGAAAATTCATTCCGGACGATAATGGCAATCGGTTTGCCTTCTCCCTCGATACGCTCAACCGTTTCCATGATCCTGTCTCCCAGGGATAAAACCGCTTGTTATTGTTTGGGGTTGCCCTCGAGGTTACAATAGCCGAAGAGGTCCCAGATTCGGGCCGGCAAGGAGGAAGCCCCACTAACGTACTGCGAGCCCCGGCCAATCCGGCCACAGGCGGGACGGTCTCCTACTCCTTTCCCAAAGGGTTAAAAAACGGGCCTCTTTTCTTTCAACAGGAATTCATCCCAGGTGGATTATATCTTCGAGGGCTATTTATTAAATCTTGGGACCCCGATTGGATATAATATTATATCACTCTGTCTTTTAAGCAACTTCGAGGTTGATTGGGGTCACATCCTCATAGCCCGGGTCAACAAATTCATCTCGTTGGGATAATTGAGGGCATCCCAGGGGAATATTTCCCCTTTTTGCCATCGTTGCCAACGCCGCAGATCTTCCTCCACCATAATCCGGACTAATTCTTTAAAACGCACTTCCGGTTTCCATCCCAATTGCTTTCGGGCTTTGGAATAATCTCCATGGAGCAAACTCACATCAACCGGCCGCAGAAAGCGTTTGTCCTGTTTGACATATTTTTTCCAATTGAGGCCCACCACCTCAAAGGCCTGCTTGACAAATTCTTCCACCGAATGGCATTCATTGGTAGCCACCACATAATCGTCCGGTTTTGAATGCTGCAGCATCATCCACATGGATTTAACATAATCACGGGCGTACCCCCAGTCCCTTTTGGCCGACAAATTACCCAACGGCAACTCCTTTTCCAGCCCGATGGCGATCTTGGCCACGGTATTGGTGATCTTTCGGGTCACAAACTCCAATCCCCGCAGAGGGGATTCATGATTGAACAGGATGCCGTTGACGGCAAAAATACCATATCCTTCCCGATAAATTTTGGTGATCCAATACCCGTATATTTTTGCTGCGGCATAAGGACTGGCCGGACAAAAGGGGGAAGTTTCATGGAGAAGGGTCTGGCCGTGATTTCCATAGAGTTCACTGGTGGAAGCCTGATAAAATTTTATTTTGGGATTGACCTGCCGGATCACTTCCAGGATGCGGGGGACGGCCAAACCGGAGACATTAGCCGTCCCTACGGGTTCTTCAAAAGAGGCCCCCACGAAACTCTGGGCGGCCAGGTTATAAACTTCATCCGGCTTCGAACTGATAATCGCCTCGGTGATGGAGGCCGTATCAATCAATTCCACTGGAATCAAGCTGATTTTTTCAAAAATATCCAGGTACTGAATCCGCCAGAAATTGGGGGTGGAAAGCCTGCGGAAAGTCCCAAAAACTTTATACCCTTTCTCCAATAAAAACCGGGCCAAATAGGCCCCATCCTGTCCGGTGACCCCGGTAATTAAGGCTCGCTTCTTTTCAATTTTTTGCATCACAGGTTCCTTTTCTGATTTGACTCCCATCCAGTTATGGAACGGGGTACTGGAGTATTGGAGTACTGGTCAAAAAAACTATAGTCCATTACGCCAGCACTCCAATACTCCAATTCTATCAATCCAGTATCCCCGCTCAGGGTTAATAAAAATCCCTATCATTCGAACCAGGTTATCTTAAGCGTCGTACATCCCCAGACGTAACCGGATTATCGTGGCCAGGTATTTTCTCCCTCTTTTCATATACCCCCAGAAATGGGTAGCCGTCTTGGATTGACCTGAGCGCCGAGGGACGCATCGGTAAGGAATTTCCTTGATCCGATATCCCCTTTTATAGGCCTGAAAAATAAGTTCAATAAAATACTCACCATAATCTCCCCGCAAGGGAAGGGTTTTTATTACCTCCTGGCGGATGCCGATAAACCCGCTGGTAAAATCTTTGATGGAAGGGTTCAGGACCCGGGAAGCCAGCCGACAAATCATCCGGCTCAGGAAAGAACCCAATGGGGAATGTCCCTCCTCCGCCCCGCCGGGGATATAACGGGAGGCCATGGCAATATCATAGTCTTCCAGAGCCCTTAACAACTCCGGAATCTTATCCGGAGGCATAGAGAAATCACAATCCATCCAGACTACAAATTTACCGTTCGATAAATTTATACCTTCTTGCAGGGCAGAAGTCAAACCCTTCCGGCCGATCCGTCTGAGCAGCCGGACCCGGGACTCCTTTTCAGCAAAACCTTCTACGGCCTCCCAAGTCCTATCCGGAGAGTCATCATCCACCACGATAATCTCACTCTCAAAGGAGACCTCGGTCAAGATCGCCCGGATCAGGGGGATAATATTTCCTGCTTCATTAAAGGTCGGTAGGATTACGGATACTTGGATCACTGGTGACCTGTTATAATCGGGTTAATCAAAAAATGGCGGTCTTACCCGGGGTACCCTGTCAGAAATGAATTTCAGAGCCTGAATCTCAATAAAAGTATTTAAAATTGTGGAATCCAGGAGCCAAAATTCATAAATGAGGTTGAATCATCAAGAAGATTTGGGTTTCTTCTGAATTCTGAATTCTAATCTTTGCAATTAGTCTCGTTTGATAAAATTGTTAGGGATAATCCTCAGATTATATTTAAAGAATTCTGTTAATGGTATTTCTCTCGTTTGAATAACAGGAGCAGGAAGATCAAACCTTTTTGTAAAAGCTCCAGGCACTTATAAGGATTGAAGAGCATACGGGCATAATGAAAGAGGACCCTGGGTTGGAGATAGAATTGACGATAGATCCCTTTGACGGCTTCCTGTAATTCTTCGGCCGAGATCTCCGGGGGCGTATACCCGACACGATAAAGGTCCATATCTTTCCAGGGGACGATCCGATCTCCAATAATATCCTTAAAAGCCTTAGACCCCGGGATGGGAGCGAAAAAACTGATATGCAGGTCGTCGAGAGGAAGGCGCCGAATGAGGGCCCTGGTTTCGGCAATGGATTCCCGGTCTTCCGGGGGAGAACCGACGATGAGATAAGCCCGAATGCGCATCCCCAATTGATGAGTCAGGCGAACTGCCCGCTCTATATCTTCCACGGTAATTCTTTTGTTGAAATAATCCAGGATCTTTTGAGAACCGGTTTCGATGCCATAGGAAATTTGCCAACAGCCGGATTCCTTCATGATTCTCAAGGAGTCCTCGCTGATGGTGTCTATACGACTTTCACAAGACCAGGTTATCCGGACCCCGGCCCGGGTGAGTTCGTTTACAAAATCGACCAGCCGTTGTTTATTAAAAGTAAATAAATCATCATAAAAGCTGACTTCCCGGATGCCGTATTGCTCCTGGTAAAATTGGATCATCCTGACTACATAGACGGGGGAAAAGGCCCTGACCCGATGGCCGAAAACGCTTTGATCACAAAAGGTGCAGGAAAAAGGGCAGCCCCGGGAAGTAACCAGGGAAACTACAGGCTTTTTCTGATAATTATTGGGGGTGGGTTGGTATAAATCGGGGAAGCCCTCCAATAGATCCAGTGCCGGAAAGGGAAGTTGATCCAAATCCCGGATCTGGGCCCGTTTCCCGGTCATGACCGGTCGGCCTTGGTCCCGAAATACAATCCCGTCGATTTTATGATAATCGGATCCGGAATCTTCCAGTAATTCCCAAAGGGTCTCTTCCCCTTCGCCTACCACGCCCAGGTCGAAGGCAGGAAATTCTTCAATGGTTTGAATCGGCATGGCGGACAGGTGAGAGCCGCCGATAATGATGGTCACCTCCGGGCCATGGGCCTTGATTTCCTGCGCGCATTGATGGGCGCTGGCAATAAAAGAGGTGGTGGCCGTAATTCCTACAAAATCAGGTCCGATCTCCTGCACCCTTTTGACCACCTCGCTGTGAGAGATTCCCCGGTTCAGGGCATCGATGAGAAAAACCTGGTGTCCCTTTTCGCGCAGAAAAGCCCCCAGACTCAACAGCCCCAAAGGGGGAAGTTTGCTGCCTAACTTGACCTCCCAATAAAATTCCTTGAGGTCAATCGGGGGATTGATCAGACAAATTTTTTTCATAGGGTATTAAGAGGTCACTCCCCCATTTTCTTTTTTTTGAAATCGGTTATATTTTCTTAAGAGATAAGCGATCCGAAACAGGTACAATAATTCGGAAAGGATGGTCACTGATCCTTTAAAGAAAGGCAACTTGGTTTTTCCTTTTTGTCGCCAGCGATAGGGGGTAATGATCTCTTTAACCGGCAGGCGCAGCTTGGTCGCCAGAACAAAAACCGGAATTCCGTAAAGGACCCGGGAATAGGGATTGATATCGTACTTGCCTCCCAGCTCCCGAACAGAGATCAGATGCTTCCTGGAAATAGCGATGTATCCATTGGTATGATCATTGATGCCGGTCTGAACCATATGTTTAGTGGTAAAATTGACAATCCGGGTGGCGAGCTGACGGATCCAGCTGGTGGTAATACTGGATCCGGAAACAAAACGACTGCCGGCGGCCACATATCCTTCCCTTACCGCCGCCAGCATTTTAGAAAGACAGTCCGGCGGATGAGACAGATCGGCATCCATAGTAACCACAATATCCCCTTTGGCGTTATCGACGCCCCGTTCATAAGCACTGGCAATGCCAAATTTCCCAAAACGGGAAATCAGGCGAATATTTCCAAAACGGGCGTTCATCTCTCGAACGGCAGCCCCGGTTCCATCCTTGCTGTTATCGTCGACGACAATGATTTCTCCCGGCAGCCCCTCGGTTTCAAAGACCTGTTCCACGGTCTGGATCAGTTCGACCACGTTTTCGCATTCATTGTAGGTGACGGTTACAACGGAGACATCCGGGTTATCGTTCATAAAGACCCTCTCTTATCTTGACGGCCATATACTCCACATCTTCCGGCTCCAAAAGTGGGGAACAGCTCACATAGAAGCCGTTTAGGCCTATTTCTTCCGAAACCGGGAATGTTTCCGGGTAAAGACCGAAGCGCTCTTCAAAAAAGGGTTGGCTGGACATGGGACCGAACATGGGCCGGGTTTCGATACCGCTTTGGTTCAAAAACCGGCAGAGCGTATCGCGTCGATGAGGACTTTTCAATACGATGGGGAAACTGAAATAGATATGAAAAGCATACTCCATCTCGACGGGCAGTTGAATCTCTTCCAGTTCAGCCAGCTTCCCGGTCAAAAGGGCTGCGTTCTTTCTTCTTCTTACAATGCTTTCGGGAAGTTTTTTCATCTGGGACAGGCCTATGGCCGCCTGAAGGTTGCTCAACTTGAAATTATGACCGAACAGAATGTGATGAAAGGGCCGATCGGGATGTTGCCCGTGGTGACGAATAATTCGTGCCTTTTGGGCCACCTGCGGATCTTGGGTCACCACCATACCCCCCTCACCGGTGGTAATCATCTTATTGGCGTAAAAAGAAAAGCACCCGGCGGCTCCCAGGGTACTGACCTGTCTTCCCCGATACTTGGCCCCCATGGCAATGGCGCAATCTTCTATAACAGGCAAATGATATTTTTCAGCTAAATCCAGAATGGGGTCCATATTACAGGGATGGCCATAGAGATGAACCGGTAACAGGGCCCCGGTTTGGTCGCTGATATGAGACTCGATCTGCTCGACATCGATATTATAAGTACGGGATTCGACATCGACAAAAACCGGTTTGCCTCCGGCATGTAAAATGGCGTTTAAGGTCGGAACACAAGAGGCTACGGAGGTGATGATTTCCTTTCCTTCCAAATCCAAGGCCCTTAAAGCAACCTCCACGGCGGCCGTCCCGGAAGAGACGGCAATACCATGCCCGGCCCCCAGATATTCCGCCACAAGTTTTTCAAATTCCTCCACCTCCGGACCGCGGGACAGCCAGCCGGAGCGAACCACTTCGGTAGCCCGTTTAACATCCTCTTCGTCAATCCAAGGAGCGGAAACCGGTATTTTTCTCATAAATTATTTCCAAAATTCGATTCACTAATATGGGCGATGCCTATTACAAAGCGGATGAAAAGTCAAGTTTTCTTTTT
>CAZSTT010000038.1:6153-17699 GCA_964609705.1 uncultured Thermodesulfobacteriota bacterium
CACTAATATGGGCGATGCCTATTACAAAGCGGATGAAAAGTCAAGTTTTCTTTTTCGTTACTAAAGAATAAAATTCTACGCAAAATGGATAAGATTTATTATAAAACACGCCTTGAACCCTGACCATTGGAGGTATTATTAACTCGGTTCGTATGTCCACATCTTGGTTCCGGCTGGTCCGGGTTGGGTCGGATGATTTGATTCTTCTAAAATAGAAGGCCTTCCAATCCTCCGGAAATCCTGCTTCAGCCTCTTGTTGCCCGGGGTTGTCAATCCCTTAAAAATTGCCTGATCAATTCGATTATGTATTGAATCTGTTCGGGAGTTAAGGTGGATCCGGAGGGAAGGCTGATTCCTTGTTCAGAAATCTTTTGGGCGGCAGGAAACTGTTCCCCCGTCTCATAATAAGGCATGGCGGGCATCGGGAAAAACAGGGGGCGGCTGGCCACCTGGGATTGATGAAGATATTCAATAAGATCGTCACGGTTTTTCCCTGTTTCGGGACCAACAAGGATGGAATAAAGCCAAAAAACATTTTTTCCCCAGGTCGCTTCGGGGGGCAGGACAATCCCCTTGACCCCACCAAGACCTCGAGAATAGCTTTGAGCGATCCTTCTTTTGTGATCGATGATCCTCACGATTTTATTCATCTGACCCAATCCAATAGCCGCTTGGATATTGGTCATCCGGAAATTGTAGCCGAGGACGGGATGCCAATACTTTGTTTTTTTAGACATCCCGTGGTCGCGCAGGATTTGAGCCTTTTCCACCCAGTCCGGGTTATCGGTAACGAGCATCCCCCCTTCCCCGGTGGAGATAATTTTATTTCCATAAAAGCTGAAACATCCCATATGGCCCAACGAACCTACTTTTTTACCTCGATATTCGGCCCCATGGGCCTCAGCTGCATCCTCAATGACCCACATTTTTTTTTCCTCCGCCAGCTTCATGATCGGCCCCATATCAGCCGGATGTCCATAAAGATGGACCGGGATGACGGCCCTGGTCCGGTCGGTAATCAAAGGCCGAAGCTTGGCGGGGTCCAGGGTCCAGGTTCTTTCATCCACATCGGCAAAAACAGGTTTAGCCCCGGTATAAACCACGACATTGGCAGTGGCAATAAAGCTTAATGCCGGAACGATCACCTCATCTCCCGGACCGATCCCCAAGGTCAGTAAGGCCAAATGCAAGGCAGTGGTCCCATTGGAGGTGGCCACGCCGAATCGGGTGCCGCAAAATCCGGAAAAGGCCTTTTCAAATTCTCCGATATATTTTCCCTGGGAGGAAATCCAGCCGCTTTTCAGACAATCCATGACCAGGTCGATCTCCTCTTGATCGATCCATGGCTCCGCAATTGATATCATAATTAATCCCTTAGCGAGCAGAGACTATCGATGGTCTCCAATAATGATAGAGCTACCTTAACCAAAATGGGAAATAAAGTCAAAAGGTTTCCAGAAAAACCCCCGCGTTTAGTCAATTCACTAATCACCTAGGGTTTTGCTGAAAGCTAAAAGCTGATGTCTGACCGCTTCATCAGGAAAATTTCATTTTCCGGATGGAAACTACTTAGCCGTCATCTCCTGAAAAACGAGATCATGAATGAGGGGCCTGAACGATTTTATTTTTTCATTGGCCCGCGTGGGGTGGACGCGGTTGCTTAAAAGAATAACCAAAAGATCTTTTTCCAGATCCAGCCAGAATGAGGTTCCGGTAAATCCCAGATGCCCTACACTTTTTGAGGAAAAATAGCGGCCGGCGCTGGAACCCGCCTCCGTCGGGGTGTCAAAACCGAGAGTTCGGGTTGTTCCTCTTGGCCTGTTTTCCCTTTCCCAGAAGATACGGACCAAGGAACCATCAAAGAGGTTTGGCCTGTCCGGCCGGTCGTAGGCCTTTTTTAAGGTCCGCAATAAGTAAAAAATTTCAGAAGCCGTACCAAACAATCCGGCCTGCCCGGAAATCCCGCCGACCGCATAGGCGTTTTCGTCATGGACTTCCCCACGAAGAATTTTTTTTCGCCAGGGACAATCTTCGGTGGCGGCATAAAGGCTGGGGTCCGGCACACCGGCTGGAACAATAGGCCGGAATCCGGTCTGGACCAGTCCCAAAGGGGCATAGATTGTTTTTCGAATCCAGGTATCCAGCCCCTCCCCGGCGGCCTCCTCAAAAATCCATTCCAGAATCATGAAACCCAGGTCGCTGTATAAGGTTTGGCTGCCCGGCGGAGACAGTAAGGGTTCTTTAATGACCCAATCCCGGAGTATCTCTTTCTTATTTCCCGGTTGGAGGAAAAGCTTGGAATAATAGGTCTGGTAGGCCGGGAGTCCGGCAGAATGGGACAAGAGTTGTCGCAGGGTAATGGCCTTTTGTTCCCGGAAATATAATCTTTTCCCCAATGATTCCAGGGACTGTTCCAGGGATAATTGACCCTTTTGCACCAGGATCATGATTCCCAGGGTGGTCGCCAGAGGCTTGGTTAAGGAGGCCAGGTCAAAAATGGTGTCTTTTTGAAGAATTTGCTTTTCGGGAAAGATCGAGGAATGACCGAAGGCTTGATGAAAGAATAGGGTATCCCCCCTGGCGGCCAATAAAACCGCTCCGGGGAAAACCCCCTCCTCAACCCCTGACTCCATCAATTGATTGATCTTTGGAAAAGAAGACATAAATTACACATCTGTCTCTTACTGGATAAATTCTCGTCAGGCGTGAGGCGCAAGGCGTCCGCTAAAAAAGACTTCCGGCTAAGCCATCATCACCGGATGATCAGAACGAAACCCGGTAACGGCTTTTCGCCTTAACCCTGACGCTTTACGCCTAACGGTCATTCAGTCCTACAAATCAACCGTCAGCAAACCTCTCCCGGCATCAATGAAGGCCGGGGCTCCTACCGGGAGGGGAATATTCCGGGAACCGTGTCCGACCGGCAATCCGGCCCAGACCGGGATGTTCGCATTTCCTATCATCTTTTTGATCAGGCTCAGAGGAAGCTCTTTGTTATCGGGTCCGGTAAACTTTCCCAGGAGGACGGCTGAAACCTTATCCAGACAACCTCTCAATCTCAGGTGCATAAAAAGACGGTCAATCCGATAGGGATCTTCACCGCAATCTTCGAGGAAGAGAAGGGCCTGATCCCAATCCGGTTCATAAGAGGTTCCTATCAGGTGAGTCAGCATGGTTAAATTTCCGCCTAGCAGGGTACCTCGGGCGCTTACCGGGGAAATAGCCCGTTTGGGGTCCAAAGGGATTTGAACCTGATAATTCCCCTTCAGAGTGGCCTGAAGCCCGGCCAGAGAAGAAGGAATTAATTGAGGCAGAGTAGTCACCATCGGACCATGAAAAACCATTAAGCCGGTTTCTTTCCATAAGGCCGATAACAAAACGGTGACATCACTGAATCCCATAAAAAGTTTCGGATGCTCTCTGATTTTTTTAAAATCCAGAAAATCCAGGATCCGCATGGCCCCATATCCCCCACGGGAGCAGAGGATGGCCTTTATCCCCGGATTGGTAAAGAGCTCCATTAATTCATCAGCCCTTTCCCGGTCCGTACCGGCCAGGTATCCGGTCCGGCCGATCCTTTTTCTGCCCAAGGCCACCTTGAATCCCCATTGCTGTAAGACATGGATACCGGCCTGGAAGGCTTCAGCCTTAAAAGGGCTGGCCGGGGTGGCAATCCCGATGGTATCTCCGGGTTTAAGAAAGGGGGGGATGGTAAATTTTTTGTTCTTCATGACGACTCTCTAGTGACTGAGAAAGAAACCTTCGAAAAATATTCAATTTTGTCCAGGATCAAGGAAGACCAAAATTTTAACCGCAGTAATACATTTAGTATTTCGAGGATTAAAATTTGAGTCTGACCTGGAGATTGGGCAAAAGGGGAGGTTTTTCAAAGGTTTCATAATTTATAACCGAATTTCCGGAGCATATCTTTTCGCCAGAGCCTGCCCTCTTCTTTTTCCACTCCTTTAGGAGAATAACCGTCCACGACTCCCAACACTCCCCGGCCCTGATCAGTTTGAGCCATAATGACTTCCGTCGGATTGGCTGTGGCGCAAAAAATCGAGCAGACTTCCGGACAGTTTTTGACGGCATTCAGGACATTAATGGGAAAAGCCTGACGAAGAAGGATATTAAAGGTATGACCGGCCCCGATATTTCGGGCGTTGTTTACGGCCGAGGCCTCTAAATCCGGATCGTTGCCCAGGCTTCGAATCAGGCAATCTCCCGAAGCTTCACAAAAAGCCAGTCCGAACTTTATCCCCGGCACTGATCCGATAAGGATTTCATAGAGGTCTTCTACGGTTTTGATGAAATGGGTTTGTCCAAAGATAATATTGGCCCCTTCCGGAATTTCTAATTTTTCAACGATCAATTCCATGGGTTTTCCTCCCTGAATAGCTCAAAACTCACTGCGAAAGCTCGAAGTTTAGAAGTAAAAATTGTCCGGCCTCGTCACCCGTCACTTGTCACTCGACACTTTTTCATGACGAGACCTTTCAGGGCATCTCCAAGACCTCCCTCACCTTCCGGGATAATTCGGAAACCGTATATGGTTTTTGAATAAAAGCCTTACACCCTCTTTCAATAAGTTGGGTGGCCTGTCCGTCGAGGCTATACCCGCTGGAAAGAAGCACCTTCACCTCGGCTTTAACCTCCTTAAGCTGGCTATAGGTCTGACTCCCTTTTAAGTCGGGCATGACCATGTCTAATATGACTAGTGAAATCTCACCGTTTTTTTCCTTATAAACCGAAATCGCTTCCTGACCATTATTGGCTAACAAGACCAGGTATCCCAAATTCTCCAGAATTTCCCGGGTTACGTTCAGGATCACTTCTTCATCATCCACTAATAATATCGTCTCATTCCCTCGAACCGCTTTTTCAGCGGGTCTTTCCTCAACGATGATTTTTTTATCCGTTGCCGGAAGATAGATGGAAAAGGTGCTTCCCTGCCCTTTTTGACTCTTGGCAAAAATACTCCCTCCATGACTTTTAATAATTCCATAAACCATTGCCAATCCCAAACCGGTCCCCCGCCCCATCTCTTTGGTGGTAAAAAAAGGCTCAAAGATTCTTTCAATAATGCTGTCGTCCATCCCCTCCCCGGTATCCGTTATGGCAATCTTCACATACTTGCCGGGATTAAGTTGATAGGAACCCGGGGTAGTAAGAACAATGTTCTCGGTTTCCAAACAGATGGAACCTCCTCCGGACATGGCTTGCCAGGCGTTCATATACAGATTTAACAAGGCTTGCTCGATCTGACCCTGATCTGCCTTAACAGTCCAGAGATCCTCCTGAAACTGGCGGTGAATACGAATTTCCTTCCTGGTCCTCCCGAACATCTCGGAAGACTGCTGGAGAATTTGATTGATATCCACAGTTTTTACTTCATATTTCCCGCCCCGGGCAAAACCCAGCAACTGCCGGGTCAAATCCACACCACTCTGAACTTGCTGGTTGATACCCATCAGTTTTTCATAAAAAGGATTCTTTTCTCCACCGTTCATGAGAATGAGTGAAGTATAACCCTGGATGCCCATGAGCAGGTTATTAAAGTCATGGGCAATCCCCCCGGCCAGGGTGCCGATGGCCTCCATTTTTTGGGCTTGACGAAACCGGGCTTCTAAAAAAGTCTGTTCGGTAGTATCCCTTAAAATGCCGACCAGACTGACCACCTCCCCTTCGGAATCAAAATTGGGAGCACCGCTGGCGCTGAAGATCCGTTCTCTCCCGTCCTTGGTTAAAAAAGTCCCCTGGGTTTCAGAGATAATTTTCCGTCCCTCCCAGACGGTCTCAAAGAGTTCTTGAAATTTATTGGAGTCGCTTTCCTTGACAAACTCGATGAATTTTTTCCCGATCACTTCCGCTGGAGAATAACCCAATATCCTCTCCATGGCCGGATTCACATAGGAAAAAAAACCTTCCCGGTTCAAGGCATAAATAATGTCCGGGGTATTTTCACTGAGGGATCTAAACCGTTCTTCACTTTCCTGCATTTTCTTAAAGGAAGCGGCATTCATGATGTTGATGGCTATTTGAGGGGCGATCCCCATCAGGAGGCTCAAATCTCCCTTGGTTAAAGGTCTTTTGGAGGTCAGGTTATCCACCAGGAGAATGCCCAGGGATTCCTTTTTGAAAATAATCGGCACACAGATAAAGGACTGGGAGCCGGCGCGGCGGAGGAATTCCAGGCTTCTCTGGGAAATCTTTTTGGCCACCTCGTCCGTGTTGTTGATCATAAAAGGGGCCTGCTTCTTAAAGGACTCCACCGCCAAACCCATGGATTGCGGATTATCCAGACGAAACTCAACTCTTTTGAAATAGGCTTCGTCTTCTTGATTATAGCCATAGCCGGTGATGAAATTCAGCCGGGTTTTATCCGGGGCGGCCAGCATGATCATACCCCGGTCAAAGTCCAGCCGTTTTCTCATGGCTTCCATGATGGCCCGGAGAGAAACATCGATATCCAGTATCATGGCCAGGGTCTGGCCGATTTCTTTGACCAGCAGGACCTCATTATAACGTCTGTTGGCTTGAATGAGTAACGCTTGTGAGGCTTCACTTTCTTTGGTTATATTGGCGACCAGTTCCTTTTTTTCCACATATTCTGAAATAATAATGAACCCCAGGTTGATAAGAAGCCCGGCAATAGCCATCCAGATCCAGGAGGAGAAGGGCCAAACAAAAAAAGCAACCGTCCCCAGGACCAAACTCACCCCCAACACATAGTATTGAATCAATTTCCAGACATAGGAAGGGGTCTTTTCCCAGGAAATGAGATACTGGCAAAAGGGGCCACCTTTATGGACACAGACCGGATGATCCACCTGGGCCAGTTTTTTAGTGAATAATTTCGCCAGAATTTCTAACATCCCGATCCGGTTTTCACACTGGAAGTGGTTTTCCTTTACCCCGGCCTTCAATTCGACACAAATCTCAACCTTTCTTCTTCCCAGTTTCTTGACGTTGTAGGTAGTGGCTTGACTGATTTTATTGGCGAGTTTTTCCACCACCAGGTAACTCATGAAAGGGGTCAGAAAGCCCAAAGCATATTTACGTATGGGCCCCAGGGCGTTGCCCGAGACCGAAAAGCGGCCCACCTCTCTGGAAAGATTTGGATTGTCGGTCAGTTGAGTAAGCATCTCATGAAAGCGGTCAATCTGCTTTTGGGTCAGCCATTGCCCGCCTTCTTCGACCTCATGGGGCTCTACCCCCGCATATTCCAGGACATCATCGGGATCTATCTGAGGATAAAACTTTCGAAGATATTCCACATAATTTTTCAAAAGCCGGCTATTATAAAGAGGGGTGTCTTCCATCATCTATTCCAGAATTATCCAATGGCTTGTTTTCCCAATCTGACCCATCAGGCTCGCTAAGGGCATGACACCATGAAGGATGAAAAAAGGGTTCGAGGGATCAAGGGGTCAAGGTTTCTAGGTAAAAGCTAGAATTTAAAACCCTCAGTTCCCAGATGGGAACCTTTTATTTAGCTCGACGAAGTCGAACGGCTGAACCCTCGAACCCCGGAATCCTTGAATCCTAATTTTCGTGAATCAGGTGCCGGCTATATCCAGCTTCTCAATTCTAACGCCCTTCGGCCCCAGATAGGCTTCTCTTTGAGTTTTTTCCCGGGAGAAAAAGGCCTCCTTAAAGGCTTCCTGCATGCTGCCGGAGACCGACCCTCCTTTTATAGGAATTTTTTGCCCTTTATTGAGAAAATAGCCCGTTCGAATCTCACCGGAAAAGGCCCCGGTAATCGGATTGGGTTCAAAGGTGGAAAACCTCAACAAATGATAACAGGGACCTTCTGCCAGAAAATCTTGGAAAGACCCCAGTCCATTGCCTACCTCCCGGTTGGAGAAATCCCCGGTGGCCTCTTCCTGCAAATAATCGGCATAGCGTTTGCTGTTCATTCGGTTTTTGAAGATATTCCTGTCAATGACCTGAACCCGGCGAAGAGGCAGGCCGTTGTCGTCAAAAGCCCGGGTTTTGATCCCCCCGGGCAGGCCTGGATTGCTGTAAAGGTTTAAGGCTTCCCCTTTCAGATCGGAGATTACCGGAAGATTGATTTTCAATTGGGACCAGTTCTGAAAACGGGCCGGACCGGAAGACTGGAGACAATAATAATTAAAAAGAGTATCCAGGGCCTCCTCCGAAAAAACAACCGGGAAACTCCCCCCGCTGGGCAGCCGGGCTTCCAATGATTCTCTGGCATATCGGGCATATTTTTCTCCCATTTCATTTAAACGGAGGTCCTTATAAAACCGGGCTTTTTTCATTCCCTGGATTTCCCCTTCCAGCGAGGGGGGTTTCCCCGCCATGAGAACAAATTCCACCAGGAATTCCGTTGCTTCTTCCACCTGTTCCAGACCGTTAGAGTTTATCAGAAAAAATACTTTATCCTCAATAAATATTTCCGCGGAACTTCGCCGGACTTTTTCCAAAGTTATATTACCTAAATCTTCCTGGATCTGGTCTAGATAGGAATAAGGGAGATCCCGGACTTCCGAATCAACCATTTGAACCCTTTCGTAGCTTAATCCCTTCTCGGGCAAATGAAAAAGCGGATTGGCCACCAGACTGGCCATCTCCAGGCCCAAGGCCAGTTTTTCCTCGACAGGATCCCCTTCCGTGAGATAGACGGCAGACTCACCAAGGCATTTTTGCCCCTGAAATTCATATTCCTTATAGAGAACGGCCACAAACTTTTCTGTTTCCACCACCCTTTGAGATTCAATCCTATCGAAAATAAGATAACGCTGATAGCTTTTTTTCCGAAGTTTGCGAATCTCCCAGGCCGAAATCCCCGGGAGACTTTCAATTAAGGACTGGATGTGCCTCAGGTTCATGGACCCCCTTATTATTAGCAGGCAATCTGTTGATAAATGTTTACTTTTTATTTGAATAAACATACTATGGAGCCAATTCGACAGTCAAGGAAAACAATCTGAAAAGCCTAATAGGAGGGCCTTTCCCCCAATATCAAAAGGACAGGAATAAACTTGAAAAAACTATTGTTAATAAACCCGGTAAGCCAAAGAAGCGGTTTTCTCTTGAGTAAATCTTCAAGCCCACCCCCCTTGAGCCTGGCCTATGTGGCCGCGGTAACCCCTCAGAACTGGGAGGTGCAAATATGGGATGAAAATTTTACCCCCTTTGAATTTGAAGAGGCGGACCTGGTGGGAATTACGGCCTTTACCAGCAACATCAACCGGGCTTATGAAATAGCTGGAATATACCGGACAAAAAAGATAAAAGTCATTTTTGGGGGCATTCATGCCTCCATGTTGCCCGATGAAGCCCTGCAATTTGGGGATTCCGTGGTGGTCGGGGAGGTGGAAGGGATCTGGGCCAGGGTGATCCGGGACTTTGAAAATAATGCCCTGCAGCCCAAATACCTTGGTCCCCAGCTTGATCTGACTCAAACTAAGGTCATCCCCCGGCGGGACTTATTAAATACCAACTACCTCTGGAATTCGGTACAAACTTCCCGCGGCTGCCCCTTTAATTGTTATTTCTGCTCGGTCTCCAACTATCTGGGCCAGGAATATCGGCAACGCAACCCGGAAGATATATTAGAGGAACTGGATCAAATCCCGGGCAAATTCATTGCCTTTATGGACGACAACCTGATCGGACACCGTCCTGAAAGCAGAAAAAGGGCCGGGGCCTTGTTTGAAGGAATGATAAAAAAGGGATACCAAAAAAAATGGTATATGCAAACCTCGATCAATGCGGCGGATGATGAGAAACTGCTTGAATTGGCGGCTCAAGCCGGCTGTAACTTTGCTTTTTTAGGGTTTGAAACGACCAGCCCGCAATCCTTGAAAAACATGAGAAAAGGGATTAACCTGAAAATTGGGACGGAAAATTATAAAAAGGTGGTAGATACCTTTCATAAGTATGGAATAGGGGTTTTCGGATCCTTTATCTTGGGCAATGACTATGAATCTCCGGAATATTATAAAAAGCTGGCCAGGGATCTGGTCCATTCCGGGATTGATATCGTTCAGATCAGCCTGATGACCCCGCTGCCGGGAACGGGTTTAATGGAACAAATGGAGAAAGAGGGCCGCCTGGTTTATAAGGACTTCCCGGAAGATTGGAAAAAGTATCGATTGTCTTACATCGTTCATCAACCCAGAGGCATCGATGAAGAAACGATCTATCGGGGAAATAGTTATATTAAAAAAAGGATCTATTCCTTCCCCATTTATCCCTATCGTCTCCTGAAATCTTTGTATTATTTAAAAAATATAGAGAAATTTTATATGGTTAAAAAATTTAATCAGGCCATGAAAAAAAGCTGGCAAACCTCACAGTATTATTCAAAATACCCCCACACCTTGTGAGCCTGAACCAAGTTCTGAGTTCTGAGTTCTGAGTCCTTAGTTCGGAGTAAAAACAAGCCAGGAAGTCCCCGCTCCGAACTCCGATCTAAACAGCCCTGCCCGTCCAAGGGCAGGCACCGACGAAGCCTGAAAATAAAACTAGTAATCAAAAGGTTAAGAGATTCTATTCTGAATTCTGGCTCCTGGATTCCGGCTTTCTTTTTTCGTTTTATTCACCCCGACTATTTGCCCAATGGCTCAGGAGAGATCATCCCTGACATCCGCCAAATATCGGGTAATGGCCCCGTCATAGTGATGAGTCAGGGCATAGACCTTCTTGGCCAGATAAAACCGGGTATTCAGGGAGGTTTCCCCCTTGACCTTTAATTCTCCAAGGACTCTTTCATAATCGGCCGGATCGGTCAGGACCGTCACATCCTGAAAGTTCTTGGCGGCCGCCCGAAGCATGGCCGGGCCCCCGATATCGATATTTTCGATGGCTTCTTCCAGGGTGCATCCGGGTTTGGCTACTGTTTTTTCAAAAGCGTAAAGATTGACGATCAACAGTTCAATCGGTTCGATGCCCAGGGATTCCATCTGTTGCCGGTGTTGGGGGTCGTTCCTGCGCCCCAAAAGCCCGCCATGAATTTTAGGCTGGAGGGTTTTAACCCGGCCGTCCAATATTTCCGGAAAGCCGGTATAGGTCGAAACTTCGGTCACCGGGACACCGGCTGATTGCAAGGCCTTGGCCGTTCCCCCCGTGGAAAGTATTTCAAAACCCAGGGTCTCCAGCTCCTGGGCCAGTTCGGTGATCCCTTTCTTGTCCGTTACGCTGATCAATGCCCGCTTTTTGCTTGCCATATTTCCACTCCTGTTCGTTCAAAATGTGAAACTATTGGTTTCGTATCAATTTAGCATTTTTAAAAAAACCAAGCTATTTTTACCGCAGAAAACGCAAACAAAACAGATTTAGCTATAGGATCTGAATGACGACCTGTCAATCAGATCCTCGTCTGCCTTACGGGCAAGACGGTTTCCTCCGGCGTTTGTCCGCCGGAGGAAAAGTCAGTGGTCGTCTGCGTGGGTCTGTGGCAAAAAGATTCTAATAAACGACTAAAGTGTTACTTTTTTCTTCATTTCTAACGGGTCGGGGGTATCCCGGCCAGGGCCTTGGCCAAATTTACCTTTTTATCCAATTCTCCTTCCCGC
>CAZSTT010000038.1:17799-19308 GCA_964609705.1 uncultured Thermodesulfobacteriota bacterium
TATCCCGGCCAGGGCCTTGGCCAAATTTACCTTTTTATCCAATTCTCCTTCCCGCAATATCATCACCCTCTGGGCTTGCGGTGAACCGGCCCCGTGCATGGATTCCACCAGGGCCGTGCCACCGGTCATGCTTTCAATCAGCCGGCCTATTTTGATCCGGTCTTCAACAGGCAAATGAGCCACGCCGGAAAAATATTTTTTCACCAAATGCCCCACATCTTCGCTCTTCAGGTCATATTCGCTGGGCAGAGTAGCCAGAAAACCACCGGCCAGATCGGCCGCCAGCCGGGCTACCTCGAAATGAAAACGGGTGGCATTCTGCTTGCCCACATTGGCCAGCATGGTATCCACCATATAAGCCCCCGAAGGGGTTGGGCAGCCTTCGGCCGCACAGGCGATGGAAGAACTGTACAGTGTTTCTCCCAGATGGATCATCTCGGTAATCTTGTCCCGGACATGGGAGGCCTTTCCTGTACCCTGAATCTGGGTCAGATAGGACACGGCCCCGGTTAAGACATCTATTAAACCGGTTTTGCACCCCCCGTAATTGGCCCGATGGTGGGCGGCGAAACGATAAACCAGAAGGCTGGTAAATTCCGTTTCCCCATTCATAAAAACCCGGTCCCAGGGAACAAAAACATTTTCAAAGGCAATGACCGCCTCGCCGCCGACCCCTCCGAAAACGGGGTTTCCGGCATCAATTCGTTCCTTGTTATCTTTGCGGTTGTCATTGGCCTGACGGCCGAAAATCATCGTAACCCCCGGCGCATTGGCCGGAATGGCGCAGACCAAAGCATAATCCTTTGACTTTTCATCCATGGCCGTCGTGGGCATGACCAGGATCTCGTGGGAATTGACGCCGCCGGTCATATGCAGCTTGGCCCCGCGGATCACCAGTCCTTCTTCCCGCCGTTCGACGATATGGACATATTGATCCGGGTCGACTTGTTCAGACGGGCCTTTGGAACGGTCCCCTTTGGGATCGGTCATGGCCCCGACCACCATATAATTTTCCTCTTGGATCATGATCAGCCATTTTTTAAATCGCTCCAGGTAATCGGTTTTGTGCTTCTGATCGATCTCAAAGGCCACGGAATAGACGGCATTGATCCCGTCCAAGCCCACACAGCGCTGAAAGCAGGATCCGGTTTTCTGTCCCAGAACGCGCAACAGCTTGACCTTTTTGATCAGATCTTCCACATTCTGATGGACATGGGTAAAGCGGCTGATGATCTTACCGGTTAAATGGGAGACGGCGGTGGCCAGATCCTTATATTCCGGGTCGTTGGCCAGGGCATAAGTCACGGCCGCAGCCCGCACATGGGGCGCCGTGGCCGGATGGCGGGTTACATCCTTGATTCTTTTTCCTTTGTAATAAATGGTTGGGTTTAACTTCCTCAGACTTTTTAAATAATCCTGGGCGGTTTTAATTTTCATAAGTCGTTTCCTTTTCGAATTGCATTGGTTTCCTGTTTCAGCGGGTTCCGTTCCATCCCTGGATCACGGAAA
>CAZSTT010000038.1:19408-21701 GCA_964609705.1 uncultured Thermodesulfobacteriota bacterium
AATTGCATTGGTTTCCTGTTTCAGCGGGTTCCGTTCCATCCCTGGATCACGGAAACCCTTCAGTGGGAGGGAAGGTTACAGGTCCAGGTTTCGAGGGAAAGGCCTGAAATTTAAGCCCCTTGAAACCTCGAATCCATGAACCCTATTTTTGAGCTAACCGTCATGTCCCGTCAGGGACGTGACACCACCAAATATGAAAATAGAACTCGTTGGGTGATTGACTCTATTCTCGCATTAGATATTTTAAAACATATCCGGCAGTTAAAGTCAAATTGAAAACACGGGTCCGGCAGGAGATCCATAAAAACGAGGGAAATGTCTTATAGGGCAATACCGAAACGAGGAAATAATTGACATTTTAAGAGATCATTAATATAACAACCCGTGGCGCCGCCGGCGGCGACACCAACCAGGCCATTGGACACCGATGTCACTTACTTGCCTGGCCTTCGGCCCTACAATCTTCTACTAAAATTTCAGAAGAAGGAGAGCGTTGAATATGGAGAAATCCATCCTGATAGAACTCACCAAAACCCCCAAGACCAAACCGGACCAAAACAATTTGGGATTTGGGCATTATTTTTCCGATCATATGTTTATTATGAATTACTCCGCGGAAAAAGGCTGGTATGATCCCAGGATTATTCCCTATGCCCCATTAGAACTGGAGCCTTCGACGATGGCCCTTCATTATGGTCAGATTATCTTTGAAGGACTAAAGGCCTACCGAACCGAAGATGGAAGGGTGCTGTTGTTCCGCCCGGATAAAAATTTGGAACGGATCAATCGATCCAATGAACGGCTTTGTATCCCTCCTTTTGATCCCGAGTTTGGGGTCGAAGCCATTAAAACAATCGTTTCAGTGGATAAGGACTGGGTCCCGGACCAGGAAGGGACTTCTTTATATATCCGTCCCTTTATCATCCCCACCGATCCCTATCTGGGGGTCCGGCCCTCCAACACTTATCAATTTATTATTATTTTATGCCCGGTGGGGGCCTATTATCCGGAGGGAATCAATCCGGTCAAGATCTATGTCGAGACCCAGTATGTCCGGGCCGTCAAAGGCGGGGTTGGGTATGCCAAAACACCGGCGAATTATGCCGCCAGTCTCAAGGCCCAGGTGGAAGCCAATCAAAAAGGATTTACCCAGGTGTTATGGCTGGATGGTGTTGAAAAAAAATATGTGGAAGAAGTGGGCACCATGAATATCTTCTTCAAAATCAAGGGAGAGGTCATCACCCCGATCCTGGAAGACAGTATTCTGGCCGGGATAACCCGGGATTCAACCCTTCAGTTGCTAAAGACCTGGGGGGTCCCGATCCGGGAAAGAAAAGTTTCCATTCAAGAAATTTTTGACGCCCAGGCTCAGGGAACACTGGAAGAGGCTTTCGGAACCGGAACCGCCGCGGTGATTTCCCCCGTTGGAGAGTTAAGCTGGAACGGACACCGCATCTCCATAAACCGGGGGGAGATCGGGAAAATTTCAGCCGAGCTTTACCGGACCATCACCGGGATACAGAAAGGTGTTCTGAAAGACGATCTGGGCTGGACCGTGGAGGTGGAATAGATGCAAGAGGCTTAAGGAGCACTTCGTTTGATGAGCGCTGCGCTTGAGGCAAGCGGCAAGGTTTTTTACCTCAAGTTCGTCGGAGACGAACGCTCCTCAAGTGAAACGCTCCTTATCCTTAAGCGAAGCGCTCCTTAATCATTCTGAATTCTGACTCCTGAATTCTGAATTCAAGTATTACTTAACTCTCCAAGGCTTGAGAAACCTCATCCAGCAAAGTATTGAAGGTATCCAAGGACTCGGACAGCTCAGCTTCCAGCTCCCGAATCCGCCCCCGGGAAGCGGTTAACTCCGATTGGAGCTGGTCCACTTCCTGGGAGAGGGACTCTTTTTCCTGGTTGGCCTGCTCTAGATTTTCCCTCAAGTATTGAATCTTGTCGAGGACCTCTTTTTTCCATCGATCCACGGTTTCTTTGACCGGCGGATTTTTCAGAACCCCGCCCTCCAGGGATTCCTCTCGCAGCCCGGGTTGTTCCTGAGGGGCAGGAAAAGTTGCCGGGGCGTTGGCTTCATAGATATCACTCATCATGGATCTCCTTATTAGTAACTAAACAGTCATGCCCCGCCTTTTGGGGCGTGACACCACGAATCATGAAAATAGGCCGGATCAACAAGACACCGAGAAACCTATTTTCGTGTTAAAGAATAGAAATCTTCGCAAAATGGAAAGAATATTTTCAAGAAACTCATAAACACACTATAAATAGAGGATCAATTGATTAT
>CAZSTT010000039.1:0-21628 GCA_964609705.1 uncultured Thermodesulfobacteriota bacterium
TTTCATTTTTCAATTATTGATCAGATTTTGCTTTCCAAATGAATTCCCTGATCGTTAATCTTATTAATCATTATTATTATCATTTAGGGTCAGGTCTTGAAAAAAGGTCCTAGTTTCCATGTTTTTTTGGTTTGACTCAAAACCGTTACCAACTCTCCTGATTTAAAAAGACCTTTCCATAAGATTCCTCATAGTTGGCCGGTTTACCCAAGACACAATCTCTATTTTCTTAACTATCTAAATAAATTATACTTTTATTAATTTTGTGAATATTGGAACAAGGAAGGCTTAGGTATACCAGATTCAATTTTTTTGTCAAGGGAAAAAATGCTAAAAAAATGCTCGTTTAACAAAATAACTTACGAGCTCAAAGGAAACCGTAGATGGCTGATTGCCTTCGCCCTTGAACTCTGTCCACGTTCCGGAAAGCCTTAACTAATGAAAAAAGATGCAAGGTACCCAAAACCTTGTGGACCGTCTTCCAATACCCACAACAACTTAATTAGTTTCCATTCGGAAATTCGAATTTCCGGATGGAAACACCTGGATTTCCGATCGATCGACTTTGTCGACCTTAAACAAAGGTCCCCATACGGGGACCCGACGAAGCTCTCCCCAGAAACCCTTTTTCAATCGGTCGATTTCATCGACCTTAACAGAAGCTCGGCTGATCGGCCCCTGTACAGGGGCCTCTTGAGGAGCTCGGCGAAGCCGAGCGGACCGAGCGGGAGGTTTCTGGCCCTAGATGATGACCGGTATCGGAGTGTTCTCATCCGGAAAGGTCTTTTCCGGATGAGAACTAATTAATTGGCGATCCTCAGTTGAGGGGATCTAAAGACTTTTTCCCTTCTAAGGCTAACTCAATCAGCCGATCTAACAAGACACTGAAAGGTATGCCAGCGGCCTGGGCAGCCAGGGGAAGAAGGCTGGTCCCAGTCATGCCGGGTATAGTGTTGGCCTCCAAGACGATAATTTCATCCCCTCAGATAATCATCCGTACGGCTGTAACCATTTAAATCTAAGGGAGACGTGTACTCAAAAAATGGGTAAATTGCTATCTCTTTAAATTTGTTATTATTCTCAAACTCACTTTTTTTATTAACAGAAAGACTCTAGGATGTCCCCTTGCACTTTATGTTTATCGTCAACTCTTTGTCGGGACGCAATCTGGACCCATTGAAGAACGCATCGCCCGGCTGAGGGCATGAGGTATTAACAACAGGTTGTATCCATTCTTCTCTTAAGGAATTATTCATCACTAGGAGTTCACTCACCGGCTAACTCCATAATTCTATTAAAAGGTTTGCTCCATATATTCCTGTCAAATTAGAAGGATTTTTCCCTCCTTTTCCCTCTTTCACCCCCTTTTATAGTTCATCTTCTCTCCCAGTATCTTCTTTTTGTATATTTTTTCACTTGACTTAATTCATGGTTTTGATTAAATGCGTAACCATGTATGAAAAGTAGTCATGGAAGGTTCCATGTAATTACCTATAAACCCAATAAGAATTGAAAGGAGAAAGTAACAGATGTCAGGATTACTCCCACCTCATGGCGGAAAAGGTTTAACCTGCTGCTTGCTTGAAGGCGCAGAGTTGGCGGCAGAATTGAAAAAAGCTCAAGGATTGAAAAAATTTGATGTCAGCCCCCGTGAAAAAGGCGATTTAATTATGATGGGCATTGGCGGATTCAGCCCCTTGACCGGTTTTATGACCAAGGCAGACTGGAAGGGCGTTTTGGATAATTATCTTCTGGCTGACGGAACGTTTTGGCCCATTCCGGTTACGCTTTCCGTATCCAAGGAAGAAGCCGCAACGATCGCGATCGGTGATGAGATCGCCTTGTTCGACCCGGAGCGTAACGAATTCATGGCCACTATGAAGGTTACCGAAAAATACGAAATGACCGAGGCCGACAAAAAGTTCGAATGCGAAAAAACTTTTATGGGCGAAGGGACCAAGACCGTAGAAGACTTCTGGAAAATTGCCAAAGATGATCATCCCGGCGTTCAGATGGTCATGAGTCAAAAAGAGGTCAATCTGGCCGGCCCGGTAAAAGTACTGAGTGAAGCCGAATATCCCACCAAATATGCCGGCGTTTATATGAGACCGGCTGAATCCAGAAAGATTTTTGAAGAAAGAGGCTGGAGTGAAGTGGCCGCCCTGCAGCTGCGAAACCCCATGCATCGTTCCCACGAATATCTTTGCAAAATCGCTGTAGAAGTATGTGACGGCGTTTTTATTCACTCCCTGGTGGGCAACTTGAAACCGGGGGACATCCCTGCCGAGGTTCGGGTGAGATGTATCGACGCGCTGGTTAAGAATTATTTCGTAGAAGCTAATGTCCTTCAGGGCGGTTATCCCCTGGATATGCGTTATGCCGGCCCCCGTGAAGCCCTGCTTCATGCCACCTTCCGTCAAAATTACGGGTGCTCCAGAATGATTATCGGCCGTGACCATGCCGGAGTTGGTGATTTTTACGGCATGTTTGAAGCCCAGACCATTTTTGACAAGATTCCCAAGCCGGCTGGCGGAAAAGCCCTGCTTTGCACCCCGCTGAAGATCGACTGGACCTTCTACTGCTACAAATGCGACGGTATGGCTTCCTTGAGAACCTGCCCCCACGACAAGAAAGAGCGCGTCATGCTGAGCGGTACGGCACTGCGTAAGGGCCTGTCCGAAGGCACGCCAATTGCCGATCATTTCGGTCGCGAGGAGGTGCTGGATATTCTCCGTGAATACTATGCCGGTCTGGATGAAAAAGTTGAAGTCAAACTGCATGGGGCTGCAACCGGAAAATAATACCTTCTCTTTGTTTTGAAAAACTAACCATCATGTCACGTAAGTGACGTGACACCACGAAACATGAAAACAGGCTCAGAAGACTCCAAAGCCTATTTTCTTAATTAAAGAGGAGATACTGTAAAAAGTATCTCCTCTTTTTGTTTTGTAATCTTTAAATTCGGTTATGAAATCATTGTCCTATCCTGCTTCAGGTGATTCATAATGATCTCAATTTTTTCATTGAATTAATGCCTGCCCCGAATGAGGCCATGCCGTCATCGGGTCCACCCATCGCCATTATGCCGAGCGTTCTGAAAAGGGATATCGAGCGATTTCTCCGCCACGCCTTGGCGTGACTGACGCGGATTATCGAGCAAGCTTCAATAAAATAGACCGCCGCTTCCTAAGGGAAGCTCTTTTCAGATTGGCAAAGCCAATCGTCTTTCTTGCCTGGAAGATTCTCCGGGCCTTGAAACAGAAAGCTTCAGTCGGATGATGAATTTTATTTCTCTAAGGCCAGATCAATCAGCCGGTCCAATAAGGCGGAAAAATCCATTCCTGCTGCTTTGGCAGCCAGGGGCAACAGGCTGGTCTGGGTCATACCAGGGATAGTATTGGTTTCCAATAATACAACATCCTTACCTCTGAGAACCATATCGGTTCGGCTGTAACCTCTTAAATTAAGAGCTCTATGGGCCCGCAAAGCATATTCCTGGGCAAGCTTGGCAATCGATTCCGGAAGATCGGCGGGGCATATTTCCCGAGTGGCCTTTTCTTTATACTTGGCTTCGTAATTAAAAAATTCATAAGACTCCGAAGGGATTATTTCAACGATGGGCAAGGCCTGAAGGGATTGGTTTCCCAACACCCCGGCTGTTATTTCCCGGCCCTTGATATACTCTTCAAGCAGAACCTCTTGATCTAAAGAAAATGTTTGCTTAATTATTTCGCAAAGTTCCTGCAAGTTTTTGGCCATTTGGACACCGATACTCGATCCTTCATTGTTCGGTTTAACCACTACAGGCCAACCCAGTTCTTGGACCACTGAGTTCAAATCTAAAAAGTTTCCCTGACGAACGAGGTAATCCCGGCCCACCGGCAACCCTTCCTGACGGTAGAGGGTCTTGGTCAACCATTTGTTTATGGCCAAAGCACTCCCTAAAACCCCGGAACCCTGATAAGGGATGCCGAGCAATTCCAACAATCCTTGAACGGTACCATCTTCCCCAAACCGGCCGTGAAGAATAATCAAAGCCACATCTATCCCAGGGGCATCAGCTACCAGTGGCGCCAAGCCCTCTTTCAGGTCATATACAGAAACCTGATATCGATCAGGATTTAAAGCCTTCCGTACTTCGCTCCCGCTTTTGAGAGAAATCTCCCGTTCATTGGAAATGCCTCCTATAAGCAAGGCTACCCTGAGTTTTTTCATTAGGTCATCTCTTTTCCGGAAAATGGATTTTAATTTCTATGTTATGGGATTCTTTAAAACCTTTTAAAGGGGACAGCATTCCCACGATCCCGCTCCGGGCCATGTCTTGTACAAAATGATTCAAAGGGATATTTTTACCATCCAGAATGACCCTGACAGAAGGTTTGTTCCTTCCTTTTAGAAACCGGTCTTCCAACAATTGCACCAATCCTTCGGGATCATCCGCCTTGAAGTGAGGCAGGTTCGATTGGAAGGGGCTTTCGCCCACCGTAGCAATAACATCGCCCTCAATTTCTGTTACTAGTTGTTCTTCCTGTCCCCTGGTCAATACGGCAATTTTTGGGTTATCTCCTTTTTTAAACCCTTCGGTCAGAACGATATCCCGGTCGGAGAAAAAGGTTTGTTCAATCCGGGTCAAGTTAAAATCTTCCGACTCCCCTATGCTTCCGATATATCCGATTTGTCCGGAACCGGCCAGAACCACTCCATCCGCCCCGGCTTGTTTGAATTTATAAGTATCTTTGCCGGGTTGATCCAGTGGAAAGTCATGTCCAGTGTGTTTTATTATCCCAATGGTGTACCCCTTGGCCTTCAAGAGAGGGATCATTTTCTCTAGTAAACGGGTCTTGCCGCTATTGGAATACCCGACAATGGAGATAATTAAGGGCATCTTAACTCCTTATACTTCCATAAGGTTTAGATGAAAGATCCAAACTGTACCGCTCTGAAAAAGGTTCGTTCCGGAATGGAGTTTTCGGAAAAAGTCCTTGACGCCACTTTGCCCCCGATCTTTTTATCTTGCCCGGGAATCCTCCAACCAATCGATCTTCAAAGGCCGATAACTTGTTTAAGCAAACCTTATTCCTTAAACCGTCACGCCCCGCCTTTTGTGGCGTGGCACCACAATACGGTCGGCCTAACGGCCCCCGAAAGGGAACCTCTTCAAAAGATCGACGATTAGGCTTCCTATAGGAGTGTAGGCTCGAATCCTATTTTCGTATTAAACAATCTATAAAAAAAGTCTTCTGTTTTTTCAAGTAAATAACGGGGCCCCCTGCTTTTCTTTTATAACCCGCTTTTATCTCCCCCGGTTTTGGCAGTGCCCTGGAGGAAACTGTCCCCGGGTTTTTCCACTTGATCTATCAACCTTATATATATAAAAATCAGCTTGCTCTAAAGCCCGAAATGTCATTTTAGCGTAAACCGTAGCCGGTTCTTCGAAGTTTTTTGACTCCCGGGTCTGAATCAAACCTGAACCGTATAGGACCTGATGAGGGGGTTGCGAGGTTTCCAGAACCTCTTATTGCTGATAAAACACCATCTTCCAAGGAACCTAGGGCCATGATAAAACCGGGGTTACCCCTCAGTCTTGTTGTCAATACCAATATTATAAGGGAAATTAACGACATTCGGGCATCAACTCTTCACGAGATTTCAGGTGGAAAACTTATCCTGGCCCAAACCGACCCCCCTCTTTTACCCCATCATCTGAACCAAAGCATTATTATTTCTTTTCTGACAGAAGAAAATAAAAACCTTGTTCGTTACGGATTCCATGCTCAAATCGTAGAATTCGACAATGAATACCGACTGTCTCAGTCCCAAACGGTTCCAGCCATCATTGTGTTGCAAAAATCAGTCCCCGAACGCTATAATCTTCGAATGTTTTATCGCATTTATCCCTCCGGCGATTTTGGTCTGCGTCTATATATTAACGACCAGCCGATGGGTATTATTGATATTTCAATCGGAGGGGCTATAATCAGCGCTACGTTCAGCCAAAATCGGGAATTTAAGTTGTGAATGGCAAAACCATTAAGATTACCCTGGTCCTCGATGAGCGGTCTTTTAATCTTGACGCACAAATCAAAAGAATATCATTTCCCGACAGTCAAAAATGGAACCGTGAATTGGTATTTCTCGCCCTTCAATTTTTTAACCGGGATTTGGAACTGGACCGAATCTTGGGCAGGAAAATACTCGATATCCAGAGAGAACTGCTTCCAAGGGACTGAAGCCTTGAATCCCTGCTTTTCTTGATTATCGACTGAAAGCCTTTTTCCGGATTAGAACGAGTTAACCCTCACCCAGCCCTTTTTTCATAGTACCTGGCGTCACTCCACCAAAAGCGTGGCCTGATGGTTTATTAAAATCCCGAAACGAGAATTAAGTTACAGGACCTTAAACCCCCACCCCTTACCTTTTTCTTCTTGATCTGTTGGTCTTCCTCATATATAAAAATTGGGGAGTATGGAAAAAGTCCATCAACCGGTCAGGTCCAAGTCGGGGTTAGTTTAGGTCCCGCCGGCATCTCCTTTTTCGATGAAGTCCCATTTTGACTTTTTCCGTGGTTAATAAATATTAACAACAGCTTATTCCAAGAACCCTAAAACGCCATTCCACCGGAAGCCGGGATCAGGGTTTAGCCTGTATCCGGTTCCCCGATACCTGTATTGGCCCTGATCCAGAGTTCGTTGGGGTAACGGGAGTTGCCAGATTTGCGAGCTCCACTAAACGCCAAGAAAAAATCAACATCCGCCGTCCCAAAAATCCTCTTAAAACCGGGTTTGTCTATCAGTCTTGTTGTCAACACTGATTTCATTCGAGAAATTAATGATATCCGAACATCAACTTTACATGATATCAACGGAAAAAAACTTATCATTGCCCAGCCTGACCCGGAGTTATCAGCCATCCGGCTTAACAAGGGCATCATTGTTTCTTTTTTGAACTTTGAAAAGGGAAAAACGGTTCGCTATGGATTCCAAGCCAGGATTGTAGAGTTCGTAAAAGAGTACAAATTATCTTCCTCCCAAAGCGCATCCGCCGTTATCCTGCAGCAAAACAGCTTACCCCAATCTTATGATCTTCGAATGTTTTATCGTATTCACCCTCCCAGTAATTGCGGTCTTGAGATATCTGCCTACAACCAGCCTTTAGGGATCATTAACATTTCAATCGGAGGCACTTTAATCAGTGCCACCCACAGTCAGGATCGTGAATTTAATTTTGAAGTAGGCAAGACCATCAGGATTACCCTGGCCCTCGATGAGAATCATTTTAACTTGGAAGCTCAAATCAAAAGAATATCTTATCCGGACAATCAAAAACGGAGTCGTGAATTAGCCTTTATTGCCCTCCAATTTATCAACAGGAATCCGGAACTGGATCGGGTTCTAGGTGTAAAAATACTTGAAATCCAAAGAGAACTGCATTCCAAGGGACTGGAGCCTTGAATGGTTTCTTCCTTGAGCAGTCGGGCTGAAAGACTTGTTCCGGATATTCCCCCTCCCAAAAAATATTTATAAAATCCAGGATCCGGGTCATGCTAAAGGATCTTTCTTTCCTGCCTTTGTTATATTATGTTTTGTTGAACGGATTGATTCCGGCTAAATAATTTTCAGGAATTTAAACTATCAGAGGTGCCTCTTATGGATAAAAAGATTGGCTTCCATATGACTCCCGAGGAATTCCGCCGCCATGGACGAGCGGTTGTGGATTGGATCGCCGAATATTATGAAAACATAGAGTCGTTTCCGGTTCTCTCCCAGGCTCATCCCGGCCAAATCAGGGCCTCTCTACCAAAGGACCCGCCCTTACAGGGTGAAAGCTTCGAAGCCATCCTCCAGGATGTGGGGCGACTGATCCTGCCGGGGATCACTCACTGGCAGTCTCCGAATTTCTTTGCCTTTTTTCCGGCCAATGCTTCCGGACCTTCCATATTAGGAGAACTGCTTTCAGCCGGTTTGGGGGTCCAGGGTATGTTGTGGGCTACCAGTCCCGCCTGTACCGAGCTGGAAACCCATGTCTTGGACTGGCTGGCCGGTATGCTCGGACTGCCCGATAAGTTCAGGTCTGACGGCAGGGGGGGCGGGGTGATCCAGGACACGGCTTCCAGTGCCTCACTGAGTGCCTTGCTGGCTGCTCGTGAAAAAGCCTCCGGTTTTCAGACCAATCAGAAAGGCTGCGACGGTCAGTTGGTGGCCTACACCTCGACCCAGGCCCACTCTTCCATTGAGAAAGCAGTCAAGATAGCCGGGTTGGGGCTGAAAAACCTTCGTCTCATTGAAGTAGACGACCGCTTTGCCATGAGACCCGAGGCCCTGGCCCTGCAAATCAGGCAGGACCGTCAGGCCGGATTGATCCCCTGTTTTGTTTCCGCCACTGTCGGAACGACCTCTTCCAATGCCCTGGATCCTTTGCCCCAGATCGGCCGGATCTGTCGGCAGGAGGGGCTTTGGTTTCATGTGGATGGGGCTATGTCCGGGACTGCCGCCCTTTGTCCGGAATATCAATATATCCTTAACGGATTGGAATCTGCCGACAGCTTTTGTTTCAACCCCCACAAATGGATGTTTACCAATTTCGATTGCGATTGTTTCTTTGTAGCCGACCGGGAAACCCTGATCCGAACCTTCAGCATCCTTCCCGAATATTTGCGTAATAAGGCCTCCGAATCAGGAGCTGTTTTTGACTATCGGGATTGGCATATCCAGTTAGGAAGACGATTTCGGGCCTTAAAATTATGGTTTGTACTTCGCTATTACGGAATCGAGGGCCTGCAGTATCACGTGAGGCAGCACATCAAGCTGGCCCAATCCTTTGCCCAATGGATTCAAGAAGACGACCGGTTTGAATTGGCAGCCCCGGCGCCTTTAAATCTGGTTTGTTTTCGATACCGGGGAAACGATGAACAGAACCAGCAATTAGAGGAAAAACTGAATCAGAGCGGAGATCTTTATTTAACCCATACCGTCCTCGATAGCCGTTATACCCTTCGATTCTGTGTGGGCCAAACCTATACGGAAGAACGCCATGTGGTTCAGGCCTGGAAAAAGATTCAGGAAACCGTCGAGATGATTGTCAGCTGAATGAAAATAACCAAACCTATATGAAATGGTTAAACGGTCCAAGGGGGTCTTATTTTTGGGATTGTCCAAAGGGTAACTTATCGCCCAATCCCGGCCCGTCCAGCAAAGTTTGATTCGAGGCAGGGCATACACCCCCGGCTTCCTTTGGAAGCCTCCTTTTTGGTCGGCAAAGCCGACCGGCGCGTTTCGAGCTTAGGTGAAGGCCTGCTCTGGATTTAGTTAAATAATTTGCCCGGCAAAGAAGCTTCCAGGTTCAGGGTGGACAACCCCAAAAATAAGACCCCCTTGGACCTTAGTATCGAAAGTTAAAGATAAATTCTCAAAGTTATGATTGAAAAATCTAAAATACCTTTAGTCCAAAAAATATTCCTCAAACTGTCTCCGCCCAGTCTCAAAGATAATACGGCAGAGATCGATCGTCTCAAGAAACAGATCAAAATTGAATTGGGGCTTGATTTTCTGACCCTGCCTTTTAGTCTAATCCCGGGTTGGGTTTCAATACTTCGAGCGGCAGAGTATCGGGTTACGGCCACCGTGGCCATGACTATGCCGCTGCCTGTTGTTATCGAACTGGAGGCGGGCGATACCTCCCGGAGAAATTTCGGCCTGGCCGTGGACCTGGGAACCACCCGGATGGCCTATCAGCTCTGGGACCTGGCCCAAGGAAATCTGTTGTCGGAAACCTCCAGCGAAAACCCCCAGACCCGTTTTGGGGCCGATATCCTGACCCGGATTCATTATGCCGACAGGCCTGACCGGCTGAAAGAATTACAGACCTGTGTAATTTCCGAAATCAATAACGTTCTTTTAAAACTCAGCCGGGAATATAATCTTTCTTCTCAGGAGCTTTTTGCCTTGACCCTGGCCGGCAATACCACCATGACCCACCTTTTTCTCGGACTCAACCCGGCCTCCATTTGCCGGGAACCTTATATCCCTATCCTGAATGTGGTCGAACCTCTGACCGCTCATGACCTGAAATTGAACCTCCATCCCCGGGCCGTCACCTATTGCTTTCCCAATGTGGGCAGTTACCTCGGCGGGGATGTCCTGGCCGGAATTCTCCACTCGAGACTCTATCAACAGGAGGCCCTTTCCCTGCTGGTCGATGTAGGAACCAATGCCGAGGTGGTCTTCGGCAATTCCGAATGGCTGATCGGCTGTGC
The DNA here is from genome assembly GCA_964609705.1 of uncultured Thermodesulfobacteriota bacterium. Lineage (GTDB taxonomy): Bacteria > Desulfobacterota > RBG-13-43-22 > RBG-13-43-22 > RBG-13-43-22 > RBG-13-43-22. The sequence continues at coordinate 10,253 of CAZSTT010000039.1, forward strand.
CGGGGCTGCCGGACCGGCCTTGGAAGGGGGTGTGGCCCAGATGGGAATGGTGGCCGATGAGGGGGCCATTGAGAAAGTACGGATCGATCCGAAGACCAAAGCAATAAGTTATTCCTTGATCGGCCAGGGCCCGCCCAAAGGAATTTGCGGCTCCGGACTGATCGATCTGACCGCTGAATTATTTATGGCCGGCCTGCTGGATATCCGGGGAAAATTTAATTTAAAAACACCCACGGATCGCTGGATAAACCTTGACGATCAACCGGCTTATTTATTGGTCCCGGCCGAGGAAACCTCGAACCATCTCCCCATCACTCTCACCCAGGTAGATCTGGATATTCTGCTGAGATCCAAGGCGGCCATGTACACCATCCTGACCACCTTGGTACAGTCTGTCGGATATGAGTTGAAGGATATCGAAAAGTTCTATGTGGCCGGTGCCTTCGGAAATCATATCGACCCCCGAAGAGCCGTTATCCTGGGCTTGCTTCCTGACCTGCCTTTGGAACGCTACCTTCCCATGGGAAACACCTCGCTCAAAGGGGCGGCAGAAGTTTTGTTGGATTATCAGGCCCTGGGAGAGGTGAAAAAAATCGCCGATAAGATCACTTACCTGGAAATGAATGTTAACCAGGATTTTATGAACCGCTTCAGCGCCGCCCGCTTCATCCCCCACACCGACCCGAGCTTATTTCCTTCGGTAAAACGGCCGGGGTAGGTTCCACTGGACCTTATTTAAATCCAAAGTGAAGGAGACTTGTCGTGGAAAAAAAATTACTCCTGGCCATAGACGGCTCTAAAAACTCATTAATGGCTCTGGACTATGTTCAACAACTTTTCCAGATGTGTCCGGAGATCACTCTGGTCTTGTTCCATGTCCTGCCACAAACGCCTCCTGTCTATCAAGATTCGGGCCCCCTGGATCCGGTGAGCCGGAAGTATCTTCGCCAGCTAAAGGAAAAACATCAAAACGCCGTCGAAGAAATCCTGATAAAAACGAAAAAAGATTTATTGAAAAAGGGATGGTCCGAATCACAAGTCAAAATTCTCTCCCGGGAGCAACGACGCGGCACGGCCCGTGAAATATTATTTGAAGCCAGGAAAGAGATGGTTGATGCCGTTATAATTGGACGCCGGGGATTAGGGAAAATAGAAGAGATGTATCTGGGCAGTGTGTCCAATAAAGTCATTCAGGGAGCCAGGAATATTCCGATCTGGATCGTCGGTGGAAAAGTAAAGGCCCCCAGAATTTTGGTAGCCGTCGACGGTTCTGAAAATTCCCTTCGGTCGGTTGACCATCTTTCATTTATCTTGGGAGCTTGCCGGGAAGAGGAGATACAAATACTGCTGCTGCATGTCTGGCCGGGCCTGATCAACCTTTCCGGGCTCCTGGTTGTGCCCGATTTTTCTTCCCTCTCCCTTTCAGAAGAAAAATATAAAAAAGCCATAACCCCCTATTTGGACCAGTGTGAAGGGATTCTTCGGGAAGCCGGGATCAATCCGGAGAGAATTGAAAGAAAAATCTGCCTGAGATGTTCGGATATCGGCAAAACTATCCTGGCGGAGGCCGACTCGGGGCATTATGGAACTCTTGTCGTCGGCCGAAGGGGAATTTCTAAGGCCAAAGAATTTTTTCTGGGCAGTGTCTCCAACAAGATTGTTCAAGAGGCCAGGAATAAAGCGGTCTGGATCGTGGGCTGACCGGAACGCCCAAAACACAGGGCTTCAAGGAGGGGTCTCCACCCCTCCCTTTTATTTCAGTCCATTCTCAAGAACACTATTGGATTCGACTTGTACGCGAATTTTATTTTTTCCAAATTCCACGATATCCCCGGAAAAGATCTTCTTCCTCTTTCTGGTTTCGACCTTTCCATTGACGATAACCCGCCCTTCAGAAATCACATGTTTCGCTTCCCCGCCGCTGTCGACCAGGCTTTCTAACTTCAGGATTTTATAAAGCTCGATGGGCTCTTTTGAAATTTTCACTTCTTTCATGATCGGTTATTTCCCGGTTTTTCCCCTGTATAATTTCGGCAGAAAAATGGGGAGCTGCCCCATCTCAGCCATATTGTGCTTGCGCAATTCATCCAGAAACGTTTGAGGAACAATCGCCGGCAAGGTGAAGGTCGAGCGCATTCGGCTTCCTTGAGCGGTCGCCTCGTACTCATGAACGACACAGGCCGTAGGATTATCCTCCGGCCCGGGACCGAGCGGACTGCCGACATTCACGTGACTGTAAATCGTTTTATTGAGGGCCGCTTCAGGCTGCTCCCACCGGATACGAAGAATATGAGCCGGCACTTCCCCTATACCCTCGCAGGCCATGTGAATAGCACCGGCATGCCCCACTTTCTTTGGTGGAATCTGCCATTCAAAAGTGTGGTGTTCCTGCGGATGCCACAGTTTGTAAGATTCATTTTCGATGTTGTCCCACCACCAATCGATCATCTCCGGGGTGACACCGGGCAAATCATGCTCCATGACCAGGGCAACGGTTTGACCCTTCAATAATTCCTTATATATTTCCTGCGGCAAACTTTCCTTCATGCTTTCTTTACCCCCTGATTATTTTATTTATTAAGATCTAACGGTTCGGCAGCGAAGGCCTTCGATTTTTTTTAGCCTCGTTTCCCTGTTGCTTTTTCCAGAAACCTAATTGGTCAGCGGCTACCTGAAAGCCGTGTTTTACCGCCGGTAATGCAAAGATAATAGACCCCGGCTCCCCATTCCTTACCAGAATTGTACTTGAGGGACCCCTTCGGTTTTTATGATGTGCCGCCGCACCTCTTCCCGGGTTACCGGATCCTTAATCGGCTCGATCCGGGATATGGGTCTTCCTTCCTCATCATGAGAGCTTTTCCAGTCAAGGACCTCTCCGGGGACCAAGGCATAGCGGCACCCGCCACTGCCGCAGCAGGCCGAGTCGGCCGCTCCTTCCCCCAGGAGAAAAAGGATCCTTTTCCCGTCGTGTTCGAAGATCTCTTCCTTATAAAGTTGGTACCAACCCGAGATGCTTCTATACTCCTCATTGAGGGCGTGAACAAATTGTTTGGCCATGCTTTCCCTTCCACTTTTTGCCGAGGGTTTTTTGTTGGGACCTGCCTGAGGCACGATCCATTAGGATCTAAACATAATAATTTTATCATACCTTGCGGCTTAAATTACATTTTTTCTATTTAAGGCCCTTTACTCCAATCGGACGACAGTGACCCCTTCCCCCCCTTCGGAGCGGTCCCCTTTTCGGAAGCCTTTCACCAGCGGGTGGCCTTTTAAAAAATCTCTCACCCCCCTGGCCAAAGTCCCGGTTCCGACTCCATGGACGATAGTGACCTCCGGCAAACCGTCTAAAGAGGCATGATTCAGAAAGGGTTCGATCTGGTACAGGGCATCATCCACCCTCTGACCGATCAGGTTTATTCGGGAAGGGGCCAAGGTCTGGAAACCCCGGGTAACTGAGGAAGCCTTTGTCCGCAATCCTGGTTTCCCTTCCGGGTATCCGACATCCGATATGGGCACCTCGATTTCCCGGCCCTCGGCCCTTACTTTGACACGGTTTTGCCTTAACAAAACGGAAAGCACTTCGGCATCACTGTCAAGAGAACGGATAAAGACACGATCCCCTTCGTGAAGAGACCCTATGGCCGGGCCGTCTTCTTTCAGGCCCCTGGCTTCCCGCAGCTTCCTGGTCAGTGCTCCCTCTTCTTCCCTTAACTTTTGAAGAGCCAGACGCCGATTGGTCTTGTCTGCTTTTTTAAGATCTTCCAGGAAAAGATTCATCTGCCGTTTGGTTTGGGCGGCAATATCGACCGCTTCCTGATAAGCCCTGGCCAGGATCTCTTTTTCCTTCCTTTCTGTCTCGTCAAGCATCCCTTGGATTTTCCGGTTTTCTTCGGCCAGGTCATCCTGGCGCATTTTTAGCTCCTCCAGACCTGTTTCGTATTCCCTTCTTTTCAGATTCAAATCGGCCACCAATTGTTCAAATCCTTCTTCCCGTCCGCTCAACAGCTTATGGGCTGTTTCCAGAATGGTCTCGGGAAGACCATACTGCCTGGCGATTTCAAGGGCATGGGATTGTCCCGGTTCACCCATACGCAATCGATACAAGGGAGTCAGCGTCTTTTGATCAAATTCCATGGAGGCATTGACCATTCCCTCACTGCGATGCACAAACCCTTTGATTTCGGTCAAGTGGGTAGTGGCCATTACTAAAGCCCCTTTGTCCTGCAACTCTTTTAAAACGGCACAGGCAATGGCCGCCCCTTCCACCGGGTCTGTGCTGGTCCCCAGTTCATCCATCAAGACCAGGGTTTTTTCATTGGCCTGATGGATGATGCCGGTTATCCTCTGGATATGGGCTGAAAAAGTGGAAAGACTGTTTTCAATGGATTGTTCGTCCCCGATATCGGCCAGAAGGTCATTCACCAGGGGGAACCTCGAAGCCGAATCAGCCGGAACCGGCATACCGGAGAGGGCCATGAGCAGAATCAGTCCGGTGGTTTTAAGTGAGATGGTTTTCCCCCCGGCATTGACTCCGGTAATAACCATCACCGTGGATTCGGTCCCCAATTCAAGAGTCAGGGGAACGACCTCTTTCCGGGGGCCTTTTTTCTCGAAGGAAAGGGCCAGTAAGGGATGACGGGCCTTGATCAGGCGTATCCCGGTTCCCTCATGGATCTCCGGCATTTCCATCCGCATTCGGTCGGCCAGATAAGCCAGACAGGATAAGAGATCCAGATGGACCAGAATGGCCTGCTCGTTTTCCAGGTCATCAGCCCTTTGGCGGACCATGGTGGAAAGTTCCCGAAGAATGCGGATCACCTCGGCCTTTTCCTCGGCCATCAGATTTTCCAATTGGTTAGCCAGACTGATAATATTCAAGGGCTCGACAAAAGCCGTTTCGCCGGTTCGGGAGACATCATGGACGACCCCCGGGATCTGGGTTTTGGAATCCATACGGACCGGGATGACCCAGCGCCCGGACCTTTGGGTGATAAAATCATCCTGTAAAAATTGGCTTACTCGGGGCTCCCGGATGATCTCTTCCAATTTCCTGCGAATCTGGCCCTCCAGCTGCCGGATTTCCTTTCTCAACTCGGCCAGTAAGGGGGAGGCCTGATCCAGGACATTGCCTTCCTGATCCAGGGCCCTTTCCAGAAAGGCCATCAATTGAGGAAACCCCCTTAAATTCCGGGTCAATATTTTTAGATAGGGGAGATCTTCGATCTCCTTGATCTGACCAGCTATCGCCGAGGATAATTGTAACAGGGGCATAAAGGCGGAGAGTTCCAGCGGGTCCAGGACCGCACCGACAGGCCGGACCTTTTCCAGAAATGGCTTAAGATCGGCAAAGGTGAAGAACGTCAGGGGCGACCCTTCGGCCGAAAGTCTTCTTAGTTCTTCCACCAGACGCTGACGTTGGAGGATATCGGGCAGGTTTCCATAAGGGCGTATGGCCAAAACCGTCTGATGAGTTGCCGGGCAGTGGACCTGCTCGGCTATGATCCCCAGAAGCTTGGGATATTCCAGCAGATCAAGAGAATTTTCAGAAATCATGAGATCTTTACCATATAAATAACGGGATTAAGGATTCGAGTATTCAGTTTTTGAATTAATAATGATCGTAAAAAGTCGTCACCCCGGTGAAAACCGGGGTCCAGGAGGTTTTTAATTGGTTCATCTTCCTGGATTCCGACTTTCGTCGGAATGACGAAACCGGGCTTTGGGCGACTTTTTACAACATCGGCAATAATATCTTGCAAATAAGCCGCCCAGCCGATACAAAGAGTATGAAATAAATTTTTTGGAAAGGCAATAGGAAAGCCGTCTTCCGGATATGAAGAAAAACACAAAAGAAGAATTCCTGGAAGTGGTGGACGAAGACAATCAGGTTATCGGGATTGCCAGCCGTTATGAAATTCATAAAAAAGGCTTACGTCACCGCTCCGTCCACATCTTCATCTTCAATACCAAAGGAGACCTGTATCTCCAGAAACGATCTCCATCCAAAGACCAGTACCCGGAACACTGGGACACCTCTGCAGCCGGGCACACCGATCCCGGGGAATCACCTCTGGAGGCGGCCCAAAGGGAGTTGTGGGAAGAACTGGGGCTTGAGGTGGAATTGACGGAGGTGCTGGAACATCCTGCTTGCTTGGAAACCGGTTGGGAATTCGTCACCCTCTTTACGGCTCGAACCGATGATCCCATCCGCCTCAACCTGGAAGAAGCCACTACTGGAGATTATTTCACCCCCGATCACCTGACCCAATTACTGGCCGACCCCCTGCAAAAAATCGCCCCCGGTTTTCCGGTTTTGTATGCACTCTATCAAAGAAAATTTGCCGAATAATTAGACCATCAAACAAACAAACTTGAATTATTAAATAGTTTTAGTAATAGTAGACTATTTAAACAAAACTTCCCTTTTCCCAACCACATAAACAGGGAGAGCGAAATGGAAAAGAAAAATAACATTGATCTAAACTTGGATATTTCCAGGATCAATAATCATGAGGATTACCGAGAGCTATGGCAACAGTTGGGGAAGATTGAAATCAAGATGGTGGAAAAGCATGAGGAATGCCGACATAAGCTAGGCGACACCTTCCTGTATGAGAACCCATATAAAAGGCCCAAGGATGTTTGCGAAGCGCTACTTCATGTATTGGATTTATATGTCTGGCGGGCGGCCCTGGGTTTTCCTTCCTGGAACAGCGAAAACAGAAAGGTGTTTAAACTTCATTGCCCCGACCCGAAGGGGACCGTCTGGGAAATGAGAAAAATAGAATGCAATTAATTGATTTAGGATGGGGACCATTTTTTGAAGACCATTTCCTCCCCTATCGGAACCAGGGTTTTTCTGCGATGCGGATCATCCGGGAGAACCGGGGGAGCTATTTGGCCCATGGGGAAGGGGGAGAATTTACCTGTCAAATCTCCGGCCGGTTTCGATTCGAGACTGATAGCAAAGGGGAATTCCCCACCGTAGGGGACTGGGTGGCTGTCTCTGCCCTTCCCGATGAAGGGAAAGCAATCATACAGACACTGCTTCCGAGAAAGAGCGCTTTCAGCCGTAAAGTGGCCGGCCAAAAAACCGAGGAACAGGTCGTTGCTGCAAACATTGATCTAGTATTTATTGTCTGCGGGCTGGATTTGAATTTTAATTTAAGACGCATCGAACGCTATTTAACGGTTGCCTGGGAGAGCGGGGCTTTACCGGTCATCCTGTTGAACAAAGCCGACCTCTGCCCCGAGGCCGAAATTAGAAAATGCGAAGTTGAAGCTATTGCTCTTGGTGCCGAGGTCCATACCTTAAGTGCCTCTGAAAAAACAGGGCTGGGAGCTCTATCTCCATATATCCAGGTTGGGATGACTGTTGCCTTCCTGGGTTCCTCGGGAGTAGGGAAATCGACTCTAATCAATGCCCTCTCCGGTTCTGAACGGCTTAAGGTGAACACCGTGAGCGAATTGGGGAGCCGTGGCCGGCACACCACCACCTTTCGGGAATTGATTTTTCTTCCGAATGGAGGCTTGGTTATCGATACCCCCGGGATGCGGGAATTGCAGGTCTGGGGGGATGAAGAAGGATTAAAGCGGGTCTTTGATGACATTGAAGCCCTGGCCTCGGAATGCCGTTATTGGGATTGCCGTCATGAAGGCGAACCGAGTTGTGCCGTACAGGAAGCCATTAGCCATGGAACTCTTGAGCCGAAACGATTAGAAAGCTACCGGAAATTAAAAAAAGAGATTGTCTATTTAACCGACCGACAAACCATGAAGGCCAGCGCCATCGAAAAAGCACGCTGGAAATCGATCAGTCAACAGGCGAAGAGTCTCAAAAAGTAAGATTCGGGGATAGAGGTTTGAGTACCATGATAATTGAAGAAAGAGAGTTATTGCAAGCTTTACAGGATTTGATTCGGATCGAATCGGTCAATCCTGAACTGGCCGGTATGGGAAGCGGGGAACTTCTGATTGCCGAGCACATTGGGAAATACCTGGCTGCCATGGGACTGGAGGTCCATTATCAAGAAATCAAACCAAAGCGGGTCAATGTTATCGGGGTGCTCAAGGGTAGCGGTGCAGGCAAATCCCTCATGCTGAACGGGCACACGGACACGGTCGGCATAACCCGGATGGATATCGATCCTTTAAATCCGGTATTCCGGGATGGAAAGGTCTATGGCCGGGGCAGTTTTGATATGAAAGGCGGCCTGGCCGCAATGATAGCCGCTGTCAAAGCTATTATCGAAGCCGGTCTGAGACCCAAAGGGGATGTTATCCTGGCCTTTGTGGCCGATGAGGAATACCTGAGTGCGGGGACAGAGGTATTGGTCAGGGAATATTCCGCCCATGCTGCTATTCTTTGCGAACCGACAGGTTTAAAGGTTTGTATCGCCCACAAAGGATTTGCCTGGATCAAAGTCGAGGTTTTCGGCAAGGCCGCCCATGGCAGCCGGCCCGACAGGGGAATTGACGCCATTGTCAAGGCCGGAAAATTTTTAGCCCGGATAGAGGAATTGGGTAAGGAATCCCTGATTCAAAAAAAGCACCCCCTGCTGGGGTCGCCGTCGATACATGCCTCGCTGATTAAAGGGGGCACTGAACTTAGCACTTATCCCGATTACTGCCTGGTCGAATTGGAGAGAAGATTTATTCCAGGGGAAACCATTAAAACGATTGAAGTGGAAATACAGGCCCTGATCGATGACCTGGCCTCGAAAGATGATCAATTCAAGGCCAAATTCGAGGTCTCTTTTTCCCGGCCCCCCCTGGAGGTGGCCCGAGATCATGAAATCGTCGGCGCCTTGGCCAGAGCCTATGCCAATACCGTAAAAAAAGCCCCGCAATTTATCGGCGTGGGCGGATGGATGGATTCAGCCATCCTGGCCGAGGCCGGTATTCCATCGGTGATTATCGGTCCGGCCGGCGATGGATTTCATGCCGCCACCGAATATGTGGATTTCGCCTCGATCATAACCCTGACCAAAATCCTGACCGATACTATTATTGAATTTTGCGGAGTTTCCTAACTTTGATTTTATTTTTGACGAAGAGCTCCGGAAAGGGTACTATAAAGCCCGGAAAGAGGAACACTCAGTAAGGAATGGAAGGTTATGACTTTTAGGATCGCCTTAGCCCAAATCAATGCCACGGTAGGGGATTTGTCCGGAAACCGGCAAAAAATCATTGAAGGTCTGGAAAAGGCCCGGAAGTCCGGAGCCCACCTGGTAGCCTTTCCGGAACTGGCCATCACCGGCTATCCGCCGGAAGACCTCTTGCTTAAACCGGACTTTGTGGAATCGGCCCAGAGGGTCCTGACCGAACTGGCCCCAAAGACCAAAGGACTGGTGGCCGTCGTCGGATGTTTGTCGGTGGAGGACGACCTGTATAATGGAGCTGCGGTCTTGGCCGATGGCAAACTCATTGGGGTTTATGCCAAACATTTCCTCCCCAATTATGGCGTCTTTGACGAAAACCGCTATTTTCAAGCCGGGAGAAATAATCCGGTTTTCCGTTTGGATAAAACAGTAATCGGGATCAGTATCTGTGAAGACATCTGGTACCCAAACGGCCCCCCCCAAGCCCAGGCGGTTCAAGGGGGAGCCCAAATATTGATCAACATCTCCTCTTCTCCTTATTTTCAAGGAAAGGGACAGGATCGGGAGCGGATGCTTTCCACCCGGGCGGCGGACAATCGGGCCTATCTGGCCTATTGCAATCTGGTGGGAGGTCAGGATGAGTTGATTTTTGATGGCCAGAGTATGATCTTCGATCCCCGAGGGGAAATGATTGCCCGGGCCGGCCAGTTTACCAAAGATCTTCTAATAGCCGATCTGGACCTGAAAGAAGTCCTTCGGTGGCGGCTTTTCGATCCCCGCCGTCGAAAACAGTCCCGAGAAGAAGGAATAAATATTCAAGAGCATAAAATCCCTAAAATCCTCCATCCCCAAAAATCAAAACCGATCCCCCCTCAAATGGCGGATCCCCTCTCGCGGGAGGCCGAGGTTTACCAGGCCCTGGTCCTGGGGACCGGAGATTATTGCCGAAAAAACGGATTCAGCAAAGCGGTAATCGGCCTTTCCGGAGGTATTGACAGCTCCCTGACAGCGGTTGTTGCCGCCGATGCCCTGGGCGCGAAACAGGTTTACGGGATTGCCATGCCTACCCGCTATTCTTCCGGTCACAGTCTGGAGGACGCTGAAAGGTTATCCAAAAATTTGGGAATCCATTTCCTGAACATTCCTATCGAAAAGGTTTTCCAATCTTACCTGGAAATATTAAAGCCCCATTTTAAAAAAATGCCCGAAGACCTGACCGAAGAAAATCTTCAACCCAGGATCCGGGGGACCTTGCTGATGGCTTTATCCAACAAATTCGGCTGGCTGGTATTGACCACCGGCAATAAGAGTGAAGTGGGTGTGGGATATTCGACCCTTTACGGAGATACCGCCGGAGGTTTTGCGGTCTTGAAGGACGTTCCCAAAACTTTGGTCTATGATATAAGTCTCTACCTTAATCAACGTCAGGAACGGACAATTATCCCTCAACGGGTTTTGGAAAAGCCCCCTTCGGCGGAACTGCGTCCTGACCAAAAGGATTCGGATTCCCTGCCCCTTTATGAACAATTGGATCCTATCCTGGCGGCTTATGTGGAAGAGAGCTGTTCAGTGGATGAAATCGTTAATCGAGGATTCGACCGGAAAATGGTCCAAAAGGTGATCAGGATGGTCGACCGAAATGAATACAAGCGCCGTCAAAGCCCGCCGGGCATTAAAATCACCTCCCGCGCCTTTGGCAAGGACTGGCGCCTGCCGATCACCAACCGCTATACCGGGAAGACCTCCTGAGCTGATCTGAATAAATGCTCAGGCCTTTTTCGCAATTTCAAGTAATGAAGGATTGACCAGGATTTGAAGATTTCGGTCGGTTCCTCTCCGGCGACTATTCTTGACTTTTCATGCATTAATGCTATCATAAATTATCATAGAATGAACGAAGAAGAACCATGGAAGCTATAAAATCTGTGGGTCGAAGCGGGCAAATCTCTTTGGGGAAAAAATTCGCCGGCAAGACGGTACTGGTCGATCAAATCGAAGCCGGGGTATGGATTGTCAAAGTCGGGCAATTTGTTCCAAACAGTGAACAGTGGTTGCACCAACCCAAAGCCCGAACCGAAATTGATGAGGCGGTTGCCTGGGCCGAAAAAAACCCTCCCCGGAAAAGTGATTTAAAGGCCATCGAGTCCCGGTTGAAAAAATGAACCCTGCCACAAAAAATTCAGTCCTTCTGGATCTGAACGGGAGCTAAGGGGTCAAATCTTAAGGGCCTGTTGCTCAAAATACAATTCATAAATTCAGAAAGTAAAAAAAACTG
>CAZSTT010000040.1:0-21083 GCA_964609705.1 uncultured Thermodesulfobacteriota bacterium
TTCCGGATGGAAACACCTGGATTCCCGCATGAAGCTCTCGCCAGAAACCCTTTTTAAATCGGTCGATTTCATCGACCTTAACAGAAGCTCGGCTGATCGGCCCCTGTACAGGGGCCTCTTGAGGAGCTCGGCGAAGCCGAGCGGACCGAGCGGGAGGTTTCTGGCCCTAGATGATGGCCGGTATCGGAGTGTTCTCATCCGGAAAGGTCTTTTCCGGATGAGAACTAATTAAATCAGACCATAATGAACCATCAGTGGAGTCGATTCTATGATTCTTATACAAGAATCCCCGGTATCCGGCCAAATAACTAACTTGGTAAAACCGGTCGGTAAAGAAATCCCTTTTCGCATGGGTGAAATTATTGAGGGTCAGATTATAGACATTTTTCCATCGGGGGGACTGACCATAAAAGTCAAAGGCGGTTATTTGCCGGTCCGAACCGATTTGAATTTCAGGAAAAACGAGACCCTTTTCCTGAGAGTTATAGGGCAAGAAAGGAAAAATGGAGAATTAGTCCTTCAATTAATTAACACAAAAATTAGATCAAGCCAGGAAGATCTGCGAACCGGAAAAGTTAAAGAAAATGATGAAAGTCCTGCGTGGAAGGCCTCTGATTTGGTAATGAAATTAATTTCTACCGTGGCTGATAGCCGAAAGGCTGCAACGGGTCAGCCGTTGGAAATCGACAAGTTAAGGGTGGTTTTGGGGGAACTGCTCAAATCCCTTCCGCTCGACATGAAAGCGATTCCCCAAGGACTAAGGATTCAACTGCAACGTGTATTACAAGCTTCCTTACCAGGGTTGGTTCCGGATGTTCAGGTAAGAATATTACAGTTAATTGAAGAGTTAACAGGAGAAGTTAAGCATTCACTTTTAAAAGAAAGCTTGGCCGGTATCTTAATCCCTATGGAAGAACTGGATTCCGGAAGATTCAAGAATGGCCTGGATAATTCCGGAGTCTTATTGGAATCCAAGTTAAGGGCCATGTCTAATAATAGTTTTGACAGAGAAGCCGACTCTCTCTTTGAAAAATCAAAATTAAATAATGATTTAAAAGCGATTCTTCTTCAACTTAAAGAAACTGTTAATGATAATAAAGAACCGGATTCAGGGGTCGGTTTTTTTCAGAGAATTAGAGAACAGATTGCAATAACTGGAGAAAAGGAACTTCCTCTTTCTCCGAAGGCGTTGGGAACCATTGATATCTTAATGAAAGAGGTGGAGACCTTCCAGCTGATTTCAAAAATATCAGATTCCTTTCATACCTTTTTACCGATACTATGGAATGACCTGAACCGGGGGGAGGTGGTTTTAAAAAGGAAACAGCAACCCAAAGGAATATCCTATTCCTGTCTGATTCATTTAGATTTGAAAAAGCTGGGTCCGATTTCTGTTCTTCTTTTTATGCAATCCAGGAATTTTTCTGTAAATTTCAAGACGGATCACCCCGCATTAAATAAGGCTATTGGTTCCCATCTTGAGGAACTGAAGGAGAGCTTCAGCCGGGAAGGATTTATTCTTAAGAGCGTCGCAATCTTAGAGAAAGGCGATACACCCCCGGATATTTTGGAGAGTATGGACTCCGAAGAGACCCTCATCAATATCCGGATCTAGAGAAACGTGTTGGAATAAGTGAAGAGCATGAACCCCAAAATGGCAGCCGCCTTACAATATAAACCTCGCAAGGACTCCACCCCTCGGCTGGTGGCCAAGGGGAAGGGCTGGTTGGCTGAAAAAATCATCCAGACCGCCAAGGAGCACAACATTCCCTTAAAAGAAGACCCCCATCTGGTGGAAATACTGTCCACCTTGGATCTTTATGAAGAAATTCCACCGGATCTGTACAAAGCCGTAGCCGAAATTTTAATCTTCATATATAAAATGAATAATGAAGTTCTTCAGGACCTTTAATAAAATCCTCCCCGTCTTAGTTCAAAAATAGGTCTCGATCCTGCAGCCTATTTTCATGTCTCGGCCTCCTGCCGGTCGGTCGTTCAACTCTGTTGAACTAAAAGAAGGCACCCATTCGGATGCCGTATCCCGATCTTTTAGGAGACTCCCGGAGGGAGTCGGACAGAAAGCCTCCAAAAACAAGATAGACCCCCTAAAAAATTTCCCGGCCGGGAAAAATTTTCCCTCTTTTCTTTGGACCTTCCTTTTTTTTATAGGAATCATTGGGCGCCTCTGACAGTGGAAAGCCGGACAACCCCTGTCAATTGCAGGGATATTGGCCGTCCGGGGGAGATCTTCCGCCCTTGGCATGAAGATTGCTATTTTTAAAATACAAAACCTGTCTTTGTTCGATAATCCATCTTATTTAGGAGGAATGGAATGAATCCGCTGATCACTATCATCTTATCATTGGGAGTCTTTTTCTTTATCCTACCCATCATTCGTAATACCGGGGCGGAGATGTTTTTTAATCCTGACGCCTTATTAATTATCGGCAGTGGGACCCTGATCGGCCTCTTTGTCGGGTTTCCCATTCATAGGATCAAGATGGCCTTCCTTCACGTTAAAGAATCTTTTAGAGATGGAGGGGACAAGACCGCGCTACTGAAAGAAATTCTCTTGATGGCCGGAGTTTATAAAAGGGGCAACATTCGGGAATTGGAACGAAAGCAGGGAGAGATAAAAGATGATTTTTTTAGAACGGGGATGCAGTTGTTGATCAATCAACACCCTCTGGAGGAAATAAAAAATGTCTTAGATCGGGAGATGGCCCTTCGTATTGTTAATCAGAATTTAAGCCAAAATATACTTAAGACCCTGGCCCGGCTTACCCCGGCCCTCGGCCTAGCCGGGACAATTATCAGCTTGATCAAGATGTTCGATCATTTCCAATCGATTGAAACCATGACCCCGATAATGGCCGTCGCACTCATGTCCACCTTCTATGGTGTTGTCATTGCCAATTTGGTAATGTTGCCTTTGTCTTCCAAACTGAAAGAGAAGGCCATTCTCAGCGAATCCTTGATGGCCATGACCATTGAAGGACTGGTCGCTATCAGCGAAAGGGAGCATCCGCTAAGGATCGAAGAGAAGCTGGCCGGCGTTTGCGGGGTGAATGAAGCTCCATCTCTTTGGCCGGGGAGGGATATGGCCTGGGGTGAAATAAATAATAGGTAGCCGCTATAAAAAATCATGATAACAGGCGGGAGAATGGAACTATGAAGGGGATGGTAAAGAAATCGACTTATCAGGAAGGCCGGTATCAAAAAATGATAGCTTCTTCCGTGGACTCGGTGGAGGAAGACCATAACTGGCTGATCACCTTAAGCGATCTTTTGTCATTATTATTAGTATTTTTCATTGTTTTTTTTGCTATATCCCGGGCGTCCGAAAAGAAAAAGGAAGCCACCCCCTCTCCAAAAACGACAAGGGGTGTCTCTGTACCGGTTTCCAATTCTAAACCTGAAACCTCCCTAGAAACAATCCGGAAGGATATGCGGACCACGGTCACCGGACTGGGGATGGACCAGCAGGTGATCATTCAAGGCGGAGAACAAGAAATCCTTATCAGCCTGAAGGAAAACGTGACCTTTCCTGTCGGAGAGGCGGAGATACTTAAAGGCTCGGAACCCATCCTGGATACCATCGCCCAAATAGTCAAGAGATACCCAACATTTCAGGTGGAAATTGATGGTCATACCGATGATCAGCCTATCAATACCAGACGGTTTCCGTCCAACTGGGAGCTTTCTGTCTCTAGAGCAACCAATGTTTTAAAATACCTTATCACCAGTCACGGATTGGATCCAGCGCGTTTTGCCATTAAAGGAAGTGCCGAACAACGCCCTTTGTCCTCTAACAGTACACCGGAACAACGGGCTCAAAACCGGAGGGTGGAAATAAGATTGAAAGATCAACCCGCTGCCGGTTAATTGGATTAGGACTGTGGCTGTCGGCAAGCCTTCCTTGTCGATCGGATGGATTTAGGTCGCCACAGGATAAACCCAAAATAACCCACCCCTATGAATATCTACTCGTTAAACATCCCTTAACCGGAAGACCGTTTTCATGGGGGAATAGCCGGCAATCGATAATCCGAATCCCTTCCCCTGCCCCCCTGTTCGGTGTTCTCTTTCCCTTCCAGGTCCCCCTCTTGAGTATCTTCATGTTCTTCTTGACATAATAAACCGTTGTGCGAAAATAGTATATCATACCCTTCATTATTAAATTTATTCTTCTCCCTGATGACGATCAGGGGCACGATATAGAATTCGGAAACGGAATATGAGATAACATGCCCCATATCTTAGTTATTGATGATGATGCCGCGGTCCGGGATATCCTGGAAGATTTTCTACAATTAAAAGGTTTTGAAGTCTCCGTAACCGGGGATGGCGAGAGCGGTGCTTCTCTGATTCTGGAGCGGCGGTTTGATCTTTTTTTGGTGGATCTGGTCTTGCCCGGTATAAGCGGGATGGAGGTTATCAAAAGAGTTTATTCGCGCCAGATCAATATCCCTTCCATCATTATCACGGGCCATGGAGCCATTGAAACGGCTGTGGAAGCCATAAAATTAGGGGCTTTTGATTACATAACCAAGCCTTTTGTCCTGGAAGATCTTTTCCTGGTGGTCCAACGGGCTCTTGATTTCTCAAAACTCAAACAGGAAAACCTCTCTCTTAAGAGACAGTTAAAACAACGCTATGATTTCCAGGGCCTGATCGGGAGTTCCCCGGAAATGCAGAAGGTTTACGGGTTGATCAAAAAAATTTCCGATACCGACGCCACTATTCTTATCCAAGGAGAAAGTGGGACGGGTAAAGAACTGATTGCCAAGACGATTCACTTTAACAGTTCCAGGGCTCAAAGTCCTTTTCTTCCTTTTAATTGTGCCGCCATCCCCAAAGACCTGCTGGAATCGGAACTCTTCGGCCATGAGCGGGGGGCCTTCACCGGGGCTTTTAACACCCGGATCGGTCGGTTTGAACGAGCCCATGGGGGTACGATTTTACTTGATGAGATCGGCGAACTGCATCCCTCTTTCCAGGTCAAACTCCTTCGGGTCCTCCAGGAGAGGGAGTTCGAAAGAGTCGGTGGATCGAAAACGATTAAAGTGGATGTAAGAATTCTGGCCGCCACTAATAAAAACCTGGAAAAGGAAACCACAACGGGGAATTTTCGTGAAGATCTTTTTTATCGGTTAAATGTGATCCCCCTGCAAATTCCCCCGTTACGGGAAAGACAGGAAGACATCCCTTTACTGGCCGAATATTTCCTTTCCTATTTCTCCAAAAAAAGGAAAAGAGAAAACCTCCGGATGGTACCAGAAGTTCTCCTTCTCTTTTCGCAATATCCTTGGCCGGGTAATGTCAGGGAATTGGAGAATCTGATGGAAAGGGTGGTCATCTTAAGTGAGGATGGTCTTATTGAGCCCAAGGATTTGCCCCAAAGATTCCAAGAATTCCGGGGCATTCGCGGACAGGAGGAAACAGAACCCCCCCTTCTCTCTAGCGAACCTGAACGGGAGGCTCTGCTTCCGGATCAAGGGGTCAATATGAATACCCTGGTTGAAGAAATGGAAAAAAAGTTGATCCAACAAGCCATTCGAAAATCAAGAGGGGTCAAAAGCAAAGCGGCGGAACTGCTCGGGTTGAAGAGGACCACTTTGCTGGAAAAAATGAAAAAGTTTGAAATAGACTTAAATTTTAATTCTTTTCCTGATAACGGGTGATTCCTTTCCTGTCCCGGTATAAAGGGTTCGAAATTCTATTATTATTGTTTAGTTCGAAAATAGAGTTTGGCGTCCATCGAACTCTGTTTTCATGTTTCGTGGTGTCACGCCGCTAAAAGCATGGCTTGACTGTTTTTTGCCGAATTATTCCTGGTTGTCATTTATTTGACAGTTGCTTCCTCCTTTTTCCTTAGCAGCCTCCCATTGAATCCCTTACTGCTCGCCGATGCCTTTCCAATCAAAATCCCTGAAGAAGTAATAGAAAATATAACTTATCAATTATTAAAGATATTATCTCACAAAACCAATTGTTTTCCGACCAAAATGGAATACCAGGTCTTTTGATCAATTTTAGTACTCCGATGGCATATTTGTTGCTATCCTTTTGGAGTATGAGGATAACCCTTGCTATTTTTTTTATAATGATAGTCTGTTGGGCACCAGGAACTCTCCCGGCCTTGACTATCGAGGAAAGGATTGTTTCCCCCGAATTGAAAAAGGCCTTGTCTTTAGCAAAGACCGATCATCCGACCGATGCCCTTAGCTCCCTTTCAGGAAAAAAACCCGATTCGTCATCAGCTATTTATTATCACTTTGTTTATGGCCGGGTTTTGGAAAAGATGAATAAAACAGGGGAGGCCCTGGAGCATTATCGATCAGCCTATTTCCAGGCCCCTTCGGAGGAACTGAAAGCCTTGGCTTTGCTGGAAAGGGCCGAGGCTTATTTTCGCATTCAAAATTATTATGAAGCTAAAATCGTCTTCAGCCTTTTTCTTAAAAATTTCAACAATTCCAATCAAAGTGCCAGGGCCAATATAGGGTTGGCCCAAAGTCTGGCCAGAATCGGAAGTCTATCGGAAGCCCTGCCCTATTTTGAAAAGGCGGGGGAGGGAACGGTGGTCCTTTTTGAAAAGGCCAATATCCTTCATCGGCTGGGGCGGTTTGAAGAAGCGCATCGCCAATATTTGAAAGGAATTTCAGAGGATAAGAACTATTTTTTAAAATCCCCGGAACATATTTTTTATTACGGGGAAAATCTTCACCAAATGGGGAATGATCAGGAAGCGCTTCAGTATTTGACCTCAAATATTGCAGATCCGCTTTTTAAAAAGAAAACAGACCTTGTTTTGGGTCGAATGGCCTTGAAGAACCGTAAGTTTGAGGATGCTTTAAAATTATGTTCTTCAGCCTTTACTGCCAGGGATGCTTTAACCCGGCAGGAGGCGCTTTTTTGTCTGGCCGAAACCCATGCCGCGTCCGGCAATAAAACACAGGCCCGGCAGGAATATCAGGAATACTGGGCCAAGTATCCGATGGGAAAAAACTATGAAGAGGTCCTGATAAAATTAGGCAAACTGGATCTGGAAGAGGGGAGATTGGAACAATCCAACCGGTGGATCAAAGAATTGACCTTTCGTTCCCCATTAAAGGAAGGAATCCTCAAGGAACTGGAATGGTTTTTGTTGAGGCTGAAGGAAAAGGCCCCCCTTCAAATGTTTTCTTTATGGAAATTCATCGGGCCAAAACTCTTGAACATTTCTCGAGAGCCCTTTCTATTAATCATGGTCTCGGTCTTGAAAGGACAGGGGAAACCCTATGCAGAACTCCTGCAGTGGCTGGCTAAAAACGGATCTGAACCGGTGAAAATTCAAAGTTTAGTGGCCCTGGTTCATAACCAGGTTGATACCGGAAATCTGGGGGCAGCCAAGGAAGGAATCCGGACCTTGAGGAGCTTAAAGGCTGGCGGGGATGAAATTTTGCGACTGGAAGCCAGGATTGATCATGCAACCATGGATTACGCAACGGCTTGTGATCGCCTTTTATCTTTAAAAAAGATGGAAGCCGGGGACCTTTCCCTCCTGCAGGACACGCTCCTTTCGGCCAGAAATGTTAATACCGCCCTAGCGGTCTTTGAGAAAAATCTACTTAAACTGGGAGGGAACTCCCCGGCTTATATAAAACTGGCCGATATCTACCATGAAAAAGGGAAAAAAAAAGAGGCTCTTCAGTATTACCAAAAGGCCCTGGAGAATGATCCCTTGAATGAATGGGCCCTTTATCGGGCAGCGCATCTGCAGTCGGGGGAAGAAGGGCGTATTTTGTTAGGCAGAATTAAGAGCGAAAATTCTCTT
Organism: uncultured Thermodesulfobacteriota bacterium; assembly: GCA_964609705.1. Lineage (GTDB taxonomy): Bacteria > Desulfobacterota > RBG-13-43-22 > RBG-13-43-22 > RBG-13-43-22 > RBG-13-43-22. Next base: position 7,817 of record CAZSTT010000040.1, read on the forward strand.
TTGGGAAAAATGGCCAAAGCAGGTTTAAAGGAAATAGAAATTCAAAAAAAATTAGGAGATGCCTTGTAATGTTCGAAGCCGGTCATCTGCAAAAAGCTTTTACGAATTTTACGGCGGCTTCCAAAAGTCTGGAAGCTTACTATCAAAAACTCCAGGAGGAAGTTCATTATTTAACCGGGGTCCTGGAAGAGACCAACCAACAACTATCCGAAGCCCTGGGCCAGGCCGAAGAATCCAAGGATTTTTTGAACGGAATCCTGCAAGGGCTCGAGGAAGCTATTGTTGTTCTTGATCCTGAAGAGCAGGTTCTCCTATTGAACCGGGCGGCAGAGGATCTGCTGGGCCACCGGGCCTCGGAAATGATCGGCCGACCTTTTCATTATTTGGATATCACCATTCTGGAAGAGGGAACCGATAGCTGGCTGGTCACCAGAAAAAAGAAAATTCAGGTCATTTTTTCCCGGTCCCTCATCCAGGATTCGGAAGGATTGGTAAGAGGATATGTAGTATTGATTAAAGATATTTCCCTGATCAAGGAATTGGAGGGTCAGCGTGAGAGAAATAAACGCCTGATTGCCATGGGAGAAATGGCGGCCAAATTGGTTCACGAGATTAGAAATCCCCTCTGCAGCATGGAACTCTATGCCAGTATGCTGGCCGGGGACCTTGAACAAACCGTTCACGCGGATCTGGCTAACGGGATATCTCAAGGGATTAAAAGCCTGAATCACGTTTTGACCAATATGCACTACTTTGCCATTCCTCAAAAACCTTTAATGGCCCGGGTTGATATTAATAAAATACTGGAAGAGCTGTTTTTCATGCTCCGGCCCTTAATTGAGGCTAAAAGGATTCGACTGTTAAAAAGGTTAAACGGGCAGAATGAACTCTGGGGAGATAAAGAACTCATCAAACAGGTCCTGTTGAATATTATGTTGAATGCCGTCGAGGCTACCCCGGAGGATGGATCGGTGGAGTTGACACTCCGCAAAGGGAACCAAGGAGATAGAATGATCGAGATAAAGGATCGCGGCCCGGGGATACCCCCCGAATACCTGGAAAGGATTTTTGACCCCTTTTTCAGCCTGAAAGAGAAGGGTTCCGGATTGGGCCTATCGATTGCCGCCAATATTATGCAGGCCCACGCCGGGACCATTAAAGTACAGAACCGGGGGAAACAGGGGGCCTGTTTCCAGCTCATTTTTCCTTCCGGGGAACCGGTAAAATCAAGGTTTCAGAAAAAGAAAATTGAAAAAAATTCCGCGTTAACCAGACAAAACAGGGGGACGGCCAATGAAGCCTATTCTTGTTGTTGATGATGATCATCAAATGCGAACGGCGCTGAAAGAGGCTATCTCCCGAGTCGGTTTTGAAGCGATCCTTGCCGGGGATGGGCAGGATGCTTTGCAAAAATTGAATCAAGCCTCCTTCTCCATGATTGTCACCGATATGAAGATGCCCAAAATGGATGGTCTCTCCCTGCTAAAGGAGATTCGTCGCAAGATCGGACATATCCCTATCCTGGTCATCACCGGATTCGGGACCATTCAGGATGCTGTGGAAGTGATGAAGGAAGGGGCCTCGGATTATCTCCTTAAACCCTTTTCCTTTGAAGCCCTGATGTCTAAAATACGGCTCCTGATGGAAAGGATTCATCAGGAACGGGGTCTGATTACTGAAAATCAAAAGATGCTGCAACTGATCAAGATTGCCGAAGAAGTGGCTCCCAGTGATACCTCCGTTCTGATTTATGGAGAGAGCGGTACCGGGAAAGAGCTGCTGGCCGGAATCATCCATCAGAAAAGCCGCCGGAACAATAAACCGCTGGTGGCTATTAATTGTGCGGCTATCCCGGACAGTCTGATGGAATCTGAGTTATTCGGTCATGAAAAAGGGGCCTTCACCGGGGCCACCGAAAAGAAGATCGGGAAATTTGAATTTGCCAATCAGGGTACCCTCCTCCTGGACGAAATCGGGGAAATGTCCCTTAATCTTCAAGCCAAGCTGTTACGGGTTTTACAGGAAAGGGAAATAAATCGTGTGGGAGGAAATCAGGCCATCCCTATCGATATCCGGGTTATTGCCACCACCAACCGGGATTTATATAAAGAATCTCTGGAGGGAAAATTCAGAGAAGACCTTTTTTATAGGCTCAATGTCTTCCCTCTTTATATCCCCCCCTTACGGGAAAGGCCTGATGATATTGCCTTGTTGTCGCACCATTTTTTGAAAAAATTTTCCGGGGTACTCGGAAAAAATCTCCGGGGATTCACCCCGCCGGCCCTGGATTTTCTGATGGCCAAGCCCTGGAGGGGTAATATCCGGGAACTTCAAAATACCATTCATCGTTCGGTCCACCTCAGTAAGGATGACCTGATCGACATTACGGATTTCATGATCGAAGCCGAGTCCGTTCCCGCTCAGTCTTCTCCGGGAAAGATCAAGGACTTGGAAAAAGATATGATATTAAAGACCCTGAAGGAGGTCAACGGCAATAAAACTCGAGCAGCCAGGATCCTGGGAGTCAGTGTCCGGACCATCAGGAATAAGCTCCATGAATACGGGAATTTTTTCCCCGTCCCTCCTTTGGAAAATTCTGAAGGGGCCCTCGGGAACACCGGAAGCCGATAGCTGATCATTGGCATGATATTTGTATTAAATAATTGGGGTAAGGGGGCGAAATGGACAAAGGGATTCAGCTTTTAGAAGAAATAATAAAGACCAGCGCTTTTCGACACAAGGTGTTGGCTTCCAATATCGCCAATGTCGATACCCCGGGCTACAAGGCCAAAGATGTTCCTTTCAGTCAGGAAATAAACAGCCAGGTTATAAGAATGACCAAAACCTGTCCTGATCATCTCCAGGGCTCAAAGAATCCGAAAGAAGTTAAGGGGATGGTTCCGGTGGAACGCTCTTCCGGGGAGGATGGAAACAATGTGGCCCTGGATATGGAATTGGCCAATATGACGGAGAATGCGCTTTTATACGAGGCCGGTGTCAAACTTTTGTCCAAGAAACTGATGATTTACAAGAATGTCATTAGAGGGAAATAGTCATGGATTCTTTCGCCATCTTTAAAGTCAGCGCCTCGGCCCTGGATGCCCAGAGAGGTCGAATGAACACCATTGCTTCCAATATGGCCAATATTCATTCTACTCAGACCGAATCCGGCGGACCTTATAAAAGAAAAGATGTGGTTTTTTCAACTCTTCCTATCGAATCGGACAAGTCCTCAGCCCTGGAAGGGGTCCAGGTCGTTCAAGTGGTTGACAGTCAGGATCCCTTTAAAAAAATATTCGATCCAGGCCATCCTGATGCGGATAAAGATGGTTTTGTCAGCTTGCCTAATATCAATATGATGGAAGAGATGGTTAATATGATGATGGCGGTCAAGGCTTATGAAGCTAATGTGACCGCCTTTAATATGTCTAAGACCATGTTTCTTAAGGCCTTAGAAATAGGGAGGTAGTTATGAATGAGATCACTGGGATTGGATCGGTTTCTTCCACCCCTGCCATCCAAGGGAAAACCGCAGTCAAGGAGTCAGGAGAAAACTTTGAAGTCCTCCTGAAAGATGCGGTTAATAAAGTGAATACCGTTCAAAATGATGCGGAAAAAGCCATTCAGGAACTGGCCGGAGGAGGAGATATCTCCAGTGCCGTGATTGCCATGGAAAAGGCCGATATTTCCTTTCAGGTCATGATTGAGGTCCGAAATAAGCTGATCAGTGCGTATGAAGAGATTATGAGATTACAGGTTTAGCCAATGGGGGCGAGGATGCAAAATCAAGTTTTGAGTTCGGAGTTCGGAGTAGAGCCCAGTTACTCCGAACTCACGGCTCCGAACTAAAATATTCGATCCTCCATGTCAAAGCTTATCAAGGTGAGGATGACCGTTAAAAAAGAAAACAGAGAAAAGGGAGCACCGTGGCAGATTTAATTGAAACCATAAAAAATTGGCCTATTAAAAAGAAAATCTCCCTCCTGGTTCTGGTTGGAATCACTCTGACCAGTCTGATCCTTCTTTTCTCCTGGTCGCAAAAGAGTAATTACCAAGCCTTGTTTTCCAACATCAGCGACGGTGATTCCGGGCTGATGATTCAAAAACTGAAGGAATTAAAAGTGCCCTATAAAGTGGAGGGGGGAGGGATTCTGGTTCCAGCAGAAAAAGTGTACGAATTGAGACTTCAGTTGGCCGCCCAGGGCCTGCCCCAAGGTGGAGGGATAGGGTTTGAAATTTTTGATAAAACCAATTTCGGGACTTCTGATTTTGTTCAAAAATTGAATTATCGCAGGGCCTTACAGGGAGAACTTTCCCGGACCATTCAATCTCTTTCGGAAATTGAAAGCTGTCGGGTCCATCTGGCGGTTCCTGAAAAAAGCATATTCATGGAAAAAGAGTCCAAGCCCAGTGCCTCGGTGATGGTAAAGTTGAAGGCGGGAAGAAACCTGTCGCAGAACCAGGTCCAGGGCGTTGTCCATCTCGTATCGAGTAGCGTCGAGGGGTTAACCCCTCAGGATGTAACCGTTATCGATCACCGGGGAGGGATGTTGACCCGTTCGAATCAGGAAGAAAACGCCCAACTTAACAATAACCAACTTGACCTGCAGCGCAATTATGAAAAAGAGATCGAAAACCGGGTAGTCAATATCCTGGAACCGATTGCCGGGAAGGAAAAAGTGAAGGCCAGGGCTTCGGCCACACTCGATTTTACCCGGACCGAGAAAACCGAAGAAAAATATGACCCCAACGGGCAAGTTGTCCGAAGCGAACAAAAAAATCAGGAAAAATCCGTATCGGGGCAGACCGGGGGGGTCCCGGGGACTACCTCCAATCTGCCCAACAAAAAACCCGCCCAGACGACTTCATCGGCCGGAAACACCCAGAAACTTAGCGAAGTTACCAATTACGAGATCAGTAAAGTCACCAGCCGGGTTATAAGTCCCTCCCAGGAATTGAAAAGAATTTCGGTGGCTGTTGTTGTGGATGGGTCCTATACAGCCGGGCAGGGAGGTAAAAATAAAAAATATACCCCCCGAACCGATGAAGAAATGAAACATTATGAAGATCTGGTTAAAAAGGCAGTGGGATTTTCTTCTGATCGCGGGGATGAAGTTCGAGTGGTCAATATGCCTTTTGATGCCGGGACCCTTGAAGAACTCCCCGAATCCAAGAGGGAATATTGGCCCATCATTTTTTCTGTTTCCCGTTATATCGCACCTCTTCTGGCCTTCCTCCTGGTATTTATTTTTATATTAAAACCCCTGACCCGCGGGTTGTTATCTCCTTCCGGAGGTAATTCCAGGAGGCCCGATCTGGCCCTTCCTCAAACCGTGGCCGAGATTGAAAAGAGAATTGATGCCCCCCAACGGAAGGCCATTACTATGGAAGAAGACGTCCGAGTTTGGGCCAAGAAAAATCCTGATCAAGCCGCAAACCTTATCAAAGGTTGGGCCGAAGAGTAAACCATGGCCTATCGTGGAATTGAAAAAGCTGCCATATTTTTGATATCCATAGGCGAAGAAGCCGCCTCCGAAATACTGAAAATCATGGATATGAGTCATGTGGGGATGATCACGGCCTGTATGAATCGTTTATCCTCAGTTAAAAAAAAGGAGCGGGATGAAATAATCAGTGAGGTATCCGGGAAAATACAAAGCGGGGATTTTCCGGTAGCCGGTGAAAATTATGTTAAAAGAATTCTAAAAAAAGGACTGGGTGTTGAGAATGCCGACAAGATAATGGAAGAGGCCGCCAAAGAGAATTCTCTGGAAAGCCTGAAATGGGTGGACGCTAAAACCCTGGCCAATTTTTTGGCCGGTGAACATCCCCAGACGATAGCCTTAATCCTCTCTATGTTGGACGCCGTTCATGCCGCCGAAGTATTATCCATCCTTCCGGAGGGAATTAAGGACGACATAGCCAGAAGAATCGCTGTTACCGAACAAATTCCAGAAAGTATCTTAAGCGAGCTGGAAGAGGTGTTAAGGGGGCAACTGGATGTGAATAAAGGGAAGAAAGGGCGGAAGGTAGGCGGCATAAAAGTAATTGCTGAAATTTTGAATCACAGTGACCGGTCGACTGAATCGGCCATTTTGGAAAAAATTGAAAAAGAAAATCCCAACCTTGCGGAATCTATCCGGAAGTTTATGTTTGTTTTTGATGATCTGGTCCAGATTGATGATAAGGGGATTCAAATGATCCTTAAAGAGATTCGGACCGAGGATCTCTCTCTGGCCTTAAAGACGGCGTCCAACAACCTAAAAGAAAAGATTTTTAAGAACATGTCTCAGCGAGCCGCTCAAATCCTCAAGGAAGAAATGGAATTGAAAGGGGCCGTCAAGGTATCGGAAGTGGAAAAAGCGCAACAAAACATAGTCAAGATTTCCAGAAAGCTGGAAATGGAAGGAAGAATTACCATCGCCGGACGGGGAGGGGATGAGCTGGTTGTCTAGGAATAAAATTATAAAAAAATTACTGGTGATTCCCTATTCAATGCCTACTTTGGAGTGCTTCCCCTTGCCGGGTGCGGAAGGGGCCCTAGTTCAAAAGAGGGATCCGGAAACGATTGAAAGGGAGGCCTTTGAGAATGGGTTCGCCTCCGGAGAAAAAGCGGGGTTTGAAGTAGGGGAACAAAAGGCGGCGGTTCTTCTGGACCGCCTTGAAAAATTATTCCGGGAGATTTATTCCTTAAAAGAAAAGGTTCTATCCGAGCTCGAACCCCAGTTGGTCCTTCTGGCCATCGGTCTGGCTCGAAGAATCTTGAAAGAAGAATTAAAGGTAAACCCTGAGATTATTGATCAAATGGTCAAGGAGGCGGTCAAGGAGATCAGTCCGATCGGTCCCATAACGATCAGGTTGAACCCTCTTCTCTATGAAAGGTTAAATAAGAAAAAAAAGGAATTCCAGGAAATCTTTCCGGATCTCATTTTCGAAATGGATATGAAGGCCCCTGACGATGGGGCCGTGGTCAGTAATTCTTTTCAGGAAATACAGACCGATCTTGATTTTCAACTCTCCAATGTTGTTGAAGAGCTTCGGTCTCAATTGGAAAATGCTTGATCTAACACCCTATCTTCAGGCAGTTCAGAAGATCGAACCATTTAGGACCTTTGGCCTGGTTAAGGAAATAACCGGGATACTTATCAAGGCCCAGGGTTTAAGGGTCAGCGTTGGTGAGGCCTGTAAGATTTACGTCGATCAGGGGACATCAATGGACGCTGAAGTCGTCGGGTTTCAAGATGGGAAAACCTTGCTGATGGCCTCCGCTGAACTCCTGGGGTTAAAACCGGGGACTAGGATTTTTCCAGTGGGTAAAAAGACCTCGGTTCGAGTCGGGCCTGACCTGATCGGCCGGGTCCTTAATGCTCAGGGAACACCCATCGATGGGAAAGGGCCGGTTAGGGGTAAGCCTTTCCCTTTGTTTTCTTCCGCTCCGCCTCCCCTGCAAAGGCAAAGAATTTGCGAGCCCATGGATTTGGGCATTCGGGCCATCAATGGCTTGTTGACCTGTGGAAAGGGACAACGGATGGGAATTATGGCCGGAAGCGGGGTAGGAAAAAGTGTTTTAATGGGCATGATCGCCAAATACACCGAGGCGGATTGTAATGTGATTGCCCTGATCGGAGAAAGAGGAAGAGAGGTCCGTGAGTTCATTGAAAAAGATCTTGGGAAAAAAGGATTGGAGAGATCGATTGTCGTGGTTTCCACCTCTGAACAACCTCCTTTGGCCAAGGTCCGTGCCGCTTTTACGGCCACGGCCATTGCCGAATATTTCAGAGAACAAGGGAAAGACGTTTTGTTGTTAATGGATTCTCTGACCCGGATAGCTATGGCCCAACGGGAGATCGGTTTGGCCATTGGGGAACCTCCTACAGCCAAGGGATATACGCCTTCTGTTTTTGCCCTACTGCCAAAATTATTGGAAAGGGTCGGTAATGACGGCGGGAAAGGGAGTATTACCGGTTTATATTCCGTCCTGGTAGAGGGAGATGATCTCACGGAACCGGTTACGGATGCGGCCCGATCCATATTGGACGGTCACATTGTCCTTTCCCGGGAACTGGCGATGGAGAATCACTATCCGGCCATTGATATCCTCAGTTCAATCAGTCGACTCATGCCCGATATCGTTGATGCCCGGCACAAGGATTATGCTGGAAAATTTGTGGAAACCCTGTCCCGTTATAATAAACTGGAAGACATGATCAATCTGGGAATGTACAAGGAAGGATCAAACCCCAAGGTCGATTATTCGATAAAGATGATCGAAAAACTTAAATCTTATTTGCGTCAAGGGATGGAAGAAAAGAGGGATTTCTCCGACGGCCTTCAAGGGCTTTATTGTTTATTTGATCAAGCGGAGTCCCGCCCGTCGGTCTGAAGATGGATACACGTTTAACAACGGTTTCAAAAATTGCCCGGATAATCGATCATCAAAAGGAAGTTATTGAATTTCAACTCCAGGCGGTTAACCATCGCCAAACCCTGGAGCTGGAAAGATTGACTCTTATGGATAAAGAGCTTCGCGAAAACATCGGCCGTTTTGAGGAAAGTCTTAATGATCGCTGCCTCCTCAACAGCGAAGAGGTGGCTTTTTTGTTCGGGATGGCCTCGACTTTTTTTCAAAAGATGGAACGAAAGAAAAGAGAGATAGAAAAGATCGAAAAGGAGCTGGAGGCCGTTAAGGTTTTATTTTCGGAGGCCTACAAAAAAAAGAAAGCTGTTGAGATCGTTCAAAAAAAAATCATGACGGCCACAAGAAAAACGGAAGCGCGTTTGGAACAGAAAAATATGGATTATTTGACAATTTCAAGCAGGTCGCGGCCATGATAAAAATTATGATCGGATTGTTATTGGTGCTTTCCGGGGCCTTCGCCTCTGATCCGTCTTTGGCCCTTGGTCAGGAGGATCCAGGCAAAATCATCGAACAAAAACGTCAGGAATTGACCGAGAAGGAGAAACGTCTCAAGAGCGAGGAAGAACGAATAAAAAATATCGAAAAAGAAGTGGAAGGCAAAGTTCAAAAACTGAACCAATTGCTGACCCAAATTGAAGGGGCCTTAAAAAAGCTGGCCGAGGTTCGATCGGAAAGAATGGATCATCTGGTAAAAACTTTTGAATCCATGCCTCCGGAAGAAGCGGCTATAAGGCTCTCCGCCCTGGACAAATCTCTGGCCGTTCAAATCATTTTTAGAATGACCAGCAAGAAGGCCGGACCGATTCTGGCCCAAATGGAACCTAAAAAAGTGACCGAGATTTCAGAAATATTTTCCAAGACCGAGAAAAAAATTCCTACCAAATGAAAACTTTTCCCCGGCCATAATCTCATTTTTTAAATTGGCCTTCCCTTTTCCCTTTGAATCCTCTTTAAGTCATTTGGCTCCCGGAGCCTGTCAATCTGTAATCTATTAAAATAATTAATAATATTTTGATGCTGATTAAGTACTTTTTGAAATCGCCCTAACAGGAAGAGCAGGTATCAAGCCCATGCCGACAGAAAAGGGTTGGCATGGTTATTGATATTTAACGGGATTATATGGTTGATGGCAGGTGCGACTAAAAATCAGCAAAGAATGTGGCAGCGGGGCTTGATTCAATGGCGAATGTTGAAAATAGGGAAGCAGGAAGTCTACTCATAACAACAAGACCAGCCAGGACTAATCTTCCTCTAAAATCCGGTCAAAAAGGTCAAGCTGAAGACCAGCCCTTTGATTTCTTAAAGGATGTTCTATTAAAATTCTCCGGATTGGATAAAAAAGGTTCTGCGGCAAAGAAGGGAAATTCCGGGGATGTGAAAGGGCTCGGACAAGAATCGCCGGACCTTCGGTCAACTGAATCGGTCTCTCCATTGGAACAACTTGAAAATAAAGACAGTATGGATCAGACCATAAGTGTCCAAGCAGAGGCCACCGGCCTTAGGGATCAAATTGAGGAAAACGGAGATGAGGAACAGGAAAATAAAAACGTTGGGTCTCCTTCTTTTCCTTCTTTAGAAGCTCTTTTTATTGGGAGAGAGGATATTCTAAAAAATTTTCTTGGTGAGACGGCAAACGTTAATTCCAGCCAGAGTAATGCCAGCCTTATAAGGCAGGGAGAGACCGCTGATACCATATTCGAACAATCTCCGGCCAATGGCGCCCAGGTCAGCGGACCAGGAGAAGGCAGCCCGGGATTAGGGAATCCGAAAGGGGAAATAGCCATTGAAAGAAAAAAAGAAACGGGAATCTTTCTTCGGGGAACAGGCCCTGATCCCGATTTAAGCAAGCCCTCCCTCTTCAGGGAGGACGAGGGTCCTGTTTCCAAGCCCGAGCAGTTTCCTCCTGTCGATGGAGCCACCAGGGGAAGCTCGGGCAACCTCGAGGGAGAGGTAAGACCGCTGGATCAATTGTTCGGCGCCCAAGGCAGCGGGCCAGGTGAAGTCAGCCCGGGATTAGGGAATTCGAAAGGGAAAGTAGCCATTGCAAGACCAAGCGATACAAGGATCTTTCTTCAGGGTTCGGGCCTTGATTCCGGTTTAAGTAAGGACTCCCTCGTAGTCGAGGGTGAGGGTCCTGTTTCCAAACCTGATCGGTCTTCGGTCAATGGCGCCCAGGGCAGCGGGCCAGGAGAAGGCAACCCGGGATTAGGGAATCCGAAAGGGGAAACAGCCATTGAAAGACCAGGCGATACAAGGATCTTTCTTCAGGGAGCGGGCCCTGATTCCGGCTTAATGGAGGCCTCCCTCTTAAGCGAAGGTGAGGACTCTGTTTCCAAACCGGATTCTCCTATCCATGGAGCCCAGGTCAACGGGCCAGTATCCGGAGAAGGCAGCCCGGAGTTAATGAATCCGAAAGGGGGGATAGCCCTTGAAAGGCTAACCGATACAAGGATCTTTCCTCTGGGTTTTGGCTTTAATTCTGGTTTAGGAAAGGCCTCCCTCTTAAGTGAGGGCGAGGGAGAAGGAAGTTCCGGACTAGTGAACTCAGCTGAGGAAATTCCAGTCGTAAGACCTGACCCGAAGGGATCTCTTGAACCGAAAGATGGATTAAAGCCTCATCCGGATGACAACCTTCTCCTTAATAAATTGAAAACGTTTGTCGAAAAGATTTCCCAATCCCTGACCGACGGACCGGGCCGGAATAGGGTCGACCACGAGGAAGTTAAGTCAGGTTTTAAAAAATCAATGGAGCCCATTTCAGGGAAGGATAATTTTCAAAAGGATGGCTTATCTTCTGAAATAATAAAGAGTCACCTCCCCCAGAACAGGCCATCTTCCGATTCTATGATGATTGAAAAGGCGGAAGGGGCGACATCGGAAAAAACGAAGGAAGGGCAACCAGGATTATCCACAGGGATCAAAGAAAATTTTCTTGATGATCCCAGGGGTATTTCCGCGGTTAAAGACCGGGAAGGATCGGAAATAATTTACGACATTAAGGGATTGCATAATAAGGAAATAACCCCAACCGGAGAAAATACCCAGGGGAATGGTCCCCGGCAGACCCCCATCCTCCCTATCGATCCAAATGACCCAATCCTTCGGGAATCGGTCATCACCGAAAAAAGCATTAAAAACAATCCCGAGCCATTCCATCATTTTCCCAAAACATATGAATCGGATTTTCTCAATAATCAATATTTCTCAGTAAAAAAACAGACCTCCTCTTCCATGGAACTTTCTCTGGAACCTGCTGGATTGGGAAAGTTGGACATTGAATTGAGCTTAAACCGGGATCGACTCCAAGGACAGATCATGGTCAATGATAAGGCGGGGAAGGAGTTGATTGAAAGAAATCTTCCCCAACTTTTTTCGGATTTGGCCCGCGAGGGACTTCAGATAGGGGGATTTACCGTTTCTTTAAAACATCAGGGAAGAGGTCAGAATCCGGTCCCGACCCGGGCTGAATTAGAAGAACCCTCTCTGAGACCGATGAGTCCCGAAAAGATCGTCCCTATTCAGGGTAGTCACCTCATCCACATTATTGTTTGAAGGAGGAAAATATGGCCCTTTCAGCCGTTCCCAGTAGCACCTTGGACAAGAACGCTTTCTTAAAACTTTTCACGGTGCAGTTGAAAAATCAAGATCCTTTGAATCCAATGGACGCCACGGCCTTTACCGCCCAGATGGCTCAATTCAGTTCTCTGGAACAGCTTTATAACATCAATGCCAATCTTGACCATTTAAATTCCTCCCAAAATACCCTTATCCAGGGCATGGCTGTAAACCTGATGGGGAAAAGGGTGGCCTTGCAGGACGGGTCATCCGGTCAGGTAACCGGGATCAGTTTTGAGGGAAAAGATACCACGCTAATACTCGATAACCAAAAAACGGTCTTACTGACCGAGATTAAAAATATATCCAATTAAACCGCCATGCCCCGCTTTTGGGGGCGTGGCACCACCAAACATGAACAAAGGCAAATTGGACTCGGAACCTATCGTCGAACTAAAACGTCATGTCCCTTCAGGGACGTGACATGACCCAATATGAAAATGACCGGTTTGACTTTAAACTCTATTTTAGCAATTAAATAAAGGAGGTAAGGAATTATGATGACATCTCTGTATTCCGGGATCAGCGGGTTGAACGCCAATGGCACGTCCATGGCGGTCATTGGGGACAATATCGCCAATCTAAACACTACCGGGTTCAAAAACTCCAGGGTGACCTTTGGGGACGTGCTGAGTCAAACCGTTTCCGGGGGGACGGGGCAGGTCGGCCGGGGGGTGATGATCAAGCAGATTTCAACCCAGCACATCCAGGGCGCCTTTGAGACCACCGGTAACGCCCTCGACCTGGCCATTGACGGCGATGGTTTTTTTCAAGTCAGGGATGGGGATATGAAATTGTACACCCGGGCCGGGCAGTTTTCCGTGGATAAGGACGGCAAGGTGGTCAATCCCGACGGCTATGTTCTGCAGGCCTTTATCGCCGATGGCGCGGGAGCTATGACCGGGACCACCGGAGACCTGGTCTTTTCCAATGCGCCCAGCCAGGCCAAAGCGACTGAAAATGCCAAGCCGGCCATCAACCTGAATGCGGATGAGGAGACTATAACTGATGCCTTCACCCTGGACGCCAATGCAGACGGCGATGATAATGATCCGGGTAACTTTAATCATTCCACCACCATCAATGTCTATGATTCTCTGGGCGGGGAACATGAAATAACCCTGTATTTTACCAAAACGGCCGACAATACCTGGGAAGTCAATTTTGTCAACAGAAACCCGGATACCACCGCCACCAGTACTTTGATCCTGGCCGGAACGCAAACCCTCGAAT
>CAZSTT010000041.1:0-7595 GCA_964609705.1 uncultured Thermodesulfobacteriota bacterium
TGGGCCATATCGGGACGGCCTCCGCCGTCACCCCCCAGGGCTTTGGCCAGGCGTTTGACGATCTTTCCGGCTTGAAATGTTTTGATCAGGTCTTTGGAAACCATGGCCACCAAGAGAACCTTCCCCTCGTTAACACCTCCCACAATAACGATCCCTGACTGAAGCCGTTCTCTGAGAGAGTCAGCCAGGTCCCTGAGCTCCTTGGCTTCAGCGATTGGAACCGGGAGGGACAGGACTTTAGTCCCGTTAACAACCCGGGTCTGTTTCATCATGCTTTCAATCCCTCCACCGCTGAGAAGAGCTTTGTTCAGACGGACGATGGTCCGCTCCAGATCTTTTTGTTGGGCCAGAAGTTTTTCCACACGGGGCAGCAGGTCTTCCGGTCCCACTTTTAGCAAGTCTCCCAGGGACTTCAGCCATAGCTCGTCCTGATGAACGGTTTTAAGGGCCTCCTTTCCGGTGACCGCTTCAATCCGCCTTACCCCGGCGGCAACACTCCCTTCGGACAGGATCTTAAACAGACCTAAATTACCGGTGCGGGCCGTGTGGGTCCCCCCGCATAATTCCTGGCTGAAATCGCCGAGCTGAACCAATCGAACCTGATCACCGTACCGTTCTTCAAAAAGAGCGATGGCCCCCGTGGCCTTTGCCTGTTCGTAATCCATGAGGTGGGTCATAACCAGATGGTTCTGACGGATCTGCTCATTGACCAGGTCTTCAACGGCCTGGAGTTCTATTATAGACAAAGCCGAATAATGGGAAAAATCAAATCGTAATCTTTGGGGGGTTACTAAAGATCCGGCCTGCTTAACCTGGTCTCCCAGGATACGACGCAGAGCCCCATGGAGCAGATGGGTGGCCGTATGGTTAAGTGCAGTAGGGACTCTCCGTTCCCTGGAAACCGAAAGCAGAACCTGATCGCCGACGGTTAAGGATCCCTGCTGTAAATGGCCCCGGTGGAGAATCAATCCATTAGGCAGGGAAAAGGTCTCTTCGACAATAACAATGCCCTTAGAGGAGGAAATGAGTCCCTGGTCTCCAGCCTGTCCTCCGGACTCGGCATAGAATGGGGTTGCCGCCGCTACCAGTTCTATCCCCTGAGGGCCGTCGGCTTTCTGGACCTCTTGTCCGTTCTGTATCAGGGCGATTATCTGAGACTCCGTTTCCAGGGTGTCATAACCCTTAAATTCATTTTTCAGGTCACGGGCCATCAAGGCCCGGTATCCCTCTTGAATCTCCCGTTCCCCGCTTCCCTTCCAGGCCTGTCGGGACATTTGCCTTTGCCGGTCCATATGAGCCTGAAAACCAGGCTGGTCAATACCCAGATTTTGATCCCTGATTACATCCTGGATAATATCCAGAGGAAACCCGTAGGTATCATACAGCTTAAAGACCAGGGAACCCGGCAGGACTGCTTCATTTTGTTGCCTTAAATGATCAATGGCTTCGTTTAGAGTTTTTAGCCCGAAATCCAGGGTCTCCAGAAATCGTTCTTCTTCCTTTTGAATGACCTGGGAGGTGAAGGCCCTGTGCTCCAGGACTTCAGGAAAGGGATCAGCCATAACCTCAGCTACGACCTGTGTTAAGCGGAATAAAAAAGGCTTATCAATGCCCAGGACTTTACCGAAACGAGCCGCCCGTCGTAATATCCGCCGGACCACATAACCACGTCCTTCGTTGGAAGGCAGAGCCCCATCGGCCAGTAGAAAGGCCAAAGCTCGACTGTGATCGCAGATGACCTTGATGGCGACATCGGTTTCTTCTTTTTGTCCCATGGGGATTCCACAGATATCTTTAACGGCCAGGATAAGATCCTTGAACAGGTCGGTCTGAAAATTATTGGAGACTCCCTGAATAACCGCCGCGATCCTTTCCAGCCCCATTCCGGTATCGATGCTTGGCTTGGGCAGGGGGGTCAGGAGCCCACTGGCGTCCCGATTATATTGCATAAAAACGAGATTCCAGATTTCAAGATAACGATCGCAGTCACATCCCGGGGCGCAATCCGGACGGTCGCAGCCTAAATGGGGGCCTTGATCGATCAGGATCTCTGAACAGGGCCCACAGGGACCGGTGTCCCCCATGGACCAGAAATTATCCTTTTCCCCCAGACGGATGATCCTTTCCAGAGGAAGACCGATTTCCTGATGCCAAATCTGATAGGCTTCTTCATCTTTAAAATAGACAGAGGCATAAAGACGATCCGCCGGCAGGCCGAAAACATTGATCAAAAGCTCCCAGGCCAGTTGGATGGCTTCGGTTTTAAAATAATCCCCAAAAGAAAAATTACCCAACATTTCAAAAAAGGTGTGGTGCCGTGCTGTCCGACCCACATTTTCCAGGTCATTATGCTTGCCCCCGGCTCGAACGCACTTCTGGCTGGAAGTAGCTCGGACAAAGTCCTTTTTTTCCTCTCCCAGGAACACTCTTTTGAAGGGAACCATACCGGCATTGGTAAAAAGCAGGGTAGGGTCGTCCCGGGGGATTAATGATGCGCTTTTAACTACTTCGTGGTCATGATCCCTGAAAAAATCCAAGAAGGTTTGGCGTATTTCTTTCCCGGTTTTCAAATCAAGTCCTTTCTATAAAAAAGCCGTAAGGGGTGAGGCGTGAAGCGTAAGAGGGGAGGCTGCCCGTACGCCTCACCCCTTGCGCCTTACGCCTCAAGGGTTTTCATCCCGATTGTTATTCTGCCTTTTCTTTTATCAGCCCGTAGGTCTGTTTGACCCTGGTCTCGATCTCGTTCAAGGCTTCCGGGTGTTCCTTTAAATAGGTTCGGGCATTATCCCGGCCCTGACCGATACGATTGCCGCCGAAAGAATACCAGGTCCCGCTTTTCTCAACAATATCATGGGCCACCCCGAGGTCCAGGATATCCCCTTCTTTGGAGATCCCTTCTCCATAAAGGATATCGAATTCGGCCTCTTTAAAAGGAGGGGCGATCTTATTTTTGACCACCTTGACTTTTGTTCGAGTGCCGATGATCTCCTGCCCATCTTTGAGTGTCCCGATTTTCCGTATATCCAGACGGAGGGAGGCGTAAAATTTCAGGGCATTACCCCCGGTCGTGGTTTCCGGGTTACCAAACATGACCCCTATTTTCATACGGATTTGATTGATAAAAACCAGGGAGGTGTGGGTCTTACTGATGGTCCCGGTCAGCTTTCTCAAGGCTTGCGACATGAGCCGGGCCTGGAGTCCCATATGGGCATCCCCCATTTCTCCCTCGATTTCGGCCCGGGGAACCAAAGCGGCCACCGAATCGACCACCACGATATCCATAGCTCCACTGCGAACCAGAATTTCAGTAATCTCCAGGGCCTGCTCTCCGTTATCCGGCTGGGAGACAAGTAAGTCGTCACAATTAACTCCCAATTTATTGGCATAGACGATGTCCAAAGCATGCTCGGCATCGATAAAAGCGGCATTTCCTCCTTTTTTCTGGGCCTCGGCAATGGTGTGCAAAGCCAGGGTGGTCTTACCGGAAGACTCCGGACCGTAAATTTCGGTGATTCTCCCCCGGGGAATACCCCCTATACCGGTGGCGATATCCAGGGAAAGAGAACCCGTGGGGATAAAGGGGACATCGGCGGTCAAGGCCTCGGCCCCCAGACGCATAATGGAACCTTTCCCAAACTGTTTTTCGATTTGACCCATGGCCATTTCGATGGCTTTGCCTTTTTCACTTGTTGGTTTCAAATCTGTCTTCATATCGCCTCCGTTAACTTAAGTTATTTATTAAAAAATTTAATGGTTCAGGTTTAAAATATAAAATTATACTTCATATTATTGTAATCAACTATTTTATTTATATGCTTTTTTTACTATTTTTTTTTAGATAAAAGGTCTTCAGTTTTGTATACACCGGCCCGGCCGGTTTTAAGTCGCTTCGAAAAAGTATCAATTCTTCCACTTCAAAAGGGGCGGTTTCTTCTGCTGACCATTCAGATAATCTCCGATAAAGCCCTTCGTTTACCTGATTATCCTTGTTTCTGCCCAGGGTCAAATGACCCCGGAAGGGCCGGTCTTCTTTGGGGATTCCCAGGGAGACCAGTGCCTGCTCAATGGTCTGGTGAAGCCTCTGGAGAATTTCGGTTTCACCGCCGAGACTCAACCAGATCACTCTTGGTCTAAAGAGGTTTGGGAAAGCGCCTAACCCCTTCAAAGTCAATTGAAACCGGTGGGAATCGGCAATAATCGGAGAAAGGGCCTCTGAAATCATTTCCAGGTCTTCCTGGGTTATGGAGCCAAAGAACTTCAACGTCAAATGGATCTGACGGGGAGAAACCCATTTAATCCTGGAGGGAATCCGATCCAATTCCCCAAGATATTCGACCACGGTTTTTCTCTGCCCTTCCGAAAGTTCAATCGCTAAAAAGGAACGTATCATCTATAAGATAGCTCCTGACCCAGTTCAGGGCCGTGTAGGCAGTCAGGATTTTGATTTGATTTCGTCGTCCTTGGAAAAGAAAATGACCGACCTTACTCCCCTGGCCGGAAGCCAGGGCGATCCAAACCGTTCCCACCGGCTTCACGGGAGTCCCACCTCCCGGGCCGGCGATCCCGGTAACGGACAACCCCAAATCGGTTTTGCTTTTTTTTCTAATCCCCTCGGCCATTAAGAGGGCGGTCTTTTCACTCACCGCACCGAATCTGGAAATGATTTTCCTGGGAATATCAAGTAGTTCAATTTTAGCTTGGTTGTTGTAAACCACAACAGACCGATCAAAATAGGCCGAACTTCCCGCTACACCGGTTATTCGGTGACCGATCAATCCTCCAGTGCAGGATTCAGCTACAGAAAGGGTCTTTCTTTTCTTTATTAATAATTCTCCAACGACTTCTTCCAGAGTTTGACCATTTTTGGAAATCAGATGCCCGGACAACCGTTCTTCCACAATTTTTTCAATAGAGTCAAGAAGGCGATCGGCCCAGAGGGCTTTTTCGGACCGGATGGAGATGGTCAATTGATTTTCCGGAAATTTCGGATAAAACCCCAACTGGAGGGAATCAAACTTTTTTTCCAGATCCTTAAATTTCTCATTCACCTCCGGCTCTAATAGCCCGAAAACATGGTAGACCCTCTGCCGGACGATCTTCTGCCCGGGGTAGTGGTGGATTAAATAGGGAATAATTTGGCGGTCTAAATACCTACTCATTTCATCCGGGATCCCGGGCAGAAAAAAGAAAGGTTTTCCCTTTTCATTCATCATAAAACCGCAGGCTTTGGGCCGGGGATGAAATAATTCCACCCCTTCCGGCAGCCAGGCAATCTTTTCATATATGGGATCCCAGGGAATATCTTTTAGAGTCAGGAAGCGTCTGATTTGACTTTGAAGACCTTTATGAAGGACCAGTGGACGCTGAAAGACACGACTGACAACCTCTACCGTAATGTCATCCAGAGTTCCCCCCAAACCTCCGGTTACCAGGATGGCATCGGCCCTTTTTTCCGCCTGTCGAAGGGCCGAGCGGATATCCCTGGGCTGATCTCCGATCAGGACAATCCGGTTCACTTCAAATCCGAAGGAATTTAAGCGGGCCGCCGCATACCCGGCGTTTTGATCCATGACCCGGCCGGTGACCAGCTCATTTCCGATTCCTATGATTTCAATCCTTAAAGGCATAGTTTTAAATTCTTAGGCTTTGATATCTGTAATCAATCGCTAAACCAAACATTTAACGGTTACAGACAGATCGTTGCTCGTTGCTCGTTGCTCGTAAAATCCAGAAACGAGTAACCAGAAACCAGTAACAGAGCAATTCTAATTATCTTGAGTCAGCATTTCCATCCAGGGCTCAAATCAACTGATAATAGACCAGGAGTCTAAGGATAATCTGACAATAGACTCCGGCCAGGACATCATCGAGAACGATTCCCCAACCACCGGGCATATGCTGATCAATTTTCCGGATCGGATAAGGTTTAACGATATCCAAGGCCCGGAATAGAAAGAAACCCGCCAGGGCCATTTTCCAAGAAAAAGAAAACCCGATCATGCCCGTCATATATCCAACTATTTCATCAATCACTACCCGGGAAGGATCTTTCTTCCTCCAAATTTTCTCGGCTTGACCGGCCAAAAAAACGGCCGACAAAATGGACCCGATAATAATAAAAACTTGGACCCAAAGTCCTTGTCCCGAAAGCCAATAGAATAGAGGAAGCCCCCAAAGGTTTCCAAAGGTTCCCGAGGCCACGGGAATATAACCCAGGTAGGTTCCCGAACTTAAAAAAAGGATCGATCGGTTAAAGGTGGATTTTGGATTCAAATTCAAAATAAGTCTTTAGACGGAGTCGTTACTTCCATAGCCCTTCCCCCCTTTGTCCAGTCAAGCTTGCCCTTTAGGGGAATCTATTATCACTTTGATTTATTTTTTATATTTTTATGGGTGGGTTGTCAAGGATTCCGTAAGCAGGGCAGCAGGGGAGGGGGGCGGGTCCTAAATTTGATTAGGACATACCCTGGGAAGGATAGACTTTTACAAAAGACTGGTTTTATAGTATAGACAAGAGGAAATTAAATTTATCACTTAAGGCTCTCTTTGGAGCCGGTCCTGTTTTAATAAGGACCCGGAGCGTTAGAAAGAATGTTTAGGTTCTTCCCGGCTATTTTTCTCTTTTTTTCTCTGCTGATTATCGAGGGTTTCTTCTTTATTACATGCGCTGCTGAATATCTTTCCATTGTTGCCGTAGGGGACATCATGATGGGTTCCCATGGACCCAAAGGTATTCTTCCCCCCAATGACGGTCAAGATTTGTTTGAGGGAATTTCCCCTCATTTAAGAGGCGGGGATATTACCTTTGGAAATCTGGAAGGCCCGTTGCTGGATGAAGGAGGAGTGGGTAAATGCCGGGAAACAAAAAGTCCCTGGTGCTTTGAGTTCAAGATGCCCACCCGGTATGGTCTTTACCTGAAACAGGCAGGATTTACCGTATTGAACGTTGCCAATAATCATACCCTGGATTATGGGACAGAAGGCATCAAAAAGACGCTGGAAACGCTTTCTGGTTTGGGGATGCATCCTTCGGGAGGTCAGGCCGTTGCTGAACTGATGGTCAAAGGAAAAAAGATTGCCCTGGTGGGGTTTTCCTATCGTTTATCTCCTTATTCCTGGTCCCTTTTGGAAATCGATCAAGCCCAAGAAATGATCAGAAAAAAAAAGGAGTCTCATGATCTGGTGATTGTTTCCTTTCATGGCGGGGGTGAAGGGAAAAACGCTCTCCAAGTGGTCAACGAAAATGAAATATTTTTGGGGGAAGATCGGGGCAATGTGATGCTTTTTTCCCGTTCGGTTATTGAGGCCGGTGCCGATCTGGTTCTGGGCCACGGCCCTCATGTCCTAAGGGCCATGGAAATTTATAAGAAAAAATTGATCGTCTACAGTCTGGGCAATTTTTTAACCTACGGTCTTTTTAATCTAAAGGGGCCTAATGGAATAAGCGGCATTTTGAAGATCCAAATGGATCTTGAAAACGGGAATTTTCTGGAAGGCCGGCTGGTCCCTTTAAGATTGGAAAAAGGAGGAATACCGACCGTGGACCCTGACCAAGAAGGGATTCGATTACTGAAAGAATTGACCCACGGAAATGG
>CAZSTT010000041.1:7695-9393 GCA_964609705.1 uncultured Thermodesulfobacteriota bacterium
TGAAGAAAATCAGAACTTACTTGCTCGGCTGGCGTTTCTGAAAGGGATTGAACCGGAATACCGGGATGTTTGGGGGAACCTTCATCGCCTTTCTCCGGATATCACCCGCAGAATCCTTTCGGCTATGGGATGCCGGTTGAACAGTGTGGACCAATTAGAAAAAGAAATTGAGGCGGTCGAACACCGGGGCTGGGGGCCGGTTACCCAGCCTGTTTTGATCGTTTCTTTAAATATCCCGCCGGAGGAAATTCAGTTCCAACTCCCGGTCGATCCTGAATTTGAATCTGAGGGACTGCCGAAGGACCTTCAAGCGCAATTAATCATCACTGAGGAATCCGGGCAGGTCAAAACTCGATATTATTCTCCCGAGGAACTTTGGTATAAGGGAGCGATCAGGATCGGGGAGAGCCTTTACTGGCGAGGCGGCCTGCCTTTTCCTCAAGACCTGCCTCTGGGCCGGCATCCTGCGCTGTTAACCCTCAACCAAGGTCCTCGCCGCTATGAACAGACGGTTCAGATAATCGTCTGCCCGGAGAAAACCTATCTTCCTCCAGCCCTCGAGGGGGGGGGAAAAAGGGCCGGTCTCATGATTTCTTTAGCCGGCCTTCGTTCGGGCAATAATTGGGGAGTAGGGGATTTCCGGGATCTTAAGGCCTTGGTTAGTTGGGTGACCGAGGTTTTAGAGGCCGATGTGATTGGTCTCCTCCCCTTGCATGCCGTTTCCAACCGCCAACCCTACAACATCAGTCCTTATTATCCATCGAGTCGATTTTACCGGAACCCGATCTATCTTTCCATTCCTGAAATAGAAGAATATTCCTATACCCTGAAGGCCAGGGAATTAACGGAGAATCCGAAAACCCAAACATTATTATCTGAACTGAGGGCCTCCGAGAAGATTCAATTTGAAGAAGTTGATCAACTGAAGAGAAAAGTTTTAAGAATAGTTTTTCAAACTTTTTTAGACCGGCATTGGAAACCGGCCGGGCAGGAGACTCAACGTCAAAAGGATTTCCAGAGTTTTATCGACCGGGAAGGCGAATTCCTGGATCACTTTGCCATATTTTGCGCTCTGGCGGCCTATTTTGAAAAAGAGAATTCGGATCTATCCAACTGGGGACAATGGCCGGTCCCTTTTCAAAACCCTCGTTCCCCGGAAGTGAAGACCTTTGCCAAGGAACAGTGGCAGGAAGTCTTATTTCAAAAATATCTCCAGTGGCAAGTGGAAGTCCAACTTTCCGCCGTCCAGGAACTGGCTCTTAATTCAGGTTCGGAAATCGGCCTTTATCATGACCTGGCTCTGGGCATTGATCCCTGGGGTGCAGATGCCTGGGCCTGGCGGGAATTTACCATTCCCGGTATCAAGGTCGGTGCCCCCCCGGATGACTTTTCACCTCAAGGACAGGATTGGGGTTTTTTCCCACCCAATGAGGAACAATATCGGCAGGAGGGTTATCAGCACTTTTCTTTGGAGATCAGAAAAAACAGCCGCCCTGGTGGGGCGCTACGGATCGACCATGTCATGAAATTTTCCCGTCTATTCTGGATATTGGAAGGCCGCCCTCCCCAGGAGGGGGTTTATGTAAAATATTTGTTTGAGGACCATCTTAAGATTCTGGCTTTGGAAAGTGATCGAAATAAAACTCTGATCATCGGCGAAGACCTGGGAACCATACCCGATCAATTACGAGAAGTCCT
>CAZSTT010000041.1:9493-16315 GCA_964609705.1 uncultured Thermodesulfobacteriota bacterium
TCCTTTATCCTGAATTCCAGGGCTAAGTTGGCGATCCTGACCCAGGAAGATCTTTTCGGAGAGAAAAAACAGCTTAACCTTCCCGGAACCGTGGATAGTTACCCCAACTGGTCGAGAAAGATGCGCTATACCCTGGAGGAATTAAGGATTCATCCGGAGGTCCTTAAAAAAGCCGAAATGTTTAGAGGTTTGATCGACCAATCGGGTAGGGGAATTAATAAACAAGGCAGGATCTGACGCCTTAAACTCATTATAAAACCCCGGCATTCAAACTCCCAAGAAACCTACCTGTCCAAACTCTGGAATGATGGAGGAGAAAAGGTGGGGGAGGCCCGTCTTGGCTGGCTTTCTCTGTTTATAAGACAGAGGCAGAGGGCGCTTCCCGGTAAACAGTTCCTCCAGGATGATTTTTCGCTAGGGGCAAATTCTCTTTTTCTCCTTGACTTTCAAGGGATTCTCCATTTATATTTTTATTTTGGAAAGAAGCCTCCCATCAAAGAATTATTTCCGGTCTTAGTTATCTTGGCCGGTCCTTGATAAAAGAACCCAACCATATCGAGAAAGGGATGTCGGGGAACAAAGTGTTTTTACTGTTTCTCCTTTGAAACTCTTTTAAACCGTCATAACCTGTCTGGGGTCTGGCCCCACCAGCCGGTTGACTTTGCCAACCTAAAAAGGAGCTTCCTGAAGGAAGCCGTGACAAGAAAATTGACTCGTTGGACTTTGGGCGCTATTTTTGTAATAACCGTTGAAAACAGGAAACCACCTACCGGAATCGGGACGGAGGAAGAGGAATGAATCTGGTTGAACTGGCCGATCAGCATTACAAGAATTTCGGCGAGCAGGTATCCGTAATTTTTGAAGGTCAAGAATATACGAACCTTCAGTTACTTCGCTTTTCCGATCAACTGGCCAACGGACTTAAGGGACTGGGACTGGAGATGGGGGACAAGGTGATGGTAATGCTCATGAACAGTCCCGAAGTTCTGATCAGCTATCAGGGGATACTCAGGGCGGGAGGCATTATCGTGCCGGTCATCTCTTTCCTGGGTGAACGGGAGATCATGCACATTTTGAAAAACTCCGAGGCCAAGGTTCTGATCACCAACCGGAATTTATTGAGCAAAATTGAAAAAGGCCGGGCTACCCTCGAAAATCTGAAAGATATCCTTATCGTTGAAGATGAGGAGATTCCGGAAACGATCAAATTCTGGGATTTGGTGAAAAAAAGTTCCCCTGAGCCTGTCGTTCCCGATATCGACGAATATGATCTGGCGGTGATCCTTTACACCGCCGGAACAACCGGGGAACCGAAAGGAGTGATGCTGACCCACCGGAATCTTTACTCCAATGTCATTAATTATTCTTCCATTAATGATTTCCGGCCTGATGATGTCATGCTGCATGTGCTGCCTTTGTCTCATTCCTACGGGTTGACGGTGATGAATAGCGGTTATATGTTCCAGCTAAAGAATATCCTGATGCGCTGGTTTGACACGGAAGAAGCTTTTCGGCTTATCGAGAAATATAAAGTAACGGGTTTTTCCGGTTCTCCGGCCATGTTTGCCATGATGCTGAACAGCCCGCTGGCGGATCAATATGACGTATCCTCCCTCCGGCGTTGCGGGTCAGGATCGGCGCCACTCCCTCTGGATATCCTGCGAGGTTTCCAAGAAAAATTCAATTGTCCGATCCGGGAGGGCTATGGGCTTTCCGAAGCGTCTCCTATCGTCAGCAGACATCGGCCGGATATGCCGCAGAAACCCGGCTCTATCGGAATACCCATACCGGGGGTGGAAGTTCGGATTGTGGATGAAGAAGATAATGATCTGCCCGTAGGGGGGATTGGGGAGCTGATTGTCAGAGGACCGAATGTCTCTCCGGGATACTTTAAAATGCCTGAAGAGACCGGACAGACTTTTCGAAACGGCTGGCTTTACACAGGGGATATGGCCAGAATGGACGAGGACGGCTATTTGTTCATTGTCGACCGGAAAAAGGATCTCATCATCCGGGGCGGTCTTAATATTTATCCCTGGGATGTCGAGGCGGTATTCTATGAGCATCCGGCGGTAGAGGATGTGGCGGTTATCGGGGTGCCGGACCCGATCATGGGAGAAGAAATCAAGGCCTTTGTCGTCTTGAAGCCGGGATATTACATCACCGGACAGGAGTTGATTGCCAATTGCCAGGAAAGTCTGGGACGATTCAAATGTCCTAAGTTTATCGAGTTTATCGGGCAGATACCCAGAAATCCCATTGGCAAGGTTCTCCGCCTGGACCTTCGTCAGCGTCATTCCAAATAGGCTTCGCCTTTGATTTTTACAGGCCGAGGCCGGGCTCTTCCCTCGTCGGTCCTTTAACGCAAATCCGGGAACCTCCTTCATGAATGGTCCGCCCCAGGGGAATTCTCAAGAGGTAAATACCACAATAGAAAAGGAGAAATATAAATCTCTATGACCGCCGAACCGAATAAAGTTATTTATTCCATGATTAAAGTCAGCAAATACTATGACAAGAAACCGGTATTGAAAGACATCTCCCTCTCTTATTTCTATGGGGCTAAAATCGGAGTCCTGGGTTTGAACGGATCGGGTAAAAGTTCCCTGCTCCGAATCCTGGCCGGAGTGGACCCGGACTTCAACGGCCAGACCATCCTTTCCCCAGGCCATACCGTGGGTTTGTTGGAACAAGAACCGGTCCTTGATGAAAAAAAGACGGTGAAAGAAATAGTGGAACAAGGGGTTCAGGCCACGGTAGATTTATTGACCGAGTTTAACCGGATCAATGAACAATTTGCCGAGCCGATGTCGGATGAGGCCATGGATAAGCTCATCGAACGCCAGGCTGCCGTGCAGGAAAAGCTGGAGGCTCAAGATGCCTGGGAACTGGACTCCAGGCTGGATATGGCCATGGACGCCTTGCGCTGCCCTCCCGGAGATTCGCCGGTCAATATCCTGTCCGGAGGAGAAAGACGGCGGGTGGCTCTTTGCCGGCTCTTGCTTCAAAAACCGGATATTCTCCTTCTCGATGAACCCACCAATCATCTCGATGCCGAATCCGTAGCCTGGTTGGAAAGTCACCTCCAGCGTTATGCCGGAACCGTTATCGCCGTAACCCATGACCGTTATTTTTTAGACAATGTGGCCGGATGGATCCTGGAATTGGATCGAGGGGAGGGCATTCCCTGGAAAGGCAACTACTCTTCCTGGTTGGAACAGAAACAAAACCGATTGCGTCTTGAAGAAAAGAGCGAAAGCAAACGCCAAAGGACCCTGCAGCACGAATTGGAATGGATTCGCCTGTCTCCCAAAGGGCGTCATACCAAAGCCAAGGCCCGGATCAATTCGTATGAGGCCCTGATCGATCAAGAGAACGAAAAGAGAGACAAGGACCTGGAAATCTTTATTCCCCCCGGTCCGAGGCTGGGGGCCCTGGTTATTGAGGCGGAAAACCTAGGCAAAGCCTATGGTGAAAAACTACTCATGGAAAAGGTGTCTTTTAACCTGCCGCCGGGCGGGATCGTGGGGGTCATAGGTCCCAACGGAGCAGGCAAAACCACTCTCTTTCGTTTGATCACCGGCCAGGAAAAGCCGGATTCGGGCAGCCTCAGGATCGGAGAGACGGTCAAGCTGGCTTATGTAGATCAGAGCCGGGATGTGCTCGATCCCGAAAAATCCATTTGGGAGATGATTTCAGGCGGACAGGAAACCATTACTCTGGGCACGCGAGAAATCAATTCCCGGGCTTATGTTTCCCGGTTCAATCTCTCGGGCAACGATCAACAAAAGAAAGTGGGGCTCCTTTCCGGCGGAGAACGTAACCGGGTCCATCTGGCCCGCATATTAAAGGAAGGGGCCAATGTCCTTCTGTTGGACGAACCGACCAATGATCTGGATGTCAATACCATGAGAGCCCTGGAAGAAGCCCTGGAGAATTTCGGGGGATGCGCTCTGGTGATCAGCCACGACCGCTGGTTTCTGGATAGAATCGTCACCCACATTTTGGCCTTTGAAGGGGAAAGTCGGTGTCTTTTTTTCGACGGAAACTACTCGGAGTATGAAAAAGACCGAAAAGCCCGCTTAGGGGCAGTTGCCGATCAGCCTCACCGCCTCAAATACCGCCATTTGACCCGCGAGTGAAGTAACAGATCTTCTAAAGTTTTTTTAATTATAACCCGATAGAATAACAGGCCGTTCCGAAAGTTACGGAAAAATACTTAGAGTCGGTTCAGTCATTTCAGTTGAAACCGGAATCCGATCCCATGGCGCCGGATCCCGGTTTTAGCGGAATTGTTTCCGTTCCCCGGCTGTCTTATGAACAAGCGGTCAGGAAAACCAATGAATTCTTCCGAAGTAAAAGGTTTTATAAAAAATATCGAAGGTCTTTCCACACTTCCGGTTATGGCGGGAAAGATCCTTTCCCTTGTTCAAAAACAGGACTGTTCTCTGGGAGAGCTTAACGGGATAGTCGCCCATGACCAGGCCATAGCTGAACGGGTCATTCGGGCCGCTAATTCGGTCTTATTCGGGCATTGCGGTCAGGTGCGCGACATTCGGCAGGCCATCATGTTCTTGGGGTTTGAAAGGATAAAATCAATTGCCGCCGCCATGAGTGTGATGACCATCTTTCCCCATCACCAGACCTTCAATATCAAAAATCTGTGGATTCACGGTTATGAAGTGGCTTTGATTGCTTCGGTAATTTCTGCTTTTGTATCCATGATTTCCCCCCCGGAATGTTTTTTATCGGGTCTGCTCCATGATATCGGCCGGATTATTTTTTATAAAATGGATCATGATAAATTTTATAAGATTCCCACTACCGATGAAATGCTTGAAACGGAGAAGGATTTTTTCGGGTGCACCCATGCCGAGGCGGGGGCCTGGTTTGCCGAAGAAGTCGGTCTGCCCGTGGAGATCATCTTGACCATCAAGGATCATCACAGCCCCTCCCTGGCCAGGGAGTTCCGGGACTCCATTTCAATTATCGCTCTTTCCGAAGCCATGTCCCGCATGTACAGCCCGCGAATAGAAGACGACGGTTTATGGTCCCTGGAACATGATGCCCTCCTTTTGGAACTTGGGATAGAAAGTAAGGAATTGACCGTCATAGGGGAAAAGCTTTTCGGGGCCAGAAAAGAAGCAGAAAACTTTTTTTCCTCCTGAATTATTCCTACGTCACCAAGATTCTCTTCCCTTCATTCAGGTAATCTCCTTCGTAAATGCAGTAATGGTTCTTTCCCAATCTTTTGGCCTCATAGAGGGCCAAATCAGCGTGCCTGATCAAGTCGTCCGGCGTCGATCCCTGCTGGGGGAAAAAAGCGATTCCCATACTTAGGGTCAACTTTTCCTGGTTTTTCAAATCCACCTGCCTTGCAGGCCAGCTCTCAATGGAACTCATGAGACGGCGGGCAATGAAAATGGTTTCCTCTTTAGCGGAGTAGGGCAGGACCAATACAAATTCATCCCCGCCATATCGGGCGGGAAAGTCAATCTCACGGATATTGTTTTTTATAAGGGAGCCTAAATCGGAAAGTATTTGATCTCCCGCCGGATGCCCCAAGGAATCATTGATTTTTTTAAAATTATCGATATCCAGGATGATCAGCGAAACAGGATATTTCTGACGTTGGGCCCGCTTCAATTCCTGTTCAATAAATTTTTTATAGTAGGTCTGGTTGTAAAGCCCCGTCAATCCATCATAAATGGATAGATTTAGGGTCTTCTCATAATCGTTCTTTAATGTATCCAGGCACCTTTTCTTATCTAATAAAACCTTCACCCGCGCTTTTAGTTCCCTGGCGTTGATGGGTTTCATCAGGTAATCATCAGCCCCGAGTTCGATCCCTTTGATTTTATTTTCCAGTTCAGATAGACAGGTGATCAATATAACCTGCATTTCACGAGTATGCTTCATGCCTTTTAGCTGACGACAGACTTCGAACCCGTCGATTCCCGGCAACAGGACATCGAGAAGAATGAGATCAAAAGATTCTTTTTGCATCCTCTCCAGGGCGGCCTCCCCGGTAATGACCTGTTCCATTCTATAGGGTTCGCCACCCATGGACGACCGGAGTATCTGGAGATCTTTTTCATTGTCGTCAACGAGGAGAATTTTTTGAAGCGGAGGGATCTCCTCTCTTTTTTCCCAACTCGTGTCCGGACCAAAGAGACTCTGTTTGGTCTGATGTCTCAGGGAAAGTCTTTCCCGATATTTTTTTAAGCGAAGGAGAGAATTAATCCGGGTCAACAATTCGATCGAGTTGACCGGTTTATTCAGAAATTCATCCGCTCCTGCTTCCAGTCCCTTAATTTTATTTTCTAATCCTTCCAGGGCGGTGATCATGATTATCGGAATTTCTTGGGTAGCCGGATTTCCTTTGATCCAGCGGCTGACGGAAAACCCGTCCATTCCCGGCATCATAATGTCTAGAAGAACAAGATCGGGTAAATCTCTGAGAATTTTTTGAATGGCTATGGGGCCATTCAAGGCGGAAAGAGTTTCAAACTTTTCAGCTGGAAGTTTGGCCTCGAGCAGTTTAATGTTCAAGGGATCATCATCTACGATCATGATTCGAGGTCTGGAAGAAGACCCTGGCCTGGGTTCCGACTCATTGGATACGAGCCTGGGGCCAAGATGCTGTTGGATCGTACCGATGAATTTCCGGGTATCAATCGGTTTAGTGATATATCCGGAACAGAATGATTCTCGAGCTTTTTCCTCATCTCCCGGCATAGCGTAGGAAGTCAGTGCAATTATTGGAATATTTTCCGATTCTTTCCGGCTTTTAATAATCCGGGTGGCTTCGAGACCATCCAT
>CAZSTT010000041.1:16415-21045 GCA_964609705.1 uncultured Thermodesulfobacteriota bacterium
TGCAATTTCACTAATTCGCGGGTTAGAGAAAGCCCCAGTCCTGTCCCCTGATATTTACGGCTGGTGGTGTTGTCGACCTGTTCAAAAGGTTCAAAGATTCGAGTCAGGTCCTTTTCCTTTAATCCGATGCCGGTGTCAGCAATACTGATTTCCATCCATTCGGAATCCGTTTCAAGGTTGTGGGGAATTGTTTCAGAGGTCCGGTCAGGTCGTCGGACTCGATTCGAGGAGAAAAGGACCGAACCTCCATCGGGGGTGAATTTTACGGCATTGGAGAGAAGGTTATATAAGATTTGTTTTAATTTTCTTTCATCGGCCCAGAGGATTTCCGGAATATCCCTCAAAGAGGTTTTCAGATTGATCCTATGTTTCAAGGCTTTTTCTTTGACCATATAAAGACTTTGTTCCAGCAGTGGCCGCAAGCAGACAGGGGCCAATTCCAATTCCATTTTCCCGGCCTCCACCTTGGAAAGATCCAGGATATCGTTGATCAGGGAGAGGAGGTGACGGCTGCTGTGGAGGATATCATTAAGATATTCTTCCTGAACCGGGTTAAGTTCTCCGAAATGTTTGTCAGAGAGAAGTTCACTGAACCCGATGATATGGTTCAAGGGGGTTCGCAGTTCATGACTCATGTTGGAAAGAAATTCACTTTTGGCGCGATTGGCCTTTTCCGCTTCCT
This sequence comes from uncultured Thermodesulfobacteriota bacterium, assembly GCA_964609705.1. Lineage (GTDB taxonomy): Bacteria > Desulfobacterota > RBG-13-43-22 > RBG-13-43-22 > RBG-13-43-22 > RBG-13-43-22. The sequence goes on from CAZSTT010000041.1 coordinate 17,098, forward strand.
CCTTGGAACGCCTCAGAACCTCTTCGTTATTTATTCGTTCCATCAGCATGTCGTTATATTCCCATTTTAACAGATCCAGGGCTTCAAATACCTTGTGAAAGGGATGGGAGGGATCGATCCCCTCGCTTTCTCTTTCTTCAGTTTCTCCCCAATTGATTAGATCCAAATATTGGAGAATATCATGGACATATTTCTGCAGGAGATCCTCTTTAGAATGTTCATCAGACCCGGGGGCCCTTTTTTCAGGAAGGGTTCGATTCCGGGATTCGAATTCGACCTCTTTAATGATCTTAAGTGCCTCCTCTAGATCTTTAACAATTCGGACTTTAAAAGGGACAAAGGGTGCAGATATATTGATACCCGCTTTCAATAAAGTATTGGCCCCGTAAAAAACGAGCAGCCGGAAAGGGTATTTCCGATAAAAGTGGAGGATGGAGGTTACATAGTTTTTTCGAGCCCTTTGTGTTGTTCCTTGGATTCCGCTGATCCCCAGGACATAATAATAATGTTGGCTAAAAGCCTGAATAAACTGAACGCAATTTTCCATGGATTGGAAAGAAGGGATGATATGCTCCACTTTCAATAAGCCCCGGGTTATCCCGTGGAGGATATTTCCTTCAAGCACTTCATAACGAAGAGAAAAATTATCCGCTTGAGTTTGCCAGGAAGGATCAGAGAAAGTGTGGCCGAAGCTCTTTTGATCCCTGCCGGCCGCTAGGGGAGACGTTTCATTTTCGGTAGGGGGCCCACTAAAAATATCAGGATGGTCAGAAGATATTTTCCTGGCCTTTTTTACGGCATCGACATAATTGTCGGCGGTTTCGATATGAAAAGGAAAAACATTGACCCTTCGGGCTAATTTTACGGCAACTCTTAAGGCGATGTTCATGCCGAAAAAGATAACCGTATTGATCCCCGCGCTGTTTTTGATAAAGGAAAGATACAATGCCCGGCCTTTACGGGAAACCCCTTTAATTTCAGTCCAGTCTTCTATCCGGATAAAAGGGCGGTTGCCTGGAAAACATTGCTCCTGGATCGCTTTATTTATCGGCAGGGACCGTTTCAGATCTCCCTCGGTTACCTGCCCTGAGGTCTTGGCCACAAGAATATGGTTCCCCACTAAACGAATGGTGATCCGATAATCCCCTCCAAAACCGATCTCGGTCCATTCAGGCTTTTGAATGACCGGCCAACCGGTTACCGGGCAATGATCTATAGGTAACTTCATGCTTCTTCCATTATGATTTCATCCTTCACAGAGAGGGGAGGATAAAAGAAAACCGGCTCCCTCGGCCTTCTCCCTCACTTTCGGCCCAGATTCGGCCTCCCTGTAATTCTACCATGCGCTTGACCAGGTGTAATCCTAACCCGGTTCCCTGGTATTTACGACTGGCTGAATTATCCGCTTGTTCAAAAGGCAAAAAAATTCTTTCCAGATTTTCAGTTTTCAACCCGATTCCGCTATCCATAACGGTGAATAGAATATAGTTCCCCTTGATTTCGGGGTATTGCCTTTGGCCTTGAGGTTCCATCGCCGTGGTATTTTGAGATCCGAACTCCGAACTCAAAATCCGGCTGGCCTTAAGGCAAACCCTTCCCCGATCGGGAGTAAATTTGACGGCATTAGACAGCAGATTATACAGGATCTGTTTTAATTTTCGCTCATCGACCTGGATCGACTCCGGCAGATCGTTGAATTCGGTTTGAAGAATAATATTGTGTTTATGGGCCTTTTCTTTGACCATGATCAGACTGTTTTCCAAGGCAGGCAGAAGACATAGGGATTTCATATCCAGTTCCATTTTCCCCGCCTCTACTTTGGAAAGATCCAGGATATCATTAATCAAGGATAGGAGGTGACGACTGCTCTGCAAGACATCCGTTAAATATTCCTCCTGAACGGGATTTAACTCGCCATAGTTTTTGTCTAAGACTAATTCATTGAAACCGATAATATGGTTTAACGGGGTCCTTAATTCATGGCTCATGTTGGCCAAAAAATCACTCTTGGCCCGGTTTGCGGCTTCTGCGGCCTCTTTGGCTTTGGCCAGGTCTGCGGTTCTTTCAGTAACTCTGACTTCCAGTTGGTCGTGAGCCTCTTTGAGGGCTTTTTCGGCTTTTATTCTTTCAGAAAGCTGGATTTGAAGTTGGCGATTATTCATTTGCAATTCTTTTTGCGCATCATGGAGGGCCTTTTCACGGTCTTGAATCTGATCGACCATTTCGTTGAACCGGTCGGTGAGAAATCCTATTTCATCCTCTCCCTGCTTGACCGCCCGGATGGAATAATTTTGATTTTCTGAAATATTACGAGCCACTTCCGATAAATGCAGGACCGGCCCGGAAACAACCCGTTGCAGCCTGGAGGCCAGGAGGTATGTTCCAAAAGTGGCCATGGCGATAAAAAAGGCCGCTATTAAAATAATCCGGTTTAAACGGGAACCGAGTTCCAGCAGATCGGACTGGAGATAAATGGTCCCGATTTTTTCTTGATCAGATTTTATTGATTTAAAAAGAATAAGGGACTGATTTCGAAAATAATATCCTTCCGATAGGGAAGCGTGGGGTAAGGAAAACGATAGATCGGAAGTTCGCCGATAGTCGGCAAAGGGTTCACCGGTCCGGTTGAAGATACGAGCGGCAAGAATATTTCTTTTGGCTTTCAAGGTATCCAAGGTTTTGGAAGCGTTTCCGGCGTCATAAAAAATCAGAGCCGCCTCGGAGTTAAAACCAATGACATCGGCCAGCGTTTCCAGGTCATGAACCATCTGTCGTTTAAAGGTGAATCGATCATAGATTATATAGGACACACAGACAAAAACCAGGACCAGAAGACTCACCCCCATAGTCAAGGCGACTATCTTGTCACGAACGGAGGTTTTAATAAAAAATGATTTCATCCCCAGCATCCTCAAGGTCCAGCGTTTACGATTTTAGCCAATTTTAATAGTTGGGAACTGAACTTTAACCGGCTGTGTTGAACGGTGGCGATATTGACTTCAAAACTGATTTTACCCTCTATTTTGACCAACCCGATCATACCACCCTGTTGGGCAAATCGATCCAGGTCGCTGACCGACAAGATATTGTAATTTTTCAAGAAAGCCAAAATATTTCGGAGGTTGTTTTTTTCCGATCCGCTTATAAACAAGACATGGCAATCGTCAAAGTTCTCCAGACGGGAGAGTTTCCGGATAATCAGTTTACGTCCTTTGACCGTTTTATCCCTAAGGGTTTCCAGGGTTGGGCCAAAAGGGTCGGCCCCCAGGATCCCCAGCACAAAGGGGGATGTCTCATTCTTGAAGGATTCCGGTGGCCAGTCCACAAATTTGGCAAAATTATACAAAAAGGCTGTTTTGACGGCTTCTTCGCCGGACTCCTGGGCTTCGCCCGGGAGCGCCCCGAGACTCAACAGCCACCCCCAAAACACAAGCCAGATGACAAATTTATTATGAGATCTATTTCGCATTAAAACCGCCAGGTCAGTTTCCCGTAAACGCCGCGCTCTACTTCATAGACCTGGGTGCTGAATTGTTCAGGGCGGAACTCCTGATGCCGGTTTTCCAACAGGTTTTGTCCGACCAGTGCCAGTTCCAGATTTTTTATCGGCCGCCAGGCCAATTTCAAATCCAGTGTGAAATAATTGGGCACACTGCCGTTGTCAAATCCGTCCACATAGCGCAGCCAGGCATCCACTTCGATGTTTTTTTCCAGATTCATACTGGACCGTACCGAAAATTGATGGCGAGGCAAACTTTGATTTTGGGCTTCGGTTAAGGTTAAGTTTTGATCCAGTTTCATTTCGGCAAAGGTATAAGTTCCCTTTATTCGCCACCAATCCCGGAGCTGCCATTCCAAGGCCAGTTCTACCCCGTAAATATCCGCCTTGAGGTTATTATTGAGGTCAAGGATACTCAAAAGGTAAGGGCTCCCCGCGTTGAAGGCCAT
>CAZSTT010000042.1:0-15549 GCA_964609705.1 uncultured Thermodesulfobacteriota bacterium
GCGCATCATGTCCTGGATCTGTTTCTGATCCTCATCCAAGGTAAAATCAGCCATTTATTTTCCTCCTTTTTTGGGTACCTCTATCTGTTTTTTGGGGGGATCGTTTGAGAGCTTCGAAAAACGTCCCCTTATAAAAAAAACCAGAAAATAAGCCGCGACCGGGTCGAATAAATTCCGAGCGCTCGTTCACTTTTACTGATTATTATCACAGTTAACCTAAAGAAGTCAAGGCAAAAAGGAAAGAAGGGCCTTCTGGTAAAATAAAGAAAATATTTTCCTTGACAGGCAACTGCTTTCCCTTTTATACCTTAATATCATCAGAGCAAGTTTCCTATAGCCGGATCATTGTAATCATAATCGGTCTACTTGAAACATCTCGCGGAATTTAAAAAATTTTAGAAGGAGGAACGAAATGAAGATTGATGACATCAAAACAATTGGAGTGCTTGGCGGTGGTGTAATGGGCCAGGGGATCAGCCAATCGGCTATTCTTGCCGGATACAAGGTTATTTGTCGTGATCTGACGGATGAATTGGCCGCTAAAACCAAAGACGCCGTGGCTAACGGACGTTTCGGTATATCCGGTGGTGTGCAGCGTGGCAAATTGACTCAGGAACAAGCCGACAAAGCCTTGGCTTTGTTGACTACGACCAGTAAGATCGAAGATATGAAGGACGTTGACCTTTTGATCGAGGCCATTGGCGGCGGCCCAGGCCAAATGGAAAACAAAGATATGAAGCTAAAGGTCTTCGCTGATCTGGATAAGACCATTAATAAGAATGCTATTTTCGCCAGCAATACCTCGTTTTTTACCATCGCCGATCTGGCAGCGGCCACCAGTCGCAAGGACCGTTTTATCGGTATGCACTTCTTCAGCCCGGCCAGCATCATGAAAGGCTGTGAAGTCATCTGGACGGCCGACGTCCTTCCCGAAGTGACTGACCTTATAATGGAGCTGGGACGTAAAATGGGTAAATTGACCGTTAAAGTCAAGGATATTCCGGGAGACACCGGCTTTGTCGGAAACCGGATCTACCGGGTCCTGACCCTGGAAGCTATGAAAATCGTCCAGGAGGGTGTTGCCACGGCCGAGGATGTGGACAATGTAATGATGACCGGTTTCAACTGGCCGGCCGGCCCCCTGGGCATGGGCAAGGGCGCCCGAGGCGGTTGGAAGTAATAACGGCAAAGTTTTAGGAATGATCAGGGGGCGATTTCCATCGCCCCCTTTTTTTGCTCAAAAAAAGAAAAAATTAAATCAAGCTTGAACCAAATCAATATCCTCGGCGTTTATCCACCACATTGATCAAGGGTTCACCCTCCCGATATCTGCGCAGGTTTTCCAGGAATATCTCCAGGACCCGATCGAAATAGAAAGGGGTCGAACCGGCGAAATGGCCGGTAAGGATAACATTTTCCATGGCCCACAATGGGGAATCCTCGGGCAGGGGCTCTTTCTCAAAGACATCCAGACCGGCACCGGCGATCCAGCCTTCCTGCAGCGCTTTAATCAGTACGCTTTCCTGGATAATGGAACCCCGGGCGATGTTGATGATATAGGCCGATTTCTTCATACTCTTCAGTTCCGTTTCCCCGATCATCCCTTTGGTTTCCGGGGTCATGGGGGCGGCGATCACCACCCAGTCGGATTGGGACAGCAGTTCTTTAAGCCCCTCCGACCCGAACATCCGGTCAACATAGGGAGAAGAACGTTCCGGATTCCGGCGTATGGCTAAAACCTTCATGTTCAATCCTTTGGCTTTTTCGGCCGTTTTCTCTCCGATCTTTCCCAGCCCGATCACCCCCAGGGTGGCTCCATCCAATTCGATCACCCGGCCCCGCCGCCCCCATTGATGTTTGCCCTGTTTTCGGAAACTGTAGGGAAAATCGCGGGCCAGGGCCAGCATCATGGCCAGAATGTGTTCGGCAATGGGTATGGCATGGACGCCTGATGCATTGGTCAAAATAAAATCCTTTTCGATGAGGTCTGGAAAATTCTGTAGCCAGTCCGATCCGGCAAAGTCTTGCTGTATCCAGCGCAGATTGGGAAGTTCACTGATTCGGGCAAAGGGGAGACGCCCGAAAACCACCTCGGTTTTAGCTATTAACGCGTCGGCCTTTCCTTCCCATTCCTCCTTGTTTTTGATGATAACCAATTCGGCTTCCGGCGCGGCCTGCCTGATCTTTTCCAGGGTTTGTTCGTTCAGGGTAACGGGATTGATGGATATTCCGTGAGGAATAACCAGGGTGCCGATTTTACGTTCTTTCATTAATTTTACGCTCCTTATATGAAAAAGTTTGAGTTTGATTTGTCAGGAATATTATCTGATAGTCTCTTAAAAAGTCACCGGAATTCCAATTTCGTCATTCTGGTGAAAACCAGTATCCAGGATTAAGGAACTGGTTCCCGGTTTTCACCGGGACGATGTCTGGACCCCGGCTTTCGCCGGGGTGACGGCCTGGGAGACTTTTTGCAAATTCATATTATCTGACTTAAATTTTCTGTCACCAGTAATAAACACTATCAAGGCCGGGGGGTGACGATAGGGAAAAAAGGATTGAATTGATCCAGGAGACCGGCGAATTCCAGAAGTATTTCTAAATCCCCTTCCAGGACCAACCGGCCTTCGGCAATAAGGTCGGCGGCGGTGATCAGGCCGGTCATCAAATATTTAAAGTCGAGGCTGGAGAGAGCCAGCTTGATTGCCGGCCGGGGATCCTGCTTGCCGGCAAAGGCATTTAATACCGAATTTTCCACTGTTAATAAATAGGGTTTATTTAAATCGGTGAAATCAAGATTGAGCATGATGCGTTTGCCTTCCGCTTTGGGGCCGTTCAGTCTTACGGCCAGGGCCTGAAAAAGGTTTTCCAATGGCAGGCCCTTTACCATGCCCGGGCTCATTTTTCCCGGTATGGCTTCAGGAATTCCCAGGCGAAGTTCAAGGGCGCCGGTAAGATAAAAGTTGCGCCAGGGGCCCGATTCGGCTTGATAGCCCATTTGTTCATACGTATCGGCCAGCAGTGCCCGGGCCTGGGTGCTGTCCGGTTCGGCCAGGACCACATGGTTCATCACCTGGGCCGCCCAGCGGTAATCCCCCTGTTCAAAGGATTTACGGGCTTTGATGATGACCGCATCGGCTCCGCCCATATAGTCCACGTAGCGGGCGGCGGCTTCCACCGGGGGTAAGGGGTTGAGATTGGCTGGATTGCCGTCAAAGTAACCGAGGTATTTGACATATACCGCCTTGGCATTGTGGCTGACAGTTCCGTAATAATCGCGATTGGAGAAATTTCGGGCCAGACTCCCGGGAAGCCTGAGTTGTTCAGCAATTTCTTCTTTGGTATAGCCCTGGTTGGCCAGGCGCAGGGTTTGATCGTGGATGTACTTGTAAAGATCGCGTTGCTGCTTCAAATAGTCGATTACTTTCTCCCGCCCCCAGATCGGCCAATGGTGACTTCCGAACTGGACTTCCAATTGGTCACCGAAAAGATCGATAGACTCGTTGATCTGGCTGGACCAGGCCAGGGCGTCCCGAACCTGGGCTCCCCGAGGGGTATAGACATTATGCAAATGATGGGAGGTGATCTCCGACATGCAGAGGGCTCGAAATTGAGGGAGATAAAAGACAAACTCAGAGACAGCCTCCGTATCGGGGGTCATTTGGAAAACGATTTCGATCCCGTCGACCTTCCGGGTTTCTCCGGTTTCTTTGATGATATCCGTAGGCGTGACAAAACCGGTAGATCCCTGGGACAACAGGGCCCCCAGGCCGTTGGTAATAAAACCCTGGGGTGAATGGGGTAATGAGTTCCCATACATATAATTCGCCCGTCGTCTCATGACGTTCCCGGCCAGGACGTTCTCACTGAGCGCGGCCTTGACAAACTGATCCGGAGCGATGACGGCTACTTTCCCGGTAGTAACGTCCTCCGGATTGATTACACCAAGAACACCGGCAAAATGATCGGCATGACTGTGGGTGAAGATAACGGCGGTCACCGGACGATGTCCCAAATGTTTGTCGGTCAGATCGAGGGCCGCCCGGGAAGACTCGGAGGAAGTCAGGGGATCGATCACGATCCACCCGGTTCTCCCCCGTACCAGCGTCATATGGCCCAGATCAAAAGAACGGACCTGATAGATACCGTCCACCACTTCAAAGAGGCCGTGATGCAGGGCATTGAGTTGGGCCTGGCGCCAGAGGCTGGGGTTGGCTGTGGATGGGGCCTCTCCTTCCAGGAAGGAAAGATCTGAAAGATCGTAGGTTATTTTATCGTCCGTTGGTCGTCTGATGGTCAGGGGAGAAATGCTGGCGATAAAACCCCGGCCGGCATTCTCGAAACTGCTTCGGTCTTCAAAGGGAAGTTCCTTCAATACCGCCCTATTATTTTTGATGGTAGGTTCTGATGCCGGTTTGGGTTGAGTCAGTTTTTTCAGCAAAGGTGATGCAGGATTACCATTATTGACGGACATACGTTGGTCCCCTCCCGATAGATGATTTGATTAACCTTTAAATAGCACTTATAGTAATGACAAACAAGATATCCGGATGGCAGCCTTGAAGTATAAATTAATTTGTCAAGAAAATGTATATCATTTATAATAGGTTAAGTAAATCCAAACGAAATCCGCCTATGAAAGAAAATTCGACTCTATATTACAAGGAGAGGACTATTTATTGAAATACTTCAGGATAATTTATTAGAAGCCGATAATAGTGGGAGAATAAAGTCGGAAGGGGGCACCCATTTGAAATTTGGTGGGGCTTCTTAAAAAACAAGGCAAGAAATGACCTTGATTAAGAGGTGGGCATCATCCAATAACTAAGATAGTAGAAAGAATAGAGATTTTAAAATATTATCTTAAATTCGGTGAAGGAGAAAATACTATGAAGCTTTTCAGATTTTTGGCTGTTATCATGATGCTCTTTGGAGCCCTGGGATTCAGCGCTTGTCGCGGGGGAGGAGCCGATGTCAAAACTCAGAGCTACTCAACCACTCTGGGGCAAGAATTGAAAGATCTTGAAGAGGCTTACAATAAAGGGATTATCACAGAGAAACAATACAAAAATGCTAAAGAAAAATTAATTGAGAAAAGGACAGACAATTAGGAAGGTCAAAGATCGAGACTTTCCAATAGTAAATATGACAGAAAAAGGAGAACCATACTATGAAGTTTTATAGATTTTGGTCCGTGGTGATGATTATCGTTATGGTGTTGGGATTAGCCGCCTGTGGAGGGGGAGGAGCCGATGTCAAAACACAAAGTTACTCCACCACCTTAGGGCAAGAGTTGAAAGACCTTGAGGAGGCTTATAAGAAAGGGATTATCACAGAAAAACAATATAACAAAGCCAAGGAAAAATTGATCGATCAAAGAACAGATTAGATGAAGTGAAGGGGGCGCTTCTTGAGGTTGGAGCCCCAGAGAAACCCCCCTTTAAATATTCCTTTGAACTCCTTCCTGGGAGATACCTTTCATTCTCCTTGCCGGGCGATCCTGAAGATCACTTCAGCCTGCTATTGTATTTCCTTTTTTAAGCCTTATCATATAAAAACTAAACCGTCATGCCACGCCTTTTAGTGGTGTGACACCACTAATTGTGAAAATAGACCTTGGCGAGAATAACCTCGAACCCTATTTTCGCACTAAATCATCAAAGAAGGTAAAGCCATGGAAGAAAAATGCCCTTTCGAAGACCAGGCGAAGGATCCCTTTCATCATACCTGCAAGGATTGCCGGGACCAGACCTGCGGGCGACGTCAGTTGTCCCTTCATGTAGTCAAAGCCTTGATGGAAGACGGCGAGTCCTTCATGGCCCGAATCGCTCCGGAAAATATGCAATATCTCCATCTTGAAGAAGGAGATTATCTTTGGATCAGGGGAAAACAAGAGGCTGTGGTCCCTGTAGGACCTTCGGCCCCGGTCAGAGGGGCGGAGGCTGTTATCCATCTGGACCCGGTGACCATGCGCAATGGGGGGACCTTTTTATTTGACAAGGTGGTCATCCAAAAAGCATTCCCCCGGCCGGCGGAAGAACTCGTTATTATCTTCGAAAAATCCCACCTTATCAAAGAAAATCAGAAACGGATCTTTAGAGAAAAACTCAACGATCATATCGTCTTATCCGGCAATCATATCCCCTTCTTGGGGGGTGAAGATAGAAAGGAAATGTTTTGGATTGAGAGCACCCGGCCCGAGGGGCCCGTCCGGATCGGGACTGACACCTCCCTGACCTTTAAGGAAAAAAGAGAGGAAGGGACAAATTCAACGGTTGTAGCTTATCTGGACATAGGGGGGTTGGAAAAAGAGATTGATCGCATCCGGGAGATTGTAGAATTTCCCTTAAGGTTTCCGGAAATCTTTCTCCGTCTGGGCATTGAAGCCCCCAAGGGGATCCTGCTCCATGGTCCCCCGGGTTCCGGGAAAACCTTGATTGCCCGGGCTGTGGCCCAGGAAACGGAGGCCGAGTTTTTTCATATCAACGGTCCGGAGATCATGCAGCGTCATTATGGGGAGAGTGAGGAAAAGCTTCGTTCCATCTTTGAAAAGGCTCAAAAGAACGCCCCGGCGATTATCTTCCTGGATGAAATCGACACCCTGGCTCCCAGGCGGGAAAAAACGGAAGGGGAGGTGGAAAAAAGAATCGTCGCCCAGTTATTAGCCCTTATGGATGGACTGCAATCCCGCGGCCAGGTGGTGGTTATGGGGGCGACCAACATCCCCAATGCTTTGGATCCGGCCTTGCGTCGCCCCGGTCGTTTTGACCGGGAAATTGCCATTCAGGTCCCGGATGAAAGAGGGCGTTTTGAAATCCTGGGTATTCATAGCCGGAATATGCCCCTGGCCGGCGACGTTGACTTAAAGACCTGGAGCAAAAAAACCCATGGTTTTGTCGGGGCCGATCTCCGGGCTCTTTGTCAGGAGGCCGGGCTTCACGCCTTAAGAAGGATTCGGCCGGAACTGGAATTGGAAAAAGGTATGGTGACTCCGGAATTCCTGGAAAATCTCTTTGTCGAGGCCATGGATTTCGAAGAGGCCTTCAAGGAAGTTGAACCCTCAGCGATTCGAGAGGTGCAGGTGGAACTTCCCCAGGTGAGCTGGGATCAGGTGGGCGGGTGTCATCAAGCCAAGCAGTCTCTCCGGGAAGCCTTTGAGTGGCCCTGGCAATTTCCTGAGCGTTATGCTCTGATGAACATGGAACCCCCCAAGGGGATCCTGATTACCGGTCCTTCCGGTACCGGAAAAACCTTGCTGGTCCAGGCCCTGGCCCGGGAAAGCGGTTTGAATTTTATTTCCATCAAAGGTCCGGAACTGCTCAGCAAGTATGTGGGGGAGAGTGAAGAACGGATCCGGGAAATTTTCCACAAGGCCCGCCTGGCTGCGCCCTGCATCCTGTTTTTTGATGAAATAGATTCTTTTGCCGCGCTCCGAGGCTTGGATTTCGGCAGTTCCCGGGTGACCAGCCGGATGGTCAGTCAACTCCTGACCGAAATGGACGGGATCGAAAAGTTGAAAGGGGTCTTTATTATCGGGGCGACCAGTCAACCGGAGATCCTGGATCCTTCTCTTCTTCGACCGGGACGGTTTGAACTTCGTATTCAGCTTTCTCTTCCCAATCAGGAAGAGCGCCGGGAGATTTTTAAGATTCACCTTGAAGGGAAACCTTTATCCCCGGCAGTTTCCCTGGATTGGCTGATTGAAAAAACAGAAGGATGGTCCGGTGCCCGGATTGAGGCCTTGTGCCGACGTGCGGCCCTGGACTGGTTTCGTGAAGGAGTGGAAGAGGGTTGGGTTGAAGGCCGGCCTTTTGTCCTAACAAAAGTTTACTTTGAAAAAAATTGGGAATAGAAGAATCTGGGGGGCCGAGGAACAGTCTTAGAGCAGGGTCTGGGGAGAATTCACTGACTGTTGCTGTTCACGGGATTAAGATTTGACTTGAGGCCTGGAAGGTCTCCTTCCTGAAGTTCTCCTGGAATCGCTGTCCCTCTTTCGGTCATGGCTGCTGGTTTTCCTTCCGGATTCCGGTACACGGTGTTTTCTGGGGCCCGAGGGCTTCGGCAAAGTCAGCCAATCCTCTTCCGGCTGGATGCAACTCAACTTTCGGCCCATATATTCTTCGATAGGGGGAAGGTAGAAGGCTTCCTCTTCATCGGCAAAGCTGATGGAGGTACCGGCGGCACCGGCCCTGCCGGTCCGCCCGATTCGGTGAACATAATCTTCCGGATCATGGGGTAAGGTAAAATTGATCACATGATCCATACCCTCAATATGCAGACCCCGGCCGGCCACATCGGTGGCTACCAGGACCCGGAATTTTCCGGCCTTGAATTGGTCCAGGCGCTCGATCCGTTGTTTTTGAGGAATATCTCCGGAAAGCTCTCCGCAATGGATACCATATCGGGTGAGCATCTCTGCCAGGCGTCTGACTTCATCTTTCCGGTTACAAAACACCAAGACTTTTTTCAGGTTCAATTTATCAATGATATTGTAAAGCAGGGCGAATTTCTGGTCCGTGGTCACGATGTAAACAATCTGGTCCACCGTTTCCACGGCAACCTGCTCCGGAGCAATATCGACCGTTACCGGGTCCTGGGTCCATTGGGCGGCCAGGCGGGTAATCTCTTTGGTCAGGGTCGCGCTGAAAAGGAGAGTCTGACGCTTTTCCCTGGGGGGAGTGCTGTGAATAATCTTCCGGACATCCGGAATAAATCCCATGTCCAGCATCCGGTCCGCTTCGTCGATGATCATCACTTCGGTTTTGTTCAGGATCAGGTCCCGACGTTGTTGAAAATCGAGCAACCGTCCGGGAGTGGCCACCACGATATCCACCGGTAGCCCGGCCAGTTGTTTCCTCTGCTTTTCGTAATCCATACCGCCGAACAGGGAGATCACCTTGAGGTCCGTATATTTGATGAAGGAACGGGCCTCCTCGGATATTTGAAGGACCAGCTCCCGGGTGGGGGCGATCACCAGGGCCCGGGGCGTTCCGGGCTTCCGCCGGCCCTGGATGGGGTTGTTCAGCATCCGGGCTATAACGGCAATGAGAAAGGCCGCGGTCTTTCCGGTGCCGGTCTGGGCCCGGCCGCTGGCGTCCTTGCCGGATAAGGTGCTGGGTAGAATTTCGGCCTGGATCGGCGTACAGTACTGGAACCCCAGATCATAAATGGCGTGCATCAGCGGATCAGGGAGGACGAAATCGTGAAAGCGGGTTTTGCCTTCGAGTGGAGGCACTTTAAACTGGGAAATCCGCCAGGGCGCGGAAGGTGAAAGAGAAGCAGTCTCGGACGATTTTTCCGCTCCCCCAACATTCCGATTATTTCTTTTCCGTGGTCGTTTTTGGGAATGGGGACGGCTTGGAGAATCCGCAAGGGGTAATTCCGCCGGGGACCCCGCTTCGGCTGTTTTCCCCTTTGCTCTGCCAAAACGGCTTATTTTTATAACTACTTTTTGAATAAAATTTATCATCACTTTTTAATAGTTTGAATTTGAGGTCGAATAATGAAGGTTAAACCATCCATTTTGTTCGGGAGAACCGGATAGGCCCTTTCGGTCAGTCGCCAATAATCTCCTCCCCGAAGGACCCGAAAAAGGAGGTCGGTAAGGAGATTCAGTTAAAAATAGGAAGAGTTTAACACAAGTAATCTGGGAGTGCAATTGCATATGCTATCGGTTGGGTTTCCAGATATCATTCGAAGATAGTCTAGGGGAAATTCAGGAACGATTGGGAGAGTCTTCAGCCCAAAAGAACCAGAGACCAGCCTGATAGCCGGGAGGGGAATTTGCGGCTAGAAACCAGCAGTCTTCTGGAGCATGACCCGAATAGGGATAACGAGGCACCTTTTAGTCAATCGCTACCCTCCGACCGATTTTAAATAATTCTGGGCGATGGTATTTTTGGGATTCAACACCAGGGCCTCCCTGAGAAGGAGCTGGGCTTGTTGAAAATTATTCTTTTTTATATAACAAAGACCCATATTGGTCAGGACTTCATCCAGAAAAGGGGGAGACAATGCCCGACAAATGGCATAAGAGTTTATGGCCAGGTCGTACTGTCCCAGGTTCAGGTAAATAAAACCCAGGTTAAACGAAACTTCCGGAACCCGACTGTTAATTTTCAGGGCTTTTTGATAATAGGGAATGGCCTTTTGGTAATCCTGTTGAAAGGTAAAATGGCGGGCCAATTGAAGGTTGGCCTCAAAATTATTGGGATCTATAAACAGGGCCTGTTCTAATAATGTTCGGGCATTGGTTGGATTGATTTTCAGTTGATCTTTGGCCTGGAGAATTAAAGAGTCCAGATTGGGAGCTGATTTTTGCTCCGGGGAACTGACCTGGGGCTGGGAGCTTCCTTGATTGAGCCCTTGGACGGCTAAAGAATCAGGCTTATTATATTGGGGGCCGGTTTTGGCAAAACGAACCACCAGGACAATCCCGATCACGACAATGATTAGCAACCCGATGGCAAAGGTTATGGGCTTAAGCGCGCTCCCGGAGGCTTTGGCCGGAGCCGGAGCGGCCTTAGGGACCGCAGGTTTGGGGGGAGCCGGGATTTCAATATCTGGTGAGGGGCTGGGAGGGGCCGATATGGCCGCTTTCTTAGGTACTTCCTGGGCTTTTTCTTCAATTTTTCCCGGGGCAACCTGTGTTTTCTCTCCCATGATAATTTCCGGGGTTTTTTGAGCGGGAACAGACCCCTTGGTTATAATGGTCGTATCTTCCGGGATTTGCTTGGGGGCGGCCGCCCGGCGCTTGAAAGCCCTGATGTCTTCCAACATCTCCATCGGAGTTTGATAGCGAAAGGTCGGGTCTTTGGCCAGGGCCTTCTTGCAGATGTTCTCTATGGCTTGAGGGATATGAATGTTCAATACTTTGGGAGGTACAGGTTCAACCTGGACTATTTTATAGGCCAAAGTGATCGTGGTTTCCCCGTCAAAAGGCCTCTCGCCGGTAATGATTTGATAAAAAAGGGCCCCAACGGAAAAAACATCGGAACGAATATCCACCTTCTGGCCGGAGATTTGTTCCGGAGACATGTAATAAGGGGTCCCCAGGACGGTTCCGGTGGTGGTCATGGATAGGGAAGGCAGCTTGGCGATACCGAAATCCATGACCTTGGTTTGCCGGTCATTCAAGATCATGATATTGGTCGGTTTGATGTCGCGGTGAACAATCTGCTCCTGGTTGGCCACATCCAGGGCCAATAAAATTTGCTCAATAATAATGGTGGCTTCCTCAACCGGGAGGATCTTCTGTTCGGCCAATATTTCCCCCAGGGTCTTGCCGATGATAAATTCCATGCAGATATATTGAAACTCGTCGGTTTCCCCATAAGAGTGAATGGTGACGATATTGGGATGGGTTAAACGACCGGCGGCTTGCGCTTCCTGGATAAGACGTCTTCGGGCTTCCATCATAGCCGGAGTGGCGGGTTGGTTGTCTTTGGCGATCAACTTCAGGGCTACGGTCCGATGAAGGATATTATCAAAGGCCTTGTAGACCACACCCATGGCCCCCTGCCCGATAAATTCATCGAGACGAAATTGGTCAATGTTTTTTCCAATAAGATTGCCGGGGGAAATCATCGGCTAAATTCTCCTTAATCCTTATTCATTAGTGCGAAAATAAGATTCGAGGCCACTTGTTGATACGGCCTATATTCATAATTCATGTGTCACGCCACCCAAAGCGTGGCATGACTGATTAATAGGCTTTCATTGGCCCGGCTGAGCCCGTGGGGTCAATGGTTTCCCAGGCGTCAAAGGACCTGTCACTCCCGGAGGTGATGTCAGGGGTGGCGAGACGGCTGGCGGCGGATCTCCGGTCGCACCCGAGAAAATGAATAAATAGACCACCCAAAAGAAAATGAGAACCAGCAAGTGAGGAAGGATCCGGGCAAAGACATTTTTTTCCGAGAGTTTGCGGGCAATCATGATTAAAGCCACAACCGATCCCAATAAGGCGCCCATGAGCAGCATCATCTTAAAAAAGGTGACCACAGAGCTGTGGATAAAGGGGGAGATCACAATTTCCTTGGTTCCAATGGGGATTCCAAGGGCCACCTTATCATAAACTTTATACAGATAGGCAATAAAATTGTAAATCCCGGTGCTTAATACTTCATGGGAAAGATGGGCTATATGACCGGCCAGGGCCAGGGGGATAAAGGCCAAACCGTAATGGGCCATATTTTCCGAAATTTTTTCCTGTGAAGCAGCCGCCGAAAGAGATGAGCTCATGATAAAGGGAATGACGGCAAAGGAAATGAAAAAGAAGAAGAGGACTGTGGTGGCGAATAAATCACCCCACCCCAGGGATTGTTCCCATATTTTCCAATAAGTCAATTTAGTGAACTGGTGGCGGGCCATGAGTCCGATCAGCATAACCCCGAAAAAGGAGATGCTGAAAATAGGCTGGTTCTGGTGCCAGAGTTCCTGCAGGGGAGGGCGGAGGTTGACCTGCACCCCCCGGTTATCGCAACTTTTCAGGCAATTCAAACACATCATACATTCCGTGTTGGTGGTTAGAGAGGCGGGATAGGAAAACATGGGGCATCCCTCGGCCTGTTCCGTGCCCTTAAAACAGGAATGTTGGCCGCATTGGGTCTGACAGATCTTTTTGTTTCCCCGGACTTCGGCGATGCTTAAAGTGGAATAGGTCCCCAGTACGGCGGCCAAAGGGCAGACATAACGGCAAAAGGCCTTCCGTTCAAAAAGGACACAGAACAGCACGGACATGCTGATAATAATCACCAGCAGAACGCCGGTGGCTAAAGGTTTATCCGCCACTCCAAAAAGCTCTTCCGTAAATTCGAGGAAGAGAAAAGCCAGGATAACCAGCCAGAAATTCATGGATTTTAAAAATTTGGGGACCGGGAGGTTAAATTTTTTTATACGGGCGAAAAGATCCCCTATGCCGGCAATTGGGCACATGCCGCACCAGATCCGACCGATCAGAAAGGCCGAGATGGGCAGGATCGGAAACCAGATCAACCAGGTAATCAACATCCCGGGGTTGTTTTCAGGACTTTGAAGGGGATGTCCGGGTGGTCTGGTCCCCCCGTAGAGGGTGAACCCGGCCATGATGACTACCATAATGATATTAAACCAGATAAATATTTTAGGGATCAGGGGATGGCGGAGAAAATCCCTGATCTTATCCTGTCGCAGAATATTAAGCTTGTGGATCTCTTTTTCCGAGGGGATGACAAAGATCAGATCGCCGGGGATAATCACATCCTCGGAAGTCACAATAGCCGCTCTCTGGATGACGTTTTCCAGTTCCTTGACATTGCCCGGCCAGGTATAAGACACCAGCCTTTCCGTGGCTTCCCGGGAAAGGCCGCTGACTCGTTTTCCATTTTTTTTGGCAAAGGTTCTTAAATAATAATCAGCCAGTATAGGAATGTCCTTCAGGCGTTGAGTCAAGGAGGGAAGGACCACCTTCCTTTTAACCAGTTCTTCACGGAGCTCGGGAATAAATTTTTCTAAGACTTCGGCTTCTGTTCCCGTGGCCAGGAAAACGATTTTGGTCTTGGCCTTGATACTTTTTTGGCCGTAGACCCGGTGAAACCATCCATATTTGAGGTAGGTGACCAGGATGCTTTGCTGGTGGGCATCTAATAGCTCGGCATGGGCCACCGCCAGAGTTCCCGTGTCGATCATCTCCAGGTATCCGATTTGCCCTTTCATGTGGGTGACCCCCGGATCGGGCTCGATGCCGAACAGGGCCGCCCCGGCCTTGCTTTCTTCCAGATCGGCCAGGGAGATTTCCACATAGGGATATTCCGGGTGGGGGCTGACTTTATGGAAGTATCGGGCAAAGGCTTTTTTGCCTGTTCCGGAAGAGCCGATGATCAGGGCCGTCTTATCCACTTTAGCCAACTGCTCGATCTTTTTCTTGGCTTCCTGAATTTTTCGGTCTTCGCCGATGATCTGGATGTCGGTTGAGGTAATAATCCCTTTTAAGTTATCCTGTCTCTTATCTTTTCGATCCGAATCCTGTTGGGCGGAACGAAGTTTGGTCATCACCATCCGATAAAAGGCTTGATTCAGATCGGGTTTTTTCTGGAGCAATTCATTTAACTGCTCTTTCTGGAGTTCTAAAAGGGTGCTGTCCTTAGTGGCGATCATGGAATAATTGCCCGATTCTCCAGCTAAAAGGGCCCGTTCTCCAAAGAAGTCCCCGGCTTTCAATATATCGATAGGGCGTTCCCCGCCTTCTTCATTGATCTCGACGATACGAATCTCACCTGAAAATAGAAAGTACATACTTTCCACCAGGGTGTTCTGGCGCAGGACAACGGCTTCTTTCGGAAAAGAACGTACCAGAAGGTTTTGGGCCAATAACAGCTTGGTTTCCTGATCAAACCAGTTGAACAGGTCGCTTTTTTGGATAAAGGCCTCTTTTTCGCGCAGGGAGATTTCCGGTTCTTTTTGGGTAAAAAGAAGCACCGTATCTCCAATGGTAATCTGATCTCCGGATTTGAGTGATATTTTATGGATCGACTGTTCATTGACAGAAACGCCATTGGTGGAATTCAAATCTTCGATGAAATATTGGCCTTCTTCAAAATAGATTTCAGCGTGGTCGCGGGAGGCCTTTCCATCGGTCAGTACCAGGTCGTTATATCCGGAGCGGCCTATCTTTATCTTTTCTTTTCCCAGAGGCAATGTTTTGGGGTTGGTTTCTCCGGTAATCACTTCAATAGTAGGTGGAGTGGAAGAGGCCGACTGGGTTTTTAGATGGGTGAAAGACTGGAAAGCGACCGTGGCCTCACTTTCATCGACCAGAGGTTTGGGGAGACTTTCAAGTTCAGATAGGTCGAAAGGAACATTCTGGGATGGCCTTTGTCCAACGCCCTGCTTCGGTATTCCACTTTTTGTTGATCGGGTAAGATCCAAATTTTCTTCCTGGCTCATAACCTTTTTCCTTAAATTTGGTTAAGGGGATCAGACGTCGGTCCTCCGATCCCTTCCAAATCGCCTGCTCTCAGATGAATAAAACAAGTGATCCTGAAAAATAACCTATACCCAAAGCGTGGCTTGACGGTTCAACAAGGTCCCTTATTGTTTAGTATATTTTTCAATTAAGATCACTTTATTATTTTGAAATCTAATATCCACCTTACCCTGAGGGGTGGAAGGATATTTCCATTCGATAAATCCTTGTTGGTACAGTTGCGCTGGGGGGCCCATAATTTGCTGGACCTGCTCGGGGGTCATCCCTACTAGAACTTGACCTATATCCTGCGATGGGGCGGTTCCCGTTCCCGTCATAGCCGGGCGCGGCATTTGAGCCGAGCCGCTTGAAACTGGCGTCTGAACCGAGGCAGCCGGAGCAGGCATTTGAGCTGAGCCGGCCGGAGCGGGCGTCTGAACCGACCCGGCCGGAGGTGGTGTCTGAACCGGTGGAGGCGCCTGTTGTGGGCAACCAAGAACCAACAAAGAAATGACCACTAATATCAAAACAACAATCCCACTTTTCTGACTCATTTTCTTTTCCATTATTTTTCCTCGCACCCTTCCTGGCTCATAGGGGTGTTTTAG
>CAZSTT010000042.1:15649-20973 GCA_964609705.1 uncultured Thermodesulfobacteriota bacterium
TTTTCTTTTCCATTATTTTTCCTCGCACCCTTCCTGGCTCATAGGGGTGTTTTAGGTCCTTAATTCAGGAAGGCCGGTCTATCGGGTCTTCCTGAATTAAGCCGTTAAGGGGTCTTTTTTTTAATGAAGGCCGTATAATTTCCGATAATTGATTCCGGCTGTTGGAAATTGGCTGCCTTCTCTAATCATGCTGTCAAAGCCAAGAGTTGAACATCGAAAAACTCTTAATGTCCCCGTTCAATCCCCACAACCTTATCGTTCTGAATTTGGACTTCCACTTTACCCTGGGGGGTAAGATATTTCCACTCGGTTATAGCCCCTTTTTGTTTGGTTTGGGCCGGGGCTCCCATGATCTGCTGGACCTGGGCGGAGGCCATCCCCATCTGAAGCTGATTGGGATCCTGGGCAGGGGTTCCAGCCGGAGCAGTTTGGGCTGTACCCGCCGGAGGCGTTGCCGAAGGCTGCGGAGCAACCGCTGCCGAAGGAGCAGGGGCCGGAGGAGCTGCCGGAGGCGGAGCGGGCTGCTGACTGCAGCCGAAAACCATCAATGAAATGATTACCAACACCAATACAACAAACCCATTTTTTTTCACCATCTTGTTTCCCATAATTTCTCCTTTCCTTTTTGTGATCTTGGGATGATCTTCTGATATCGGCCATATGGAATGGCTTTTGGTGTTAGGATTATAGCCCAACATTTAAGAATATCAACAGAATTTTAACCGGGAGGGGAATCCCCGAGTTCGATGGAAACCGGGGAGGTCTTCCAGATGTGTTCGCAGTATTCCCGAATGGCCCGGTCGGAGGAAAAATACCCCATGCGGGCGACGTTGATAATGGACCTACGGGTCCAGTTTTCTTGGTCCTGATAGGCCAGGGCCACTTTTTCCTGACAATCGAGGTAAGACCGGTAATCGGCCAATAGCATGAATTCGTCCTGATCCAGAAGGGTGTCAACCAGCAGGCGGAACAAACCGGGATCCTCATCGGAAAAATAACCGGAAGCGATCAGGTCGAGGGCCTCTTTCAATTCTTGATCGGCTTCATAGTAATCGCGGGGACGGTAACCGAGGGATTTGACTTCTTGCACCTGGGATGCCGTCAAGCCGAAAAGGAAAAAATTCTCTTGGCCCACCTCGGTGCGGATTTCGATATTTGCGCCATCCAGAGTCCCGATGGTCAGGGCCCCGTTCAGGGCAAACTTCATATTCCCGGTTCCGGAAGCCTCAGTGCCGGCAGTGGATATCTGCTCGGACAAATCGGCCGCCGGATAAATCCGTTGAGCATTCTTGACATTAAAATTAGGCAAGAACACCACTTTCAAACGACCATCGATTACCGGATCCGGATTGATCCTGGCGGCTACGGAGTTGATCAATTTGATGATCCGTTTGGCCCTGGCGTAGCCGGGTGCGGCCTTGCCGCCGAAAATGAAGGTGCGCGGAACAAGATCCAATCCCGGCTGCTGCCTGAACCGGTTATAGAGGGTGACGATGTGCAGGAGGTTTAACAGTTGTCGCTTGTATTCGTGGATCCGTTTGACCTGGATGTCAAACAAGGTCTCGGGATTGATAGACAGGCCTGTAAGACGCAGAACCAATGCGGCCAGACTTTTTTTGTTCCGGAGTTTGATCTCCCTCCATTCTTCACGGAAGGTGGAATCCTCAACGGATCCTTCAAGACGCCGGAGTTCGTCGAGGTTCTTGATCCACTGATCTCCGATTCGGCTGGTTATGAGCCCGGCCAGCCCGGGATTGCTGAGCAGCAGAAATCGTCTGGGAGTGACGCCGTTGGTTACATTGGTGAACTTCTCCGGTGAAAATTCCACGAAGTCATGGAGAACCCCGGATTTGAGAAGATCGGTGTGCAGTTTGGCCACGCCGTTGATGGTCTGGCTGCCCACACAGGCCAGGTTGGCCATGCGGACATAGCGCGGGCCTTGCTCGTCGATGAGAGACATCCGGGTGACCCGGGCACCGTCGTCAGGATAGCGGAGCCGGATTTCATCTAAAAACCGCCGGTTGATCTCGTAGATAATTTCAAGGTGACGGGGCAGCAGACTCTCGAAGAGCGGAATGGACCAGCGCTCCAGGGCCTCAGGCAATAAGGTGTGATTGGTGTACCCGAAGATTTGTTGCGTGATCTCCCAGGCCCGGTCCCAGGGCAGGGAGTGTTCGTCAACCAGAAGGCGCATGAGTTCGGCGACGGCAATGGTCGGATGGGTATCGTTGAGTTGGACCACGAATTTCTCGTGCAGTTGGTCCAGGGAACCGGACTGCTGCAGAAACATGCGGATCATGTCCTGCATGGCGCAAGAGGCGAAAAAATACTGCTGTTGGAGCCGGAGTTGTTTGCCTTGAAACGTTTCGTCGTTGGGATACAGAACTTTGGTGATGTTTTCAGAGGTCACCTTTTCCATGACCGCCCCGTAATAATCCCCGGTGTTGAAGGCTTGAAAGTCGAAAGACTCGGCCGCTTCGGCTTTCCACAGGCGCAGCAGATTCACGGTGTTTCCGCCGTAGCCGAGTACGGGTGTGTCATAGGCCATTCCCCGGACAACCCGGTCTGGAATCCAATGAAAACGATACCGGCCGTCTTTAAAATAGGTTTCCGTCTGTCCGCCCAACTTGACGTCGAAAACAATTTCCGGCCGGGCGATCTCCCAGGGATTTCCCAGACGCAGCCATTTGTCGGTGAGTTCCACCTGCCAGCCGTTGTGCAGAGCCTGGTCAAAAATGCCGAACTCATAACGGATCCCATAACCGATGGCCGGGATCTGCTGGGTCGCCAGGGAATCGAGAAAGCAAGCCGCCAGGCGCCCGAGACCGCCGTTTCCCAATCCGGGTTCCTCTTCCTGCTCCAGGAGTTCGTCCAAATTCAGGCCTAACTGTTCCATGGCCTTCTTAACCTGGTCGAAGATGCCCAGGTTGATCAGGTTGTTCCCCAATTGGGGACCCATCAAAAATTCGGCCGAAAGGTAACAAACCGAGCGACTCCGCATTTGATAGTAGGTATGGGCCGTTTTGGTCCAGAGATGCAGCAGACGATCGCGGACAGTGTAGGCCAGGGCCAGATACTGGTCGTTTCGAGTAGCCACCTCCGGAAACCTGGCGCAAAGATAGGCCAGATTGTCCTTAAAGGCCTTGGCTATCGTCTCTGGGCGGAGCCCGGAACGGATGTCCTCTGGTTCAAGGGGATCCGTAGGCCTGGGATAATTCGATGTTGGTTGCATCATTTCCTTTAAAGGTAGGTTTCCTAAGCTGAGCCGCCAAGGGCTCTTTGGATGATGAATTGGTTTTTATAGATAAGAAGTATAAAATTAGCCCGGGGGAGGAGTCAAGGAGAAAAACTACGGTTTAGTGCCAAAATAGAGTTCGAGTCAAACGCGCTCTATTTTCATATTTGGTGCTGCCACGCCCCAAAAGGCGGGCATGGCGGCTTAACACGAAAATAAGATCCGAGCCCACCAGCCTATTTTCATGTCCCGCCCTCCTTGGGAGGCCTCTTCTGTGAGGTCAGCGAATCGGCTCCCCGATGGGGGCCTCTTCAAAAGCTCGATAAAATCGAGCGGCCTGACCGGTTCGGCTTCCGAATGGAAGCCTCTTTCTTAGATCGGCAGAGCCGACCGGCTCGTGGTGTCACGCCACTAAAAGCGTGGCATGACGGTTTACAGATCAAATTGATAGCGTTGCTTATCCCTGGCCGGCAGAAGGACCCCATAGGGATTCCGGGACAGAGCCTTTTCCTGCTTTCTGTTAAGGTCCGGGAGGTGGGTAAGGATCAATGGAGTCTTAGAGGGGAGTTGCCTCCGAATTTCCAGAATATTTTCCTGGTTGAGGTGATAGGGGTAATGGTCGTCTATAGAAGTCATTTCTAAGACGACAATATCGGCGTCCTGGAGAAGTTCCTTTAGGGCCGGGCAGGGGCCGGTATCGCCACAATAAGCCAATCGTTTGTGCTTATAAGCCAGATTGAATCCCAGGTTGGGTATCTTTCCATGAGACATTTTAAAAACCTTGAAAGTCAGTCCCGGGAGAGTATATTCTTTCCCTGGGCTTACTTCCAAGAATTCCACGGGAAAGTTCCGGGAATAACGCTTCCGGGTGTCCGGAAAGGCCAGGTCTATGAGCGTATGGGTGAGTTTCTTAAGTCCCTTAGGGCCGATGATTATTAAGGGTTTTTTCCGTTTGATTATAAAATAGTGATCCAGAAAGATAAACGGCAGCCCAAAATAATGGTCCCCATGGAAATGGCTGATAAAGATATACTGGATATCTTCCAGGGGTTTTCCCATTTCCCGGAGGGTCGGCAGGGTAGTGGGAGGAGCTTCAAAAAGAATCCGCCCGTCCATCAGGAAGCTTCCATAACTCCGCCCTGGGGCAAAGGCATTTCCTGAGCCCAGGAAATGCAATTCGATGTGGGTCTTTTTTTTTGGCATAAGCAGGGAATTGTGATAAATAAAATTATTATAAGAGAAGCCCGGTGAGCGGTCAAGGGGAAAAGCCGGGTCGATTTCTTGAGGATTGATTTTTTTGATTTTTTGATTTATGTTTCTGGACCAGGGGGTTCAGAAGCACCCTTGGTTTTCAGTCAAACTTTAAATGGATGATCATTCTGGAGGAGATATGAACCGATTATATCAATTAATGCTGCCGTTCATTTTAATGGCTGCTTTACTTTTCCTGGCGGCCACTTGGGGTTTCTCGGCATCAAGTGCGAACCCAACTATTGTCAAACCACAACCAGCCCCGATTATTATCAAACCACAGCCAGCCCCCAAAGGAAAGCCTGCCACAACCCCGTCGGCTCCGAAAGAAAATCCCCTTCCCGTGGTCGATCCGGTGGCGACCTTTAAAAAAACCTGCGGACAATGCCATCTGGCCTTTCCGCCTGAATTCTTGCCCTCCGGTTCCTGGGAAAAGCTGATGGGATCCTTGGAAAAACATTTCGAAGGCTCTGTGGATATTGATGATAAAACCAAAGAAATTATACTCCCCTATTTAAAAGGAAAAGGGGCAGAATTTTCTAAGGCAAAAATACCACAGAAGATAATGCAAAGTCTAGAAGGTAATACCCCGCTTCGTATTACCGAAGTCCCTTATATCGTAAAAAAGCATCGAAAATTTAAACCGAAGGATTTTCAAAGGAAACCCATAGGTTCCTTTACTAATTGCGGGGCCTGTCATATGTTGGCGGATGAGTGGAACTTTGGCAGAAGAATCATGATTCCTCGGGAAGAATCATGATTCTTCCCTCCCAAAGATTTCTTTAGTTTCCATCCGGAAATTGAAATTTCCGGATGGAAACACCTGGATTTCCGTACG
>CAZSTT010000043.1:0-20730 GCA_964609705.1 uncultured Thermodesulfobacteriota bacterium
GGAGGAGATTTATGAAGCCGATCTGGCGGTCATCTCCATCGGCCAGTTTTCGGATCTGACCTTTTTGCAGAATGATCCGGATCTAAAAGAATTGGTTCTTTCCAAATGGGGGACGCCGGATGCCGATCCTCAGACCCTGCAGACCTCCATTCCGGATCTGTTTATCGGGGGGGACCTTTTTCGAGGACCGCAAACGGTCATCCAGGCCATTGCCGATGGACGGACGGCGGCGGGTTCCATGCACCAGTACCTGACCCGGGGGGAAGTGAAAGCGACTAAGAAGGCCTTCAATATCAGCAAGGGGAAGAAGCTGCCCCAGGTGGATGAGATCAACTTCCAGGATATTCCCAAACAGGAGCGGGTACGTCTGCCCCATATGCCCCTGCCGGAACGGGAACAAAATTTCAAGGAAGTGGAGGCCACCATCGGACAGGCCGAGGCCATGGCCGAGGCGGCCCGCTGTCTGTCCTGCGGCTGTCTGGATGTATTGGACTGCCGCCTGCGCTCCTATGCCGACACATATAAGGTGGATATTGATAAGCTCCCGGTCTGGACCCAGAGAAAATATCCCCTGCAAACCGAGCATCCTTTTATAACGGTGGACCCCAACAAGTGCATTACCTGCCGTCGATGTGTCCACGGCTGTTCGGAATACCAGATCCAGCAGGCCTTTGAACTCCGGGAAGTCTCCAAGGCCGGGGGGCCGCCGGCCTACACGCCGTTCATCAATGAACGCTGTGTTTCCTGCGGCTTGTGTGTGGCCAATTGTCCTACCGGAGCCCTGACGGAAAAGACGGATGGTCTTCCCGGTCCCTGGGCCTTGAAACGGGTCAGGACCACCTGCACCTACTGCGGGGTGGGCTGCCAACTGTATCTGGAAAAAGTGGGCGACCGCGTTGTCCGGGTCACCGGGGTGGACGCCCCACCCAACTACGGCCATTTATGCGTCAAAGGACGCTTCGGATTCAGCTTCATTTACGCGGAAGACCGGCTTAAAACCCCTTTGATTCGAGAAAACGGGTTTTTCAGAGAGGCCACCTGGGAGGAAGCCTTCGACCTGATTGTTCAAAAGCTCAAAACCACCATTGACCGCTACGGCCCCGATGCCGTGGCCGGGGTCAGTTGTGCCCGGAGCATCAACGAAGATTCCTATCAAATGCAGAAACTTTTCCGCGCGGTGATCGGCACCAACAATATTGATCACTGCGCTCGTACTTGACACGCACCGACGGTCGCCGGTCTGGCGATCGCTTTCGGTTCCGGCGCAATGACTAATTCCTTTGCCGATTTCAGCAAGGCCAAAATGGTCCTGGCCATTGGTTCCAATATGACCGAGGCCCATCCGGTGGCGGCGGCGGCCCTGAAACGGGCGGTATTGAACGGGGCCGAGCTATATGTCGTCGATCCCCGACGTACAGAGCTGGCGGAAAAAGCCACCCGGCATATCCCCCTGAAAGTGGGGAGCGACATCGCCCTGCTGAACGGTTTGATGAATGTCCTGATTACCGAAGACCTTTATGATAAGGATTACGTAAAATCCTGCTGCACCGGCTTTGAAGAACTCAAGAAAAAGGTATTGGAATACCCTCCCGAACGGGCGGCTGAGATAACCGGTCTGGATGCGGATACAATCCGTCAAGTGGCCAGACGGCTGGCCGCGGTAAAACCGGCCATGCTGATGTACACCCTGGGGATCACCGAACACACCTGCGGGGTCAATAATGTCCTCAGTTGCGCCAATCTTCAGATGCTCCTGGGCAATGTGGGATTTGAATGCGGCGGGGTCAACCCGTTAAGAGGGCAGAATAATGTCCAGGGGGCCTGTGATATGGGGGCCTTGCCCAATGTCTTCCCCGGTTATCAGCGGGTCGAAGATCCGGCGCTCCGGGAAAAATTTGAAAAGGCCTGGGGGGTAAAAAAGCTCCCGGAAAAGAACGGCCTCATGCTCCCCCAGATGCTGGACGGTCTGGTGGACGGCAGGATTAAATTCTTTTGGGTCTTCGGGGAAAACCTGGCCAACACCGAGCCCGACATCAGACATGTGGAACACTGCCTATCATCAGCCGAATTCATGGTCTGTCAGGATAATTTCCAGACCGAAACCACCCGGTTCGCCCATGTGGTGTTACCGGCGGCGGCCTGGAGTGAAAACGAGGGCACCTTTGCCAACAGTGAACGGCGGGTGAACCGGGTGCGCACCGTCAAACCCCCTCCGGGTGCGGCCAAACCGAACTGGTGGATTTTCAAAGAAGTCGCCAAACGAATGGGACAGGACTGGGCCTCCAACAGCGCCCAGGAATTATGGGATAATGAGATATCCGTTCTGGCCCCCCAGTTGTCCGGCATCAAGTATTCCCGGCTGGAAAGAAACGGTCTGCAATGGCCGGTGCCCTCCCTGGATCATCCGGGTACACCCACTCTGCATAAGGACGGCTGTTTTACCTGCGGCCTGGGCAACCTGACCCCGGTGGACTGGACTCCTCCGGCAGAGGTCCCCGACGGCGAGTATCCATTTGTTCTGAGTACCGGACGCCGTCTTTACCACTATCACACCCGCACCCAGACCGGACGGGTCAGAGGCCTCAATGAACTTCTAAGCGAGGAAACGGCCGACCTTTCTCCATCTGATGCCCAGAACCTTGGTATTGAAAACGGCGAAAAGATCCGGGTGAAATCCCGTCGTGGCGAGGTAATCGTCAAAGCCAAAGTGACCGAACAGGTCCCGCCGGGGATGGTCTGGATGGCCTTCCATTTCCGGGAAGGCAATGCCAACTGGTTGACCAATCCGGTTTTCGATCCCCTCACTTTGACCGCCGAATACAAGGCCTGTGCCGTGGTGGTGGAGAAAATTTAAAAATAAGTATGGAAAGGAAGTAGCCATGCAGGAGGTAACTCTCTCAATTAATGGAGTTAATAAAAAAGTCATTACCCATAAGGATAAGGTTCTCATTGATTTATTGCGACAGGACCTCCATCTGACAGGCACCAAGCAATCCTGCGATCGGAAAGGGCAATGCGGGGCCTGCGTGGTCATCGTTGACGGAAAAACGGTCCATTCCTGCCTCAAAAAGGTGGTGGATCTGGAAGGGGCGTCGGTAATCACCGTCGAGGGTCTGGGTACGCCGGATAACCCCCACCTGATTCAGGAAGCCTTTGTCCTGTCCGGGGCCATCCAATGCGGGTATTGCACGCCGGGCATGATTATAGCCACCAAGGTCCTTCTGGACCAAAATCCCGATCCCGACCTGCCGGCCATCAAAAGGGCTCTGGCCCGGCACTTGTGCCGCTGTACCGGTTATAAAAAGATCATCGACGCGGTCCGGCTTGCCGGCCGCTTTGTCCGGAAGGAAATCACGCCGGAGGAATTTCGTCGCAGTCTCGGGAGCAAAATCATTGGGGTTTCCCATCCCCGGCCTTCCTCCATGCTCAAGGCCTGCGGTCTGGCTGAATTTACCGCCGACCTTAAAATGCCTAATGCCCTGGAACTGGCCCTGGTGCACAGCACCGAAGGCCACGCCGTCATTAAGAACATAGATACCACAGCAGCGGCCAAGATGCCCGGGATTATCGGTTTCATGACCGCCGAGGACATCAAAGGGACCAACCGCATCCGGGTCCTGGCTCCGGATCAACCCGTCCTTTGTGAAGACAAGGTCAGGATTCTGGGTGATCCCATCCTGGCCGTGGCTGCCGAAACCAGGACCCAGGCCAGGGACGCTGCGGCCGCGGTAAAAGTAACCTATGACCCACTACCGGTCATGCTCACCCCGGAAGAGGCCCTGGCCCCCAACGCCCTTCAGATTCATGCTCATTCGCCCAATACTTGTTATGCACTCCCCCAGATCAAAGGAAATGCGGAAGAGGGGCTTAAACAATCAGTCGTCGTTATCGAAGCGGAATTCTCCACTCAAATGAATCATCAGGCCCCTTTGGAACCGGAGGCTTGTCTGGCCTATTTGGACGGTGAAGGGGAGACCGACCAACTGGTGGTGATCGGTCGGAGCATTAATATTCACGCCCACGCGGCTCAGATCAAGGAAGCGGTGGGCTATGAAAATATACGCTATAAGGAACCTTTCACCGGCGGACAATTCGGCATAAAAGCGGCGGTGACCACCGAGGCCGTCACCGCCGCCGCCGCTTTACATTTTAAACGCCCCATCCGCTATATCCCCAGTTTGGAGGAATCGATTCTGACCACTTCCAAAAGACATCCCTATCAGATGAAGATAAGACTGGGAGCGGATAACCAGGGACACCTCACGGTTTATTGCAATGACTTTGTGGTGGATAAGGGGGCTTATGCCATTTTGGGTCCCACGGTCGTTTTGCGTTCGCTGCAAATGTTGTCCGGTTCCTATAATATACCCCATATTTCAGCCCTTGGAAAACTGGTCTATACCAACAACGGCTTCGGCGGAGCCGCCCGGGGAGCCGGGCCGCCCCAGACCATCTTTGCCCTGGAATCGGCCATAGACATGGTGGCGGAAAAACTGGGGATGGATCCCCTGGAAATCCGGCGGATCAATTCCCTTCAACCGGGCCAGTCCAAGTCCACCGGGATGGTCGTTCAGGAATGGCCCTTCGCGGGACTTTGTGAAGCAACTAAACCTCTTTATGAAAGGGCCAAAAAAGAGGCTGCCGACTTTAACCGTCAAAACGAAACCCTTAAAAGAGGGGTCGGAATCGCCGCCGATTCATTCGGCATCGGCGGGGCCGGTGACCGGGCCAAATTAACCGTCGAGGTCGATCCGGACGACGGGATCACCATCTTTGCCGCCGTTGCCGATCCCGGCGAGGGCAATGAATCCATGCTGATTCAAATGGCCGCCGATCAACTGGGAATGCCCCTGGAAAAGATCCGTTTGCAAACACGAGATACCGTAAATACCGAAGGCATGGGTCCGGCCGCCGGCAGCCGGATAACCTGGATGGCCGGAGGCGCACTGTTGGATGCCATTGAAAAGATAAAAACCGCTTTCCGGGAGACCGAATCAAAAACCTGTGCCGGGCTGATGAAGGCCGGCAAACCGACCCGGTTTGAAGGCACACGGAGTGTTCCGGGGAAATATATGCTGGATCCCAAAACCGGACAGGGCGATTCCTTTGTTTCCGAATGTCATAACATTCAAATGGCCGAAGTGGAGGTCAACACCGAAACCGGTGCAGTACGGGTCATCAAGATGACCGCTTTGGTCGATGCCGGACCGGTCATCCATCCCCAAAACCTGGAAGGCCAGATTGAAGGAGGCATGGATCAAGGGGTCGGCTATGCCCTCCGTGAGGAGTACATTCTCGGGAAAACCAGGGACTACCTGACCTTCAAGTTTCCCACCATTGGAACCTCTTTTGATATGGAAATCATAGCCCTGGAAACACCACGGAAAAACGGGCCGCTGGGGGCCACAGGCATCGGCGAAATGACCATGGTCTCTACCGCTCCGGCGGTGACTAATGCCATTATAGACGCCTGCGGGGTCAGGATCTTTGATCTACCGGCCACGCCGGAAAAGGTCAAGGCGGCACTGGCGGTCTTGAATAAAAAGTGATCTTGGACGAAGTATTTTCCTTAGAATCGTTCCGGGAGGATTTTCCGTCTTTGCAAAAATTGCGAAACGGAAAACCTCCCATCTATCTGGATAATGCCTGCACTACCCTCGTCCCCAACCCGGTCATCGAAGCCGTCACTGAATACTACTCGGAATATCCTGCCTGCGGCGGAGGGAGAAGCCGGCACTGGTTTGCCGAGGAAGTCAATGGTCGTATAGACGGCGATCCCCGAAAAGGTTGGAAAGGTTCCCGCCGGATCATTCAGGAATTTATCAAGGCCAGGTCCGAAAAAGAAATCATATTTACTCTAAATGCCAGCCAGAGTATCAACCTGGTGGCCCTGGGTTTTCCCTTCCGCCAGGGAGACGCGGTCCTTCTAACCGATAAAGAACATAACTCAAACCTGATTCCCTGGTTGAGATTGCAGAAATCCGGACTGATCCAGGTCGAGATCATGGAACCTCTCCCCAATGACACCTTCGACCTGGAGGGTTTTGAAAAAAGGCTGAAGAAAAACCGGGTTCGACTGGTCAGTATGGCCTTCACCTCAAATCTGACCGGATATACCCTGCCCGCCCGGAAAATCATAAAAATCGCTCATCAATGCGGTTCAAGAGTCCTCCTGGACGGGGCCCAAACCGTGCCACACCAGGCGGTTGATGTTCAGGACCTGGATGTGGACTTCCTGGCCTTTTCCATTCACAAAATGTGTGGTCCCCGGGGGGTAGGTATCCTTTACGCCAAGCAGGAACTTCTGGGACGGAATAAATTCGAAGACCATGGAGGCGGGGACTGTATTGAACCGGTCTTCCTGGGAGGCGGGACTGTTCACGACACAACCTATTCCACCTATGATCTTCTGCCTGGACCTGACCGTTTTGAAGTGGGAGTCCAGAATTATGCCGGTCAGATTGCTGCCGGAGCGGCCGTCCGCTATCTGGAACAGATCGGCCTGAATCAAATCCAGGCTCAGGAGACCCGGTTGAACTGTTTTCTGACTGAACAACTACTCAATCGCTACGGAGAAACCGGGTGGCTCAAAATCCTGGGCCCCCAGGACCCGATGCTTCGGGGAGGGATATTGACCTTCGAGGTCAAAAGGCCCAACGCCGTGGGTCTATCTGAAGAACTGGATGCCAGAAATAATATCATGATCCGAGACGGTCTCTTTTGCGTCCATTCCTATTTGAACAAACGCTATGGCCAGGGCTGGACAAAACCCCGACTGCCTTCGGAGCACCGGATGGTCTATCGCATCTCTCTCTATTTTTATAACACTATCGAGGAGTGCCGGATATTCCTGGAGACGTTGCAGGAAATTTTCGAGGAACGGGGTTATGTTTAAAAAAAGTTCGGAGTTCGGAGAAAAACATTTTTATTAAGTCGTTACTCGTTACTGGCTGCTCGTTAAAACCAGTAACCTGGAACCAGAAACCAGAAACATAGATTGTATCTGAATCCTTGAACCTCAAACCTTGAACCTTAAAAGGCTAATGGACCAGGCGGTCATCCGATATTATCGCAACCTTCTTAAAACCGGTTTTAACCATGCCGGTTCGCTGGAAAATCCTTCCCTCTTCCTGGATACGGTCAACGAAAGAATACCCATTTGTGGAAACATCGGGAACTATCTTCATCTCTATCTGCATATCCACAACGACATTATTGACGATATAAAATATTTATGTACCTGCGATCCCACGACCAATGTGGCCGTGGAAATTTTCTGTATTGTCATAAAAGGGAAAACAGTCGAAGAAGCCCGGACCATTTCCAAGGAGTCTTTTTTTGATATTTTGGGGGTCCAAAGTCCTGAACTGGGCCAAAAGGTGGAGGGACTGTTGGAATTGTTGAACCGGGGGCTTGCCCGATGGCCTTAAATCCGTCGGCACCACTTGATTTTTTCAATTATTTTGATCCAATCTGGTATGATGCGAAATTTGTGGAGCCCATCTGTTCTGAAAATCCTGTCAACTTGACCTGGAGGAGAAAGGGACATGTCTTTCATCAAGCTAACCCCGGAAGCGACTCGATCCTTAAAAGCCTTCCAAAAAGAAAACGAGGTCTTTGACCCGATACGCGTTGACCTGCAGTCTACCGGCTGTTGCGACCCATCCCTGGGCCTTTTTCTGGATCACCGGCGCCCGGATGATCTGGTCGAGGAGTCGGACGGAATACTGTTGGTGATCAGTCCCGACATCTTTCAGACCGTCGGTGAGGTGGCCATTGCCTGGTTGGATGAGCGGGATAAAAAGGGATTCGTGATCACCTCAAGCAAGCCTTTGAGTGAATGGGAAGGATTCGGGGTCTGCGACATTCGAATCACCAATAAGAAGTAAGAGATTACCACTGAGCAAAAACAATTTAAAAAGGAGGTTCCAGTATGGATCAGTACAAACTGTTTATCGATGGGGAGTTTGTGGATGCCCGGGATGGGAAAACTTTTGAATCGATCGATCCGGGAAATGAGACACCGATTGCTACCATAGCACAGGCCGGGAAAGCCGATGCCGAGGCGGCCATCGCCGCGGCCCGGCGCGCTTTCGACCGGGGGGAGTGGCCCCGTATGACCCCGGCAGCCAGGGGGGATAAATGTTATGATTTTGCCGACCAAATCACCCAGCAAACCCTGCATCTGGCCCTCACCGAATCCATGGATTCAGGCCAGGTGATCGGACTGGCCAAGTATTGGGGCATGCTGGGTTCAGGAATACTGCGCAATATGGCCTACTATGCCGCCAACGGGTTCCCCTGGGAAGAAGAGATTCCCTTCTCCGGCAACGTCTTTGGCCCCGGCCGTGATTTCATCCGCCGGGAACCCATCGGCGTCTGCGTCGGCATCATTCCCTGGAATTTCCCTTCAAGCATGGCTTTCTGGAAGATCGCCCAGGCCATCATCATGGGAAACTCTATTGTCCTGAAACCGGCCTCGGCCACACCCCTTACGGCCCTGATCATCGCCGAGGCCGCTCAGGCAGCGGGCATTCCCAAAGGGGTCATTAATGTCCTCCCCGGAGCAGGCGGAGAACTGGGAAGAATCCTCTGCACCCATCCGGACGTAGACAAGATCGCCTTCACCGGCAGCACCGAAGTCGGGCGGGAGATCATGCGCATGGCCTCCGACACGGTTAAGAAGGTCACCCTGGAATTGGGGGGCAAATCGGCCAATATCATCCTGGACGATGCCGATATGAATTTTGCGGTAGAAGGGGCCGCCTTCGGGACCTTTTTCCATCAGGGCCAGATCTGCGAATCGGGAACGCGCGTTCTGGTGCCGTCCAAAATCTACGATGAATTCGTCGAAAAACTGAAAAAGCGTGCTGAGGCCCTGCGGGTGGGCTATCAATTGCTGCCCAACTCTCACCTGGGCCCCCTGGTCAGCGCTCAGCAACTGGCCACGGTGGATCGTTATGTCCAGATCGGTAAACAGGAGGGCGCCGAGCTCATCACCGGCGGCAAGCGGGTTGAGGCCGAAGGCATCCAGGGCGGCTTCTACTACGCACCCACTATCTTTGCCAAGGTCAACAACAAGATGCGTATCGCCCAGGAAGAAATCTTCGGACCGGTGGTCTGCGTCATCAAATACGACAGCGATGAGGAAGCCGTGGCGATTGCCAACGATTCCATCTACGGCCTGGGAGGCAGCGTTTTTTCCAGCAGCACGGCTCGGGCCGAGCGGATCGCCAAACAGGTTCGCACCGGTACCATGTGGATCAACAATTATCATTCCTTCGGCGATTTCTGCCCCTTCGGCGGCTACAAACAGTCCGGCGTCGGCCGGGAACTGGGCCATAGCGGACTGGCTGAATACACACAGATTAAAAGATATCATGTCAGTGCCTTCGCCGCGGCCGAAAGCAATTTCAGCATGGGCATCCTTAACGATGAGACGAAAATCAGTATCTTGCAATATAACTGCCCGACCAATATCATCGGCGGCCATGGCAGTCTATCCGTCATCTACAAGGCGATTGTCGACCTGGGCTGCAAGCGGGCGCTGATCCTCACTGATCCCGGGGTCCGGCAGGCCGGACTCGTCCAACTGGTTCAGGATGCTCTGGTTGATTTCTGTGTCGGCGTCTTCGACGACATCGCCCAGGACACGGACCTGGATACCGTGGACGCCGCCGTGGCTATAGCCCGGGACCTCAAGGCCGATTGCATCGTCAGCGTCGGCGGCGGAAGCGTCATCGATACGGCGAAAGCGGTTTGCGTCACCTTGAAAAACGGCGGGAAGGCCAACGATCATATCGCCATGCAACGTTTACAAGAACCTCAGACGCCCCATATCGTCATTCCCACCACCTCGGGCACCGGAAGCGAAGTGACCAATGTGGCCGTCATCAAAAGCAAGACGGCGGGAAGAAAGGTTTATATCATCGATATCCATATCGTGCCCAATGTGGCCATTCTGGATCCCCGCTTTACCATGACCCTGCCCCCCGGATTGACGGTGACCACGGCAATGGACGCCATGACCCACGCCGTCGAGGCCCTGACCAGTACCATGGCCCAGCCTATCTGCGACGGCCAGGCCATGCAGGCCATCCGTTTAATCGCCCAATACCTGCCTATGGTTGTCGCTGATCCACAAGATGAAAAAGCCCGCAACAACCTGCAGATTGCCGCCACTATGGCCGGGTGGGCCTTCAGCATCGCTCAGGTCGGCCTGGCCCATGCCATGGCCCACACCATCGGCATCCTGCACAATGTTCCTCATGGTGCCGCTTGCGGCATCGTCCTTCCCAAAGTCATGCGCTTCAATGCCGATTTTGCCGCCGACAAGCTGGCCATGGTCGCTCAGGCCATGGGCGTCAATACCACGGGCATGGACAATCGCCAGGCGGCTCTGGCAGCCGCCGAAGCCATAGAAACCCTGATGAAAAACAGCGGCCATCCCCTTCAGCTTCGCAACGTAGGTTTGAAGGAAGAAGATCTTGTCCTCTGCGCCTTCCACGCCATGGGCGACGCAGCGTCGCTGTTCAACGCCCGACCGGTCAGCGATCCACAGGAAGTTTTGAATCTCTACCAGGAGGCCTTTTAATACGAAAATAGGGTTCGAGGTTTCAAGGATTCAAGCCAATGTTTTGAAAGGCAGGGTTGTTCGACTGATGTATTAGACGGTTTTTTCCCCTCACCTGGTATCAAAGAGGGTTTCCCGATCGACAGGAAACCCTCTTTGGTACCCAAGGGTACCTTATCTCCTTTGTCGGGATTTAGTCTGGTAAACCGCTGACTAAAGTTCGGCTCAGGTGCCTCTTCAATTTTTTATGGTATAATTCGATTAAACTCCCTAATTTTTAGGCTGTAAGGTTTTTTCTTGATAACTAAACTATGTTATTGTTAGCCTATAGCAATAAAATCTTATAATCAAAATGACAAAAGGGAAAATATCATGCCACTTCCAAATCAACTAAAAAACCTCATGACTTTAAAATTAATTTCCGTTTTCTTTTTACTCTTTCTGACCAGTTTTGTTTTTCTTCCTGCCGTTCGTCCGGCAGCCGGGGAGGAACTGACCGTTTCAGCAGCCATCAGCCTCAAGAATGCCTTTGAAGAGATGGGCCGTCAATTTGAAAAATCCCATCCGGGAGTGAAAGTGCTTTTTAACTTTGGGGCCTCCGGTGACCTGGCCAGACAGATCGAAGCCGGTGCTCCGGTGGATCTATTTGCCTCCGCAGCCCTCAAAGACCTGGATGACCTGGATCGACAAGGATTGATCCGCCCCCGTTCCAAAACCGATTTTGCCGGAAATACCTTAGTTTTGATCGTCCCGAACAACTCACCCATTCCGGTCAAATCCTTCCAAAACCTCAGAGACGAACGCATCCAAAAGATAGCCATTGGAAATCCAAAAACCGTCCCGGCAGGAAAATATGCCCAGGAGGTATTAACCAGACTCCAGCTCTGGGAGGTTTCGAAAAATAAATTGATCCTGGCTGAAAACGTTAGACAGGTATTGGACTATGTGGCCCGGGGAGAAGTCGATGCCGGGTTGGTCTATTCCACGGATGCACGCACCCGGGTTAATGAAATCAAAACAATTTCCACCGCCCCGGCAGAAAGCCATCAGCCGATCCTCTATCCCATAGGTGTTGTCCGGGTGACGAAAAAAGAAATATTATCCGCTGAATTTATTGCCCTGGTCCTGTCCCGGAACGGGAAGGATATTTTACAGCGATATGGATTTATAATCCTACCGGAAAAAGCAAAATAATGGATGACTCAACCTGGTTTTCTGTTCGCCTCTCCTTGCAGGTAGCTCTGACGGCGACGGGTTTTATTCTCATCATAGGAATCCCGGTCGCCTACTTCCTGGCCAAACGGGATTTTAGAGGAAAAGAGTTGGTCGATGTCCTCTTTACCCTTCCCCTGGTCCTGCCGCCCACGGTCACCGGATATTATCTGATCATCTTATTCGGCCGGAGAGGGACCCTGGGGAAGTTTCTTTATGAATGGACGGGATGGAGCCTTATGTTTACCTGGTATGGCGCCGCCCTGGCCTCCTTTGTAGTCGCCCTGCCCTTGATGATCAAAACCTGCCGGGCGGCCATGGAATCGGTGGATCGCAATCTGATCAATGCCTCCTATACCCTGGGGCATTCGGAATGGGAGACGGCCGTGAGGGTCGTTCTTCCTCTGGCCAAAAGGGGAATCATCGCCGGAACAGTCCTTTCCTTTGCCCGAGCCATGGGTGAATTCGGGGCTACCCTGATGATCGCCGGGAACATCCCCGGAAAAACCAACACCCTGCCCCTTTCTATCTACACCCTGGCCGGAAGCGGAGACTGGTCCAAGGCCCATGTCCTGGTCCTCTTTTTAACTCTTCTATCCGGATTGTTTCTCTATCTGGCCAACCGGTTCAGCAGGAAA
This sequence comes from uncultured Thermodesulfobacteriota bacterium, assembly GCA_964609705.1. Classification (GTDB taxonomy): domain Bacteria; phylum Desulfobacterota; class RBG-13-43-22; order RBG-13-43-22; family RBG-13-43-22; genus RBG-13-43-22. The sequence continues at coordinate 12,424 of CAZSTT010000043.1, forward strand.
ACCATCTGATGGGCCTCTCCCTCAAACTTCACAAGCAGGTCAATGGATTTAAACTCGACGTCGAGTGGGCCATGGAAAATGAACTGGCCGTTCTTTTTGGATTTTCCGGTGCCGGGAAATCGATGACCCTCCAATTGATCGCCGGTTTGCTCCAGCCGGATGAGGGATGGATATATTCAGGAAACAGAACTCTCTTTGACAGTCGGTCGGGAGTCAATCTCGCCCCCCAGGACCGGTCCATCGGCTATGTTTTTCAGAACCTGGCTTTATTTCCTCACATGACGGTTAAGGGAAACATTCTTTATGGAGCGGGGGATCTAAAAAAGGAGCAACGGGAGGAACGGATTAAAGAGATGATCGCCGCCTTTCATCTGGTTGCATTGGAATCCCGCTACCCTTCTGAAATCTCAGGCGGACAACAGCAAAGGGTGGCTCTGGCGAGGGCCCTTATCCGGCGTCCGGATCTTCTTCTCCTTGATGAGCCCTTCTCAGCCTTGGATAATCCGTTGCGAATGGAAATGCAAAAATTTCTTAAGGAGGTTCGCCGGGAATTTAATATTCCCCTACTCCTGGTAACCCATGACCTTCCCGAAGCCTTTTCCCTGGCGGATAAAATCATCGTCTACTCCCAGGGCAGGATCGCCCAGATCGGCCCCCCTAAGGATATTGGTCTTAATCCGGTGGATGCCGAAGTAAAGTCATTATTTTTCAATCCTTCGAAATAGACTCCCCCCCATCAACAATCAGATTATTTCTTGACAATTATGTCTTTTTTGACATATATGCCAAAAAAGACATTTAACTATTAGGAAAATAATATTTTCATTAGATTTCATCCAGGCCAGGCTATTTGAACACCTTGATCCTCCAATACGCCTTTTGGGTTACGATCGGCTTTTATCTGTTAAGCCTAAAATTTTATCTTTTCAATCCGCGGCATTCTTTTCCCCAGAGGAAAAACTCTAAGGAGGTTATTTAAACATGGTTAAAAGATTTTTTTGCGGGGCCTTACTGCTGGGCCTTATCTTTCAGGTCAGTGGCTGGGCAGCTTCGTCTCCGGTGTTGACGGTTTCCGGCACAGTCAAAAAAACTGTGCATTTTAGTTTGGAAGAATTGTCAAAAATGCAATCCATCACCGTCCGATTGAACGAATTGGATCAAGGCAAAAACTATAAAGGGGTCTTTATTTATCAAGGGATACCCTTACGAACATTGTTGGATCAGGCCGGTATCCTAAAAGAGAACTCCGAGTTTACCAAACCAATCGATCTGGTCATTCGGGTCCGGAATAAAGAGGGCCGGCAGACCGTCCTATCCTGGAGCGAGATATTTTATCGAAATCCGGCTGAGGTCACCGTGGCTTTTTCCGCTACCCCGATCATGCCCCATAAGAAATGCGAGTCCTGTCATAAACCGGAGATCTCTGAACGCTGGTTCGGTCCGCTTAAACGGCCCATTGGTTTACCCAAACTGATCGTGGCCAATGATTTTTATACCGACCGCTCCCTGGAAGAAATCACCGGCATAGAAGTAATTGATTTAAAACCCGCCATAAAAACCCAAAAGATGGCCAAGCTCCACTCGCCTTCTTTTACCGTTTCGGGAGCTGTCAAGAAACCCCTGACAATTACCGATCTTTCCCCTTATGCCCATAAGGAGATCCTGTCCAAGCAGGTCGGGGAGGGCATGGGTTTTCACGGCCTGAAATGGATTGAAGGGGTCCCCTTAATCGATATCCTCAAAAAGGCGGGCGCGGAAATGGATCTGTCGACGGTATTCCTGATTTCCGCCCCGGACGGCTATCGATCCACCGTTTCGTTCGGGGAATTATTTTTAAGCCCCTTCGGGGACCGGATGTTGATAGCCGATGTCGTCAACCATAATCCCCTGGACAAAGACGGCAAATTCTTTTTCATCCCCCCCGACGACCTGGCAGCCGACCGGGACGTCAAAGCCGTGGAAAAGATTGAAGTGATCAATCTTTTCAAAAAGTAAATCAGGTATTTCACACAAATAATATCTTAAAAGGAGAAGGGATATGAAGAAAAAATGCTTCAATGTATCGGTATTATTGGTTCTGTTGGTCTTCAGTGTTTCCTGGGTCGAGGCCGTACAGGGCAAGGATTTTGAGATTTATACCCTGGGGGAAGTCGTGATTTCGGCTGAAAACCCCCAGGTGAAAAAGATGGCTATTGTCTCAGAGATTACCGCTGAGGATATCAAGGCCACCAACAGCAAAACCGTGGCCGAGGCCCTGGCCTTTTCTCCCGGGATACGGGTTACTACCGGACGCAAAAATGAACCCAATGTGTTTATCCATGGTTTTGATCAAACCCGCATATTGGTTTTGATCGACGGCGTCCCCTATTATGAAACCAATGCCGGCAAACTGGATCTGAATCAGATCCCCACCGACAACATCGCCAAGATTGAGATTACCAAAGGGGCGGCCTCAGTCCTTTATGGGGCCAATGCCTTAGCCGGGGTTATCAATATCATCACCAAAAAAGGAACGGAAAAACCTTTTACCAGCCTTTCGCTGGAAGCAGGTGAAAACCAATCTTATCGCGCCTCAGTCACCCATGGGATGAAGACGGGTATTTTTAATTACTGGTTGAACTACAGCCATCAGGAATCCAATGGCTGGAATCTTTCCAAAGACTATAAAACCAAGACCGGAGCCATTACCCGAAGACCGGGAGGGACCACTAACGAAGTCTTAGAGGATGGAGGCACCCGGAATAATTCCGATTATAATAATAACGATTTTTGGGCCAAGGTTGGTATCGAACCCCAAGCAGGCTCCGAATATTTCATGAATTTCCATTTTCTAAACAAGATTAAAGGAGTCCCGGCTTCTACCGACTCTAATTCCATCACCTTGAGCAGACCGGCTTTTTCCCAATTCGCCCGAATCCCCATGTACCAGGATTGGGGTATCGATCTGGACGGCAGGCAAAAGCTTTCGGATCAGCTGTCCTTAAAAGCCAAATTATTTTACCATAATCATACGGATGATTACGCTTCCTATTCCGAACCAACCTTTAAAAACCAAATTGCCCTGAGCACTTTTCAGGATTATTTGATGGGCGGTTCTATCTTTGCTGATTATCAACCGGTCCCATGGGATACCCTGAGATTCTCCTTTCATTATAGAGGAGACTCCCACAAAGAACGGGCCGACACCTATCTCCCCTATGCCGAATCCTTTTCCTATACCGGATCGATAGGATTGGAAAACGAGTTTAATTGCAAAAAAAAGTTTTCCCTGGTGGCCGGCATCGCCTATGACTGGTTCAATGTCAGCAAAGCCGAAAAACCCAACACGGACAGCAGCGGGAATTTCACCGGTATGGGTATCAACCCCACTCCAAATACCGGAGAAGTGGATCCCATGATCGGAGCCAATTATATCTTTCAAGATTCCACTAAACTTTTTGCCTCTATCGCCCGGAAAAGCCGTTTTCCAACCCTGGGCCAGCTATATTCTTCAAGCTCGGGGAATACCAGCCTGTCTTCGGAAAAAAGCATTAATTATACCCTGGGGGTTTCCCGTTCCTTCCGGGATTTGGCCAGAGCGGAATTATCCTTTTTCTATCACGATATATCAGATATGATTTCACGCGACGGCCCTGGATCGACCTCCGTCTACCGAAATTACGCCAAAGCCCAGATGCAGGGATTTGAATTAGGGGGCGAAATTTTCCCCTTTAAGGATTTTATTGGCAAGGTGTATTATACCTATACGGATGCCAAGGACAACAGCCCCGGAAGGGTGACCGACGACATAAACTGGGTGCCCAAACATAAACTGGATTTAGGCCTGGAATATAGTATTCCTTGGATAAAAACCCGTTTGAATTTAAATGTGCTCTATCTGAGTGATATTTTCAACCAATTGCCCACACCCCAACGGCCGACTCAAGCCACCCTTAAAACAGGAGACTATTTCCTGACCCATTTCAAAGTCTCCCAGGCTTTTTTGAAATATTTTGAGGCTTATGTGGCTGTCAATAATATCTTCGATATCAATTATGAATCGGAGAGCGGGTACCCCGGCCCTGGCCGAAACTTCTGGGTCGGGCTTTCAGCTAAATTCTAAAAATTAATAGTCACCCCTGAAATCCAGTCCCCCATTCTCTTTACGGTTTAAGGGAATGGGGGACCAAGCAACAACCCGGGGACCCTAAGGGGTATCTTCCCTTCTATGAAAGAGAACCATGGAATGGCTTAAAGAAGTCGTTGATTATGGAATCATCGGGTTTTTGATCCTTTTAAGTATGATAGCCGTCGGGATTGCTATCGAACGATTTCATACCTTTAAACAGATAAAACTGGAGGCTTTCCCGGATCAAAAAAGCCTGGAGTTGGAACTCACTAAAAAAATCCACCTCATAGCCACCATCGGCAGCAATGCCCCCTATATAGGTCTGTTGGGAACGGTCCTGGGCATCATGCTCACTTTTTACATGATCGGGCAGGAGGGTTTTATGGACACAGGCAAGATCATGGTCGGTCTGGCCCTGGCCTTAAAGGCCACGGCCGTCGGTCTGTTGGTGGCCATCCCCTCCGTCTCTCTCTATAATTTTCTGCTTAGAAAAGTGAAAGTCCTGCTCATGAACTGGGAGATCGAACATGGAAGAAAAGGAGTTTGATTATATCAATGTCATCCCCCTGGTGGATGTCATGTTGGTCCTTTTGACTATTGTGCTGACCACCTCTTCCTTTATCGCCAGCGGGATGATCCCCCTGGACCTGCCCAAGGCCCATCGCAGCCAGGGGGAGGTCCTGAAGACCCAAACCGTCGAGATCGACCGGGCCGGAAAGATTTATCTGAACTCTAAACCGGTATCACCGGAGGACCTGAAAAACGAACTGAATTCCATGAACCGGAAGGTCCCCGTTCTGATCCGGGCCGATCGAGCGGTTATTCTTCAGAGCTTTGTAAGTATTTTGGATATCATCAAGGGTCTGGAATTTTCCCGGGTCAGTCTCCAGACCGAGGAAGGTCCATGAATTACCAGACCAGGGCCTTCCAGATATCCTTTCTGGTGCATAGCCTTATTTTGGTCCTGGCCCTTTTCCTGAGCGCCTTCGTCGGTCAATCCAAAAAGATAACCGTCCTGGATTTTCAGTTGCAAAAACCGCAAGCCCAGGGAAAAAAAGTCGAGCCGCCCCCTCCGGCAACGGAGATAAAGACCAAGCCGCTTAAACCCCTGAGACAAACTCTGAAAGAATCTCCTCCCGCCCTGCAAGAAAAACCCAGGGCCGCCTCTTCTGCAGAAACCTCGCCCACAGTGAAACTTCCGGAAGCCCCCAGCCTGGACAGCCGTCCCATGGGGTTGGCCATACCGGAGCATCCGTCCAAGACCTCTCATGAAGGTACTCCCGGAATCCCGGGCGGTACCAAAGATGGAACGGGATCAGGCGCAGTACCGGGAACCGGTACAGGATCGGGAGTTCAGGACGGAACCAGGGAATCGGCCAGGACCCGATATTTGAAAGAACACTTTGCCTATATTCGGGATAAGATCCTCCGGAATATCAGCTACCCTGATAGTGCGCGACGCATGGGCTGGCAGGGGAAAGTCCTTCTTTCCTTTATTATTTCCGCCGACGGGTCCGTCAAAGAATTCAAAATTATTCAAGGATCAGGGTTTCCGATCCTGGATAAAAGCGCCATAGAAACCGTGAGGGACGCCGCTCCATTTCCAAAACCACCCGGTGAGGCGCAGCTGGTCATTCCCATCGTTTATCGCCTGGAGTAATAGTCCCTTTATATTTTCAAAACCTTCGAATAATGGCGTAGAATGAAAAGGAGGAGAAAAATGTCGAAAAAAGTTCAAGGATCGATTATTCTTTGGGGAACCTTATGGTTGGACAAGCCCGGAAAGAAGGATTGGCCGGCAGCAAAAATTTCATACAAAAGGAATACGGTGAATCCGGTGAAGAAAAGAAATAATCTTTAATAAAGAAGCATTTGAAGTTTTTTGTCTCAGGAATAGGAATGTGGATTTATTGAAAAAGAGTATTAGGAGAATTGCATGAGAGCATTGGAGCGGTTGTTTAATCCTGAATCCATAGCGGTTGTCGGGGCGTCGCCGGATGAGTCAAAGGCAGGGTATCAAATGCTGTACTCGCTTAAGGATTTTCCGGGAAGATTATACCCCATAAATCCTAAGGCGGAAAATATCCTCGGATTTAAAGCCTACCCCGCATTAAAAGCTATAGGAGGGCCAGTTGATCTTGTCGTACTTACCATCCCGGCCGCAGCCTGTGTGAATGTATTAAAGGAGGCAGGCGAGATCGCCGCCGGATCAGCCTTAATAATCAGCGGGGGCTTCGCTGAGACCGGTGGAGACGTCGGCCAGAAGATGCAAAACGAGATGTTATATGTATGCCGAAAATATAATATACGTCTCCTCGGTCCAAATACCGCGGGATTCGTAAATCCTTGGTCAAAGGTCGTTCCGAATTTCAATCCCTGGACTGCCGACATCTCTGCCGGGCCTATCGGACTTGTCTCACAAAGCGGGGCCATGTGCCTGACTTTGGCATCAATGATCCATGGCCAAAACCTGGGTGTAAGTCTGGCGACCGGCATAGGGAACGGTGCTGATGTCAATGTCGAGGATGCGATTGAATATCTGGCGGATGATCCGCGGACAAAAGTTATCATACTTTACCTTGAAGGGATCAGGAACGGCAGAAGATTGTACGATATCCTCGGTAAGACCACAGGGAAAAAACCGGTGCTTGTCCTTGCAGTCGGAAAAGGCGATATCGCGGAATTTGCCGCATCGCATACCGGCAATCTGATAGGGTCCTATAATATTACAAAGGCCGTTTTAAAACAGGCTGGGGCCGTTATAGTGGAATCCAGTGATGATTTGATTGACGCAGCCAATCTGTTGAGTCGAGTCCGTCTTCCGCCGAAAAAGAATCCTGGTGTTGGACTTCTGACGGGACAGGCAGGCCCTGGAATGGTGATCGCCGACTATTTGCGTAGCAGGAACGTATTGCTTCCAGAACTTCATCCCGTTACCGTCGATATAATCAGAAAGGCTTTGCCGCCCTTGACCTTCATAAGAAATCCGGTTGACACAAGCCGGCCCGGCAAAACATTCCCTGATATCTTAGGTGCCATGGCCCTTGATTCGTCAATAGACGTACTCGCGATTTTTGCGCTCTCGGAACCGGCAGTTATCGACCCGGTCGCCCTTTTCAGGGATGCGGCAAACATCAAACAGCCGATCATATTCGGGACGGCAGGGATCAAGGAAGAAATAGAGACAACGATAAAGTCTTTGTCCCAATTAAAAATTGCCGCTTTCTCTTCTCCCGACAGGGTTGCCAGGGCGGTTTATGCCCTGATTGAGGATTCAAAGACCGCCTATCGCAGGACAAGATCAAACGATCAAAAGATACCGGTAAAAATATAAGCCATCCCCGGAGTCCTTCCGCCGGAAGGGGCCTTACTGAGATGATTGAGGAACTGATTACTCGGGGGGGGCGGATACGACCTCTTTACAGGTTGTGCTGCAACCGATACCGCCGCGGCATTGACACGAAATGCCGATTAAAATGTGCCTTAACGGAGGGACGATATCGCTCTTGGGCATCAAGGGCTTTCCCCACCCTTCAGGGAACGGTCCCTGGTTTTCAAGACTCCCGCCTATCCTGAGTGTTGCCCCCTGAAAAGTATTCCTTTTCGTCATAATTCATTGACTTTCTCCAACACCAGACAAATCTTTTCCTTCATAATTAACAGTTTAGCTCAAACTGTCGGATATGATATTTTTTTTCGCCATTATTGATAGTTCGGTATCTTTGCACTATTTACATTTGGTTATTATTTCAATATAAACCTCAATGTTGCAAAAGCCGAGGATGATGCAGATCCGCGACGGCAAGGGTGAAGTCGTACTAAGGTACTTCGAACCCTTGCCAACAAAGGAGATGCGGCATCACACGGCTTTCCCGAAGGGTAAAAATTGATCCATATTTCAATCAAATCCAAACTTCACTATTGGTGACTTCTGGCACCTGCGCCGAAACCATTAAAACACTTTGTTATTACTAATAATTTATCCTAACGAAATCTATTTTTATGCAACTATAAGGTAAAGTCAATTACTGCGGCTTTGGCAATATTATGAGTTTCAGAAAGAGGAGAAACAAAAATGAATTTACCCTTTACAATCGATCAATTCATGGAAGTCTTTTCAACTTATAATCCGGCCATCTGGCCTACCCAGATCATTGCCTATCTGCTTGGGGTTGCAGCCCTGTTTTTGGCTTTCAGGC
>CAZSTT010000044.1:0-15017 GCA_964609705.1 uncultured Thermodesulfobacteriota bacterium
CCGGTATCGGAGTGTTCTCATCCGGAAAGGTCTTTTCCGGATGAGAACTAAATAGATTTGGTTATTTTTTTAACCATATAAAGTCTGGTCCCGATTTCGGCTTTTTCGAACCGGACTTCATCCATCATTTCTTTGATTAAAGCAAACCCGCGGCCTCTCTTTTTTGAAAATGGCGCCGTCTCTCGAACCATCCTGGACTGGACGGCAACCGGATCAAAGGCCTGTCCACGATCTTCAACCAGAATTTCAATGGACTCGGGTTGAACGGAAAAATAAACGCGGATCTTTTTTTCAAAACTTTGACTATGTTCAGCGGCATTAATGCAGGCTTCGATAAGGGCCACCTTGATCTTCTCAATACTGGTTTCGTCCAAATTTGAATAAGTAGCCATCTGCTCCAGGGCCCGAACCGCCACCAACTCAGATTCCGAATTAATCGGTAAAACCAAACTAAACTGCAGGGCTGTTCCGCTCGAAAGTAAAGTCGATTCCTCTCCTTCTTTTGATTTTAACAGCTCCGCTTCTATCTCTTTTCCTAAGTGCCGGATAAGATGTCCCAGGTCCTCCCCCTGAAGGTTTTTCCTGACCAGTACTTCCACCCAGTCCCGGAGAACCCGATTTTTCTCTAACCCGATATTCCCGAACCGTTCCCAGATAAAACCGGCCCGTTCCAGATCTCGAATTAATGAAGCCCCCTTCTTGGAAGGCCAATCGATCGTATTTGACAGATCGGCCAATAAAAGCCCCGCCCCCCCTGATTTCAATAGTTGATTCAAAATTTTGAGAAGCAAGCGGCCATTATAGGGGTCCCTGGCGGAAAAGGCATAAAGCCGGTTTTCAAATAACCTCCCCAATTCCCCCTGCCAGAGAGATTTCAAATATAACTCTACAAATCTCTGATGACTTTCCAATCCGGGGATCTCCAGACGGGCATCCCTTATCAGAGCAGCCAACAACCCTGGATTGGATTCCAAATAAATAAACCAGGCAGGGCTCAAGTCTCCAGCGATCATGACCTTATAGGTTTTTTCCAGAAGTTGAGAAAATTCTCCCTCGGCTTCTTCCGGGAAAGGGGATAATTCCATGACCGCCATATCGGGGGGGCCTAAAAATGGAAGAAGGTGTTTCAGTATATAGCCGGGGGGCTCCCCCGAGAAAAGATGAGGAGCCCAGGGCGAAGCGATTACTTCCCGCCACAAATCGGCGATCCCTTTCCCGGTTATCGAGAAGGTCTCCATGACCTGGACATGATCCACCATCATCCAAACCGGTTTATTAGAGGCCTGGGCAATACGTCCCGGGGCGGCCAAAGCGTTTCTTAATCCCTTCCGTTCGTCCTTGGCTTTGACCGCCCGGTGATGGGATAAAATGATCTCCTCAATAATCTCTATTCCCTGCCGCTCGGCCTCTCTCCTTAGACCGGAAAATGAAAACGGCGTCTGCGGCCGGTAAGTGAGGCGTTCTTTTTGATCGAAAAGAAGGACTTGACTGAGAATGGATACCAAATACTCTTCGGCCAAATCTAAAAGATCGACATAGGTCTTAGCGAAAGAGAAATAAACAGGAATGACCTCTTCTTGACCCCAAAACAGGACCTCCTTCAGTCTTTTTAACAGAGTGGTTTTCCCTCTTCCCCAGGGAGATATCAAAAATAAATCCTCCCCCCGGCCACAGGCGATTTCCTCCGCCTTTTTTTTAAAAAGATCGAGTTCGGAATTACGATTGATAAAGGGGTTTTCTTCGATTTTCAACCTTTAGACTCCTCTGTTTTCTTTTTCAATTCCAGAATTCTCAAAGCCAGTTCATTGGAACAAGGGGCGCCCATTTCCTTATATTCATTTAATATTCCAAGGGCCTTCCCTGTTTCCCCCTTTTTTTCCAGAATGACCGAGGCCAGTAAAAAAGCCTTTTCAAAGCCCGAATTTCTATTGATGGCCTCATTAACACAAGACCAGGCAGAATCCCAGTTTTTTTCCGACAGGTAGGCCTCAGCCAAATCCAGGTAAAGGTCCGGGAATTGAATACCCTGCTGCATCAACATCTCCAGCTCTTTTTTAGCCTTTTCCGGCAGTTGAACCTTCCTGAAGGTATGATAAAGACTGATACGGGCCTTGTAAAAGAGAGGATTAATTTCAAGGGCCTCGGAAAAAGACTTCAGCGCTTTATCCCATTCCTCCATTTGAACATAAATCCTCCCCAGTTGAAAATGCAGATCGGCATACCGGGGGGTTTTGGCAATCGCCTCTTCATAAAACCGAATCATAGTGGCCAGAAGGGGACGGTCCCATTTTGAACCGAACTTCTCCAATATCTCCAGATAATCGGGGACTAGGGACAGGTGTTGAGGCAAAGTCTGCAGCATCGTTTCCAGATAACCTTCCTGCAGGGGAATCATCTGAGTCGGGAGAGCCTCTTGGCTTTTGACCGGGGGCGTTTTTTTTCGTATATCCAAATAGTCCAATACGTTTTTGGAAAAAGACCGTATTGATTCCTGCAAACCAAGATCCAAGGCCCGTTGTATCTCCTTTCCCGCTTTCGCATACTCATTATTTCTCAAGAAAAGGACTCCCAGAACAAAATGAGGATTGGCATAATGATCATTGATCTCAAGGGCCTTTTGGATACTGTCGATCGCCCCTTTCCAATCTTTTTGAGCCGCCCGGATTACACCGGCATGAAAATGAAGATCGGGATAGGTCGGTTTTTCCCTGATAATTTCATCGAGGGTCTCCAGAGAGGATTGGTACTTTCCCTGGGCGGCCAAAATCAGGGACAACTGGATCTTGGCCCAAAGATAATGGGGGTTGAGTTCAGTGGCCCGGGAAAAGGCTTTTTGGGCCTGTTCAAATTGCCTCTGGTGGGCATAAACGACCCCCAGATGATAATGAAAATCGGCAAAATTGGGATTCAAAGCAACCAGGTGCTCCATTTCTTCCAGCGCCTCATCATATTTTCTTAAATTGTACAGGACAACAGCCACCTTATAACGCACCGAAAGGAGATCGGGGGCCAATTCCAGGACCCTGGAAAAAGCGGACATGGCCTTAGGATATTTTTTCCAGTTGTTGTAGGCGATACCCAAATAATTATACAGTTCGTAATGGGAGGGATTAAATTCCAGGGCCTCCTGGAAATGATTGATGGCCTCCTGGAAATCCCCCTTATGCAGAAAGAGCAATCCGAGGTTGCGGTGAATAATCCCGCTGTAAAAAGAGGCCAGATCAAAATGCTGCCCGGTTTCATCCAGGCCATAAACCGTTATTTTCTTAAATTTTTCCAGGGCCTCGGGATAAAAACCCTGGTTGTAGAGCTGGATTCCTTCCTCATAGAAAGTGTGCTTTCCCAGGGTCATTATTTTTTGGATGGTTTTTTTCAGTGCCATAAAAGTCCTCGGAGGTTTTTTGCCTTGGGCTTCGGCCGGAAAGCACTGCCGGATTTGTTGGGATTAAAAGCTTCAGGTTCCAAGTTGGGGACCCGGGTCGATCTGGAACAGGTTTTATCATATTCATCAGGGGAAAACAACGGGTTCTTGCTGTTTGTTTTTGGATCCCAAGTGAATACTTCAATTTAAGAACAGCCGATGACTTTAACGGATGCTCCGTTTAGATTTTCGGGCGAAACCGTCGATCATATCCGGTCATTTCCACATAGCCATTTCCTTCCACAACACGGCCTTTATGGCTCCCCTTAACCCCGACGATCCCTTCCCAGTAGGTGATCCTCGTACTCTTGGGGGTCATTAATTCCTGATCGGCCATCAAGGGGACCAGTTCCAGCCGGAGATCGTGTTGAGGCAGATAGATTTCCCAGGAAGCAGGATAAAGTGCACCACTTCGGGAGCTTTTCCAGAGCTTTAAAACCCGGAGTCTCATCTCGGATAGTGAAAGATGGATTTTACGGGAATCCGGCCCGGCCAGAGTCCCGCTGGAATTGGAATCCACCCGTCCATCCTCATGGCGGAGCTGATAGATCATCAGGTCCATCCCGTTATCAAGCTGCAGAGAAAACCAGTCCCAGCCGATTTGGGTTTCCTCGAGTTGGTTGCTTCCGAACTCGTGGTCCATCCAGCTGAGGCCGGTGACCTGGATATTTCGCCCTTTCAATTTAATATGTCCTTGGGTTTCCATCCGGGTCATCGAATAATAATGTGAGGCCCGGCCGACTCCGGTCCCTTTCCGGGAAATTCCCTCAAGGCCGTGGATAAGCGGGGGACCGGTTGGGACTAGGTTAAGGGAAAGGGAAAGATCCCCCTCTCCGGCCTCTAATCGATGTCCTTTCCCCTCTTCGAGGACTTGCCAGTTCTCCACCCAGACGCGATACCGACTCATATCCGCCCCGGCCAATCCCAAATTGGCCCGGCCGGCCTTCTCCTGATAATAGAAATTTTGGTTATGGATATCGGTGACGGCCACATGGGCCATATAAACCTCACGAATATGCCAGAGGGATCCTTCCTTCGGCATCGGCCCCGGAACCAATCCAATTCGAAAAAAAGTTACCTGATATCCGAACGTTTGTCCTTCCGGGCCCTTGAGCTGCCCGTTATAATACCACCATTCGGTCTTGAATTCCCGATGGACCCGGTGGTCACGGGGAAATTCAAATTTCCACCCCGGCAGGGCCGGTTTGAAACCGATTTTTTCGGCGGACATGGCCTGGTTGGTGACTATCAGCAAGAGAAGGAGAATAATGACACGGAGACACGAAGAGGGGGAGACACGGGGAGAACCCCTTTTTGAGTCTCCGTGTCTCCGTGTCTCCGCGTCTCCATATTGCCCAGCCTTTATGTTATTCTCTACCATGTCATTCTCTTCCCCGTCCCCACGTCACCCCTTCTCCGTGTCTCCATCTCCGCCTCCTCACTCTTCCCGTATCATCTCCTGAGTACTTTTCCTGACGGCCATGCCGGCCGGAATCCAACCGGAAAGGATGGAGCCGACCACAATGATCCCCAGGGTCTGGAGATAGATCAGCCAGGACCAGTGAAAAGGGATAGTCCAACCGAACGATTGTTTATTGATGACAAAAATCAGGATCAATGACAATAAGGTTCCGGCAATCCCTCCCCAGAGAAAGCTGAAAAGCCCCATCATGGCCGTTTCCGTCAAGATCATCAACCGAATTTGACCCGGTAAGGCCCCCAGGGCCTTGAGTATCCCCAGTTCTCTCTCTCTAAAGAGAACCGAGATGGAACTGGAGTGGAGAATACCCAAAAAAGCCACCAGAATGGCTATGGCCTCCAGGATATAAGTAATCTGGAAAGTTTGATCAAAGATCTTTAGAATCTGGTCCCTTAACTCCCGGTTGGAAACAACCGTCAGGGAGGCCCGGCCGCTAAATTTTTTATAGACCTCCTCCCGGACCTGGTCGAACCGGGCCGGGTCCTTAAGATAAACTCTTACCCCGTTGATTCGTGGGTCCTTCCAATACCTAAGGAAAACAGACCGGTCCATCCAGACTGCGCCCCCTTCGGTCCGATAATCATAGAAAATCCCGGCTATGGAAAAGGCCTGAACCCCCACGGCGGTCATCAGACTGAGCTTATCCCCGGATTTCAAGTTCAATTGATTGGCCAGGACTTCGGAGACCAGGATTTCCTCTCCGGTCAAGGTTTTTTGAAAAATCTTTTCACCGTTTCCCCCGGTGAACGCCAGGCCTCCATAACGTTGAATGACCGCCAGATCTCCAGCCCAGAGCCGAACCGGAAAACCTTTCAGTTCGGTCATCACTCCCCGGTAATGATAGATGTCGGAAAGTCCTTCCAGTTTTTCGATTTCCCCGATAACCTGGGGATCCAAGAACTGGGAAAAGATCTGATTGGATGGAAACACCGGACCAATAAAAAGATCGCCGCTGACCGATTGGCTGATCCAGGTTTCAACCGTCTGCCGAAAACTCCGGATCATCAGGCCGACACTGATCAGCATGGCGATGGCAATCATTAAGGCGGCCATGGCTACGGCCATCCGGCTCAAATAACGGTTTAAATAGTTCATCCCCAACCAGGCCGACAAGAAATCCTTTTTCCCTCGAAAGCCCAGGGATAAAATGCGGCTGATCCCTCCTTTGGCGAAAACGGGCAATAAAAAAGAAAAACCCAGGGTCAAAGCCAGTGTGGCGGAAAATCCTCCGACAGGCCATTGATGCCAGGCCGGCAGCCCGGTCAGAAGACCGGCCAGACCGATCAGTCCCAAGCCTCCATAAAGGTTTTTCCGGTCTTGAGTCTGGTCCGGGCCGATCAACCCCGGCCTCTGATAAATAACCTCCCGGGGTTCGAGTTTGGCCGCCTGCCTGGCGGGGAAATAGGCTGAGGCCATGGAAATAACGATGGAAAGAAAGGTCATAACTACCGCTTCCATAAAAGAGAAAGGAACCTCTTGGACCCCGACCAGGACATATAGATTGGTAATGGTCCGGGAAACGGTATCCAGGAGAACCCGGGCTAAAAGAGTTCCTCCGCTGATACCGATCAGTCCGCCTATCAGCCCGTAACCGGCGGCTTCAAAAAGAACCAGGAGCAGGACCTGTCCGGGCATCATCCCCAGAGATCTTAAAATCCCCAGTTCTTTTCGCCGGCGGACTACCGAAAGGGAAGCGGTATTATAAATAAGATACATGCTGACCAGCACGGCGATAAAACTCAGGGCCGTCAAATTCAACTGATAAGAACGGATCATCCGTTCTGTTCCCTTTCCCCGATCGGCCGACTGAGTCAGACGAACTCCCGGGGGTAATACCTTACTCAACTCCTGAATCTTTTCCCTTTCAATCCCCTCTTCTCTTAACAACAGGTCGATCCTGTCCAGGCCCCCGACTTTTCCAAGAACCTCCTGGGCCTGGGCAATATCCATAAGACCAAAATGGCCTTCCCAGGCCCGGGCCGGCCCTTCGACATCCAAAAGCACCGTGACCGTCAATTTCTCCTGGCGTCCATTAACCAGAATGTCCAAGATATCCCCTTTCTTAATTCCATAACGCCCGGCAAAAACGCGGGTCAGAGCGATGGATCGGGGGGTTATCAACCAGGAAAGGAATTCTTCTCCTTTTAATGAAGACAGGGAATCGGAATATCGGCGGATTTCCGTTTCAGAAAAAAAATCCACCCCCATGATCCAGATCGTTTGACCCGGCCAGCGGTTCAACGAGGCCTGAAACTCGACCACCGGAGCGGCGGCTTGAATAACCGGGTGTATTTTTATCACCGGAAAAAGTTTTTCATCGATCTCCCGTCCGTTGGGGACAAGCTGCCATTCCGCCTTCCCGGAAACGGCTTGAACCGTATTTTTAAAGGACTTTAAGGACGCGCCTACGGTGAGGTGAATACTGACAAAGACCGAAACCCCCAGGGCCAGGCCTAAGATGGTTAAAAGGGTTTGGCGCCAGGACTGGCGATAGTGGCCAAAGATAAAGAGGGCATAAACACGTAAAGAAGCCATGGGTTACTGCCGGCCCAAAATAATCTGGGATGCCGGATACCCTGTAAAAAAAATAATGAGTCCCTGTTTTTGATTTCCACCCCGTATCGGGGATTGGGGATCAGACATCTTTAAGGATCTTTCCGTCCTTCAGATGGATGATTCGATCGGCCAGGACATCGGCCTCCCGGGAGTGGGTGGCAATGATAATGGTTTGCCCCTGTTTCCGGTTCAAATCGGTCAGAAGGGAAAGGACCTGCAATCCGGTTTGGGAATCGAGGTTGCCCGTCGGTTCATCGGCCAGAATGACCTTTGGAGAATTGATCAAAGCCCTGGCGATAGCCACCCGTTGCTGTTCCCCCCCGGACAATTCATGGGCCCGGTGTTTTCTCCGATGAGTCAGTTCCACCTGCTGCAAAAGGCTTTCAACCCTGGGTTTCACTTCGATTTGAGAGAAGCCGTCCAACCAGCGGGGCAAGGCAATATTTTCCTCCACCGTCAGCATGGGAATCAAGTTAAAAGACTGGAAGATCGTTCCCACTTCCCGCCTCCGGAAAAGGGTCCTTTCCTTTTCTGAAAGGGCGCGGATATCCTTGTTGTCGATTCGGATTTCACCGGAGGTGGGCTGATCCAATACCCCGACCAGGTTTAGCAGGGTCGTTTTCCCGCAGCCACTCTTCCCGGAAAGGATGATCATTTCGCCTGAGTCGATGCCAAGATCAATCCCCTGCAAGGCCCGAACTTCACCGGCCTCGGTGGGATAGAATTTAGAGACGTTTTGGAGTTCAATTAAAGGCATAAAAACCTGTGACGGGTGTCGGGTGTAAAGAAAAGAAGAAACGGAGACGCGGAGATTGGGGGACACGGGGAAAAATCTATTCCTTGTCTCGCATCTTCGTGTCTCAGACAACCTGCGTCTTTCCCTCACCGCGTCTTCGTACCTTTTTTATTTCACCGGAAGGTTCATTTTGATCCAATCTTCCAATGCTCGGGATTAGAAATCATGGTAACTAATTTTCCTTGAATCTGGTCATAAATATGATCCAATTCTTTTAAATACTCCGCTTCAAGATAGTTACATTTCAAAGAAAATTCAAGTCAGACTTGTGTTTCCGCGGCTTCCGATTCGGCATCACTCAGTTTACTGACGAAGGCATTCGGGTAACGCCTTTTCCGCCAAGCTTCAGCAATGTTCGCACACACAGAACGGGATGAACGTCTTATTTGGTCAATGAGCGAATATCTTTCTTCAACAGGAAAGTTTTTACTGATTTTAAAAATTGTTAAAGCCGCCTCCATCGCCAATTGATAGACTTCTAACTCCCGAAAATGCCGAATATTTTTCATCTTCCCATCTTCCTATCTCCACATCTCCGCGTCTCCGTTTCTCCCCTTCCCCGCGTCCCCTGCCCCCCTCTCACTCGTCACACTTTTTTATATCATCCACTCCCTGAAAATCTCTTTTCTCTCCTTGGTTATATTGATCTCCCACTCCCGATCCCCCTGACCCAATTGAACCGGAACCATTTGATCGCCCGGGGCATCGCTATAGGTCAGACAGAGATGGGCCAGGTTTTCCCAATCCTCCGGATTTTGAATTCCACCCGGGGCCAGGGCCAATGGGCCGGGGTGCCCCGCGACTCGGGCCCAGCCATCTTCCGGTTCAACCCATTTTTCGATAAACTCGTTTTCTCTCTGGTTTCTCCCGATAATCACTTTGGTCTTGGAATTCAAACGGAAATGGCGGCCGGCCTTCAGTAATTCCACCTCCCTTAATGGAGGATCCGGAGACTGGAAGAATAATTCTTTTAGCCGGGTGGAAAAAATCGGGTCGGTTAAAAGGCATCCTCCGGCCGGAGCCGGGTAATCAGTGAGTCCATATCGTGCGGCCAGGGCTATTTGACGTTTTCGGGATCGACCGCGGATATCCAGAAGAAGGGAACGGTCCACCAATCCTTCCTGCTCCTGTTTTGTTTCTTTCAAAAGGAGCGCGCTCAAAGGGCGAAGAATAAGGTCCGGATGGCCGGATTCCTTTTCAACCGCCCGAAGAGAAGGTTTGGTTTGAGAAAAAGGCCTTTGCCCCAGGACTTCCCCGGTAAAGAGAAAATCGGCCTTGATTTCTTTCAAATACTCCCCGGCCTGACGAACCATGAGAGCATGGCAATCGATGCAGGGATTCATTCCGTTACCATAACCGTATCTGGGCGACTTCAGCATCCTCCAGTGTTCCCGGGTGAAATCCAGAACCTCCAGAGGAATTTTCAAATAATCCGCAGCCCTTTTCGCCTTTTCCGGCCCGAAAAAAGGGGTGGCGAAGGAAACACCCAGAACCTGAATACCCTGGTCTAAAATAATTCGAGCGGCCAGCATACTGTCCAGGCCGCCCGAGAGTAAGCCCACTGCTTTGATGATCCGTTTCATGTCTTCCCGTTTATAAATTTAAAGCCGTTCAGCGTTTGGTGTTCGTCGTCCGTCGTAAAAGGAAAAAGTGGTCATAAGAATACCCGACTTTATCATCAAAGGCTGAATGGTTAATTTTCCTTATTTCAAAAAAGTCATCCTTGATTGTTCCTCGCTGAACGACGAACGCTCAACGCCGAACGGTTATAACTCCCTCACCGAAACCAGATTACATCGGCACCCCACATGCATAACCATTTGATTGAGGATATCGTACTCTTGAAAGGAAAAGATTCGGTTTTCCATTTTTTGGCAGTCCGGACACACCCGATCGTCATTCCGGGTTTCCCAGCGGAGTCCGGCCAACTGAGTCCTTCGGGCATCGTAGATCACCCGGCGCCAGATGGCCCTTTTTTCAATTTCCAGGTTTTTGGCATTTTCCATGGACATCGCCCCCTGATAAGGAAGATTATAAAACCATCTCGGGTCCTGTCCCATCAATCCTTCCATTTCCAAATGGGCGGCTTTCAGAAAATCCAGAAAACTTTTATTGGTTCCGTCGGCTCTTTCTTCTTTTTTTCCTTTGTCTTTTTTCCAGAACATCCTATCCTCCCCTAAAGTTGATCAAAGGCATTCATTTCAGTCCATCATTTTGGCCAATATTTCCCCGAGAATGATCTTGTTTTCTCTTTTTTTCTAAAGACTCATTTCTTCATAAGATGGAATTGGGTTGACCTTGCATTTTGTTAGGGCCCATAGTTGAGGCTGAAAATGGTTCCGAGGCTCTTGCCTCGGGAAGCCCATCAGTGATTTTCACAGACGCCCATGTTCGATCCGCTCCAGAGACTTACCCGGAAGTATAACCAATGCAGAAGGCCGGGTCAAGGCCGTGAAGACCATTATCGGGGGATCAACCGTATCTCGAACAGATTCGGCCAATATTTTCCAGTGACCAGGATCCGGTCTTTCCGGGCATCATAGGCAATCCCGTTTAAAACATCGACTGGCCGTGCCTGGTCTTTGGCCGATAATAACCCCCCCAGATCGATCCAGCCAATAACCTGACCGGTTTGGGGTAAAATTCTAACAATTCGATCGCTGGGAAAGACATTGGCAAAAATCTCCCCTTTAATGTATTCCAGTTCATTAAGCCCGGCAACAGGTATCCCGCGGTCATGGATTTGAATCCGTTTGATCTCTTTAAAACTGTGGGGGTCCCAAAAATATAAAAACGAGGTCCCGTCACTCATAATCAATTGCTTTCCGTCCTGAGTGATACCCCAGCCCTCGGTAAAAAAATGGAACCTTTTCAGCAATCGGAATGTCTCCCGGTCATAGACCAAACCAATACCGGACTTCCAGGTCAACTGGATAATCTTGTCTTCCCAAAGGGCGATCCCTTCTCCAAAATATAGATCGGGTAACTGGACCATCTTGAGAGTGCGTCCGGTCTTCGGATCGACTTTACGCAACGTTGATTTTCCGGGAAGGCCGGTCCCTTCGTAAAGAGCCCCCTGGTGAAAGACCAGTCCCTGAGTGAAGGCCTCGGGGTCATGGGGAAAGACCTTGATGATCTTATATCCAAAAACCGGTGTGGCTGTCCGCGAACCATCGGCCTGTTTTTGAGCCGAGAAGGTGAGCAAAAACAGACTCCAGCAGAGTATCAAGGCAAAAGTAAAAAGCCTCCATTTTGAACTTTTATTTTTTGGCTTTCGAATCTCAGCGTTGAGCCCCATTTCTTTTCCCTTTTACCTTTTACCTTTTGCCTCAGGCCTCACGCCGCCCATGCATCCATTATAAAGAATTTTTCCTGTTTTGACCTCGTATACCCCGGAAAAAGTAACCCGTAATTCTATCAAAGAAGTAAATGATAAAAAACCAAAGGTCCACAGGGGGTCTTCCAGAGAACAGCCCAGGTCCCTTAAACTTTTGGTGATTCGTTCCAATTCCCTGGCCAATCGGGGAACTTTCCAAGCAGACATGATTCCGCCGACAGGTAAAGAAAGCCGGGATATTATCTTTCCTTTATTGACGATGACAATTCCCCCCTCCATTTTGATCACCTGGTTTACCGCCAGGGCCATGTCCCGATCATTAAAACCCATCACCATCAGACTATGGGTTTCATGGGCAATACTGGAAGCTATGGCCCCCCTTTTTCGCACCGAATCCGGAAACCAATCCCATCCCGGCCCGTCCGCCCTGGCGGGGGATGAGTGCGATTTTCGCCAAATCTTCCGCCGGGTTGGCCTGAACAAACCCAGAGGGATCCTGAACCAGCCGGTCCACCCGGTGAGTCAGGGTCTTGTCTCTGATGGTAATGATGGGGATAGGCTTTTGATCCGGGACTTTAAACCGGAAAAATTCCGGCTGAAGCGGGGGAAGAGAAAAAGGATGGTCATACGTTCCGGGAGGAAAAGGAGGCAGGCCGGGGAAAAGGCGGCGCCCTTCACGAAGGACCCATTGTCCTCTGGAAATAACCGAAACCGGAGTGGGCTGGGTCAGATCCTGCAAAAATAAAATATCCGCCCTTCGACCCGGGGCAATAGCCCCCTGCTCCTGATCCAGCTTAAAATATCGTGCCGGATTGATGGTAACCATCTGAAAAGCCCTAATCGGGTTAATCCCTAATTGAATAACCTGGTTTATAATATAATCCAGATAGCCGAAACGGGCCATATCTCCGGGAAAAAGTCCATCCGGTGTCAACATGATCCGGGAGGTATCGAAGGCCGAGAGTTCCCGGACAGCCCTAATCAATTGGGGCAGATCATTTCTAATGGATCCTCCGCGGCACATGACATAAAGACCCAAACGAAGACGTTTTTTAACATCTTCGGCGGTGATGGCCTCATGGCAGGAGGTAAGTCCGGCATTGACCAGGGCGTTAAGTTTGTCCTGGCTGACTCCGGTGGTATGGCCTTCGACGGTTTTACCCAATTCCCGGGCCTTATTTAGTATCTTAAGTAAACGAGGGTCCTTATCAAGGATCCGGACAAAGGCGGTCATTTCACTCAAGCCCAGGGCTTCCGGTCGCTTAAGGAGACCCAGGACATCTCCGATGGAAAAAACTTCCGGGCCTTCAAACCGGGGGAACGGGGGAGAGGACGAAGGAACGCCCAGGTAATAAGTGATCGGAAACTGAGGGACATCTTTTAGAACCTGGAAGACTCCGGAAAGGCCCAGGGCATTGGCCAGATCATGCATATCAGAAAAAACGGAAGTCGTTCCGGTCTGGACTACCTGTTCGGAAAAGGTAGCCGGATTATAATACAAGTCGGTGTGCGCATGGGGATCCATATAGCCCGGGACCAGAATTTTCCCTTGGGCCTCCCAGACCTGAGTGTTTTTCCCGATCATTTTTTCCGAAGATCCGACATAGGCAATCCGGTCGCCATAGACGGCAATATTTTCCCGCAGAAGCTCTCCGGTATAAACATTGAGGACCTGGCCGCCCCGGATATATTGACCGGCCGCTTTTTCCCCGAGGGCGATTTCTATCAGGGCCTTGCCAAGACTTAAAGTGCTTCCCTCGGGGTTTACATTTTTTATTTTTTTATCTCTCAAACTTCCTTATCCTTCTTTTCCTGAGACTGAGAACACCCTGGTTTCCATCCGGAAATTCGAATTTCCGGATGGAAACATCTGGATTTCCGCATGAGGCTCTCGATAGAAACCCGTTTTCAATCGGTCGATGTCATCGACCTTAACAGGAGCTCGGCTGATCGGCCCCTGTACAGGGGCCTCTTGAGGAGCTCGGCGAAGCCGAGCGGACCGAGCGGGAGGGTTTCTGGCTGTAGATGATGGCCGGCAGCTGTATGTTCTCATCCGGAAAGGTCATTTCCGGATGAGAACACCCTAACAAAAAATGGTCTAAATGTCATTACTTGGGATTATTTCAAAAAAAAATGGAATAACGGATTGACATATCAAAAAAGATGATAATAATTATCAATATTGAAAAAATAAAGGAGGTCCTATGAGTAAAACCGATCAAAATCTGCAGGAAGCCTTTGCCGGGGAATCCCAGGCCAACCGTAAATACTTAGCCTTTGCCAAACAGGCCGATTTGGAGGGATACCCTCAGGCCGCTAAACTGTTCCGGGCCGCAGCCGCAGCCGAGACCGTTCATGCCCACGCCCACTTGCGCGCCCTGGGGGGCATCAAAAAAACAGTGGAAAACCTGAAAGATGCCCTTTCCGGAGAGATTCATGAATTTAAAAAGATGTATCCGGGAATGATTGAGGCGGCCAAAGAGGAAGGCCATAAAGAGGCGGAAAGAAGTTTTACTTATGCCAATGCCGTGGAAGAAGTCCATGCCAACCTTTATCAAAAAGCCCTCGACAGCCTGGGAAATTCGAAGACGGTCGATTATTATGTCTGCTCCGTTTGCGGCTATACCTGTGAAAATGAACCGCCCGATACCTGCCCGGTCTGCGGTTCCAAGGCTAAGGCTTTTTCCAAGGTCGATTAGTTCGAACGTATTTTTAACTGGAATCATAGTCCTCAAACCCTTCCCTTAAATTATTAAAGGATCAGAGTTATGGCCAAAGCGGAAGAGATGTATCAATGCCAATCTGTGAATTGCGGGTGTATTTACGACCCTGACAGAGGCGACAAACGGGGAAAGATTCCCAAGGGAACCTGTTTTGCCGACCTGCCCGATGATTGGAAGTGTCCCATCTGCGGGGCCGGCAAAAAACATTTCAGACCTTTAGCCGGTCCTGGTTCCACCGCTCAGGAAACCTGCTGATTGCCAAGGAGCAACATGCCGAAAGTACTTATTGTCTATACCACACGGTCAGGTGATACCAAGAGTATTGCCGAAAGAATCGCTGAAGGGATTCGTTTTGAAGGCCTTGAAGCGGAAACGGCGGATGTGAACACCATCAAGAAGGAAACGGATCTGAATGGCTTTGCCGGATATGTCTTCGGGTCCCCGACCTATCATGGGGACATGCTGCAACCCATGAAGACCTTTCTTTTCTTGGCCGAAAAAGCCGAATTGGAGGGAAAGGCCGGGGGGTCCTTCGGGGCTTTCGGCTGGAGCGGCGAGGCCCTGGATCGGATATACGGAACCATGAAAAATATCTTTAAAATGGATATGGTCGGAGATCCCCTTCGTTTAAAATCCATTGCCCTGGGAGGTGGAACTCAGATGGCCCAGGAATACGGCCGTCAAATCGGAAGAAAAATAAATTC
>CAZSTT010000044.1:15117-19990 GCA_964609705.1 uncultured Thermodesulfobacteriota bacterium
ATTTCCTCTGCCCTGCTGATTTATTTTGGACTCCATACCCTCCTCTTCTTTCTATTAACCAAATTTTTCAACCCGAAAACCAGGTCCGCTCAGTTCGGATTAGCCTTCGTTCTCCTTCTCCTGGCCTTGAGTTTCATAACCGCCTTTATCTGGACCCAATTCAGCACCCACAAGTTTCTACAGGGGTTCTATTACAGTACGGCGATCTGGCTCGGAACGATGGTCAATCTATTGCTCATCTTCGGGGTCGGGCTGTTGCTGTTTATCATCCTTCATGGGTTTTTCCCGGGGATTGAGCGAAAAACCTTTGGCCTTTTTTTACTGGGTTCCGTCGTTTTGTACACCTCTTACGGTCTTTATCATGCCGGTCAGTTGAAAACAAAATTCCTTTCCGTTTCTGTTAAAAACGCTCCCCAGGAATGGAAAGGCAAAAAGATCGCTCAGATATCGGATGTTCACCTGGGCCTCATGAAGGGAGAAAAATTATCCCGGAAGATTGCCTCCTTAATAGACCAACAGAAGGTCGATTTCATTTTTATCACCGGCGATCTTTTTGACGGTATCGGCGACGACCTGTCAAAATCAATTAAACCCCTGGACCGGATAAAGGCGCCGATCTATTATATCACCGGGAATCATGAGACCTATTTGGGGATCGACAAGGCCATCTCGGCTATCAGCAATACCAAGATAAGATTATTGCGGGATGAAATCGTCGATCTCGGCGGGATTCAGTTGATCGGAATCGACTACCCCCCAAGGGGGTGGAAAAAAGATATCCAGCCCGTTTTGGAAAGGATGGATCAAACCAAACCGGCCATCCTCCTTTATCATGAGCCGGCTCAGATTGAAACGGCCCGACGCTATCAGGTTTCGTTGCAGCTTGCCGGTCATACCCATAATGGACAGATGTGGCCCATGAAGATCTTCACCTCCCTGGTTTACAAAGGATTCGACTATGGCCTTCATCGAATGGGTGATTATACGATTTACACCAGCAGCGGGGCCGGCACCTGGGGCCCGCCCATGCGAATCGGCAGCACGGCAGAGGTGGTCATCATTACCATTCAATAACCGCTGAAATCTTGGCCTCTGACTCCCATCAGCCTTATCCTTTTGGGTAGTGTCCGAATTGAGACTGGACCCTACCCTCCTTAAACCCTTGGACATCTAATCCCAAATAGGTTAATCTATGATCTATGAATTTATGGACTCCGGCGTTCGACGACTTCAGGACGCCTTCAAAAACAGAGAGCCTCCTCCCACAATCAGGCTCTCCGGCCGTCCTGGCCCGCCGTGATATCCGATATGAGTAGCTTTAAATTTCCCCTGGCCTTTGCCTCTTTTGAACATTCCAATTTCAGGTTGTTTTGGGTTGTTCAACTTATTTCCCTCATCGGCATCTGGATGCAGATAACGGCTCAGGGCTGGCTGGTCTATGATTTAACCGCTTCCAAATTTCTCCTGGGGGTCTTCAATTCCGTCGGCGGACTTCCGTTATTATTATTAAGCCCTTTCGGCGGACTCATTGCTGACCATTTCAACCGAAAGAAACTCCTGGTATTCACTCAAATCGCTCTTTCCGCCGGTTCATTTTTAATCGGAATTTTGATCTCCACAAAAGTGATCAATTTCCAAAGCTTAATAGTCATTGCTTTTTTGGGGGGCATTGTCAATGCTATTGATTCACCCACCAGGATGGCCTTTATTGTCGAATTGATAGATCTAAGGTCCTTAGGCAACGCGATTGCCCTGAATTCGATAGGATTTAATATTGCCCGGGTCATCGGGCCCGCCCTGGCCGGGTATATTGTTGGAATGATCGGATTAGATATCTGCTTTTATCTTAATGCCCTGGCTTTTATTCCAGCCATTGTGGGGACCTCTATTCTTAAAGGGGACTTTTCCGCAAAAGGGGTCATGGGGAATTCCGTCAAAGAGGCCATATTCGATGGAGGCCGGTATATAAGAGCCAACAAAAAAGTTCTCTATTCCCTTATGCTGGTAGCCACTTCTTCCACCTTTGTCATGCCCTTCGCCATACTCATGCCCGTTTATGCCAAAGACCTTTTGAAGGTAGGGGCCCAGGGATTGGGGACCTTAATGGCCTGTACCGGATTCGGCTCCTTAATCGGAGCCTATGTGCTGGCCCAGTTCAGCCATAGAATCGATTTTGTAAAGTTTATCTATTACAGCACGATATTGCTGGCCGTTTCCTTATTGCTTTTTGCCTTCTCCACCCATTTTGCCTGGTCCTGCTTTTTCCTGTCCTTGCTGGGTATGGGAATTGTTATACAGGTTGCCTCGATTAACACCTTTATTCAGGGGGTGGTTCCCAACGAATTAAGAGGCAGGGTCATGAGTTTTTATACGCTTTGCTTTATGGGCTTTATGCCCATTGGGGCCTTTCAGGCAGGGGTCGTCTCCCATTTTATCGGCGCTCCGTTATCTCTGGCTTTGGGGGCCGTCATTTTGCTGATTCCGATTTTTGTTATGCTTTTTCGGAAAAAATGAGGTTCATATCTGATAATCATCTATTCACTTCCTGTTTTTTCCCCTTAAGCCGCTTCCCTCCCCTTTTTTCCTGAAGACCACCCCTTCCAGAAAGAAGGCGGTTAAAATGCCGATGACAAATCCGTTTCCCAACAAGGGGCGTAAAAACACTGGAAAGGTTTCAATGACTCCGGCCGGTAAAAAAGCCACCATCGTTCCCAGAAGAAGGGGCAGCCCGATGATCAGCCCGGTCTCAACTTGAAATCCGCCTTCCGATTTAGACACCAATACGATTCCGGCCCCTACCTGAAAACAGAGTATGTAAAGAAGAACGCTCCCAATGATCACCGATGGGACAATCCCGATCACCCCGGTGGCTACCGGTGAAAAAGAGAGGAAAAAAAGGAGGATGGCCGCCGGTATAAGGGTATATCTGGAGGCGCATTGGGTGGACCAAATCACCCCCGGGCTTAAGGAAAAATTAACCGGTCCGATAACCCCGAAAAACCCGGCCAGGATATTGGCCAGCCCGGTCAAGGTGATCCCCCGGTTTATTCTTTGAGGCATTTGAGAGGGATTCAAGATTTCTTCCATCGATTCAATCGAACTCAGGTCATTGATTGAAAGGGCCAGAAAACAGATGAGAAAAGAAACAAGCACCCCCGGCTCAAAAGAAAAGCCGCTGATGAGATGCCGACCGAAGAAGGAGAAAGGTCCTAAACCGGACAGGTTGCCGATGGTCCATTCCTCAGGGAAAATAAGAAAATAACCCAGGCTGCCCAAAAACATGGCCCAGACAATAAGAGTAGCCTTCCAGATTCCCTTCATATATTTTTGAAGAACAATCAGGCCCAGGGTAAGTCCGAAGGCAAACAAGAGGTTGGCCCAGGCGGAAGACCGGCCACTGGACCTGGTAATCAGATTCATAACCGTGGGCATTAAGGTAAAGCCGATAAGCAGCAGGACGACGGCGACCACCCGAGTGGTGAAGAGTTTCCGGAGATGACCGAAAAGACCGGTAGTGCTGAGGAGGGCCAGGATCAAACCCCCGATCATCATCGAAGTGTAAACGGCCTCAACCGCAAAGCCTCTGCTGGCGATAACGCCGATGAGCAAGACGGTCGAAGGTCCGCTGATGAGCGGGAGCCGATGGCCCCAAAGGACCTGGAAAAAGATGGTCAGGGCCATGACCAAGGACATCTTTTGCAGATAAAGGACCTGGTCCAAGGGGCTGGTGTAGTGAAGGCCCCCGACAATCTTGCCTATGATTAAAATAGAAGGGATAGCGATAAAAAGCCATTGCAGTCCCAAAAGCAAATTTTCCCCCAGGGGCACTTTTTCGTCAAGACCATATTTAAACTGCACGAGTCCTCCTCCATATCCTCTTTAGTCGATCATGCCGGACTTAACCCTCCTGTCATAATCATATCACCAAGGAGGCTCTCTGGCGATATTTAATTCATCCAAAATATTCAGCTTATCTCCAAAAATATTTGGGAAACAAACCCTTTCAACCTTGAATCCTCGACCCCTTTCACCAACCAACTGGGAGAAAAACCAAACCGACATCCCTTTCTATTTGACTTAACTGCTGGAAATATTTTAAATGATAACCATGATAGAAGCCGTCTTGATGGGCCAGGTCAATGAATCCTTTCTCCTCAAAGTCCAAAATTGGGCCGGAGAGGTAATGGAGAAAACCGGGCCCGGAATGGCCCCGGATCGTATTTCCTTTCACCTCTGGGAGAAAGAAAAAGATTTTCAGGAATTCGACGTCCGGGAAAAAGCCGAGTTAGGGGTCGTCACCGGTGATGAATCTAACTTCCTGGCCACCCACGAGGCCTGGAGGGGTTACCCCAGGATTCACCTGTCCCTGGAAAAGATCCGGAGTATTCCTGAAGAAATCATCCCGGGTGTGGTGCAACATGAGATCGGCCATGCCCTGCTCCACGGAAAGCCGGAATTTTATCGATTTCTTTTTTCCGAGAACCTTCAGGAAACCGCCAGGTCCGGAGGACTGGATCTACCCTTGCTCCAGCAATTGGTTTATTTGCTTTCAGTGGCTCTGAAAGACGAAGCAGTGGTCAGATTGTTGAATGGGTGGGGATTAGGATTTTATCAAAATCGGTTACTGGAATATTTACTGGAAGATTCCTTGGAGGAACAGCAGATTTGGCAACAGATTAAGGATCTGCCGGTCTTCAGAAAAATAGTCTGGGCTGTTTTTCTAAAGACCCTTCTGCCGATTGAGACTTTGGGCAAATCAAACGATCCGGAAGCCGGTCTCCTGCTGGACCGATGGGAGAAGGCCTATCACTGGCTTACCAACCGGGAAAGAAACGACCTGAGGGCCTATGCCCGGTGGGTCATTGAGCAGCCC
>CAZSTT010000045.1:0-19899 GCA_964609705.1 uncultured Thermodesulfobacteriota bacterium
CTTTGGCGTGGGCCAGGCTAAATCCTATCTGAAGCGGCAAGCCTTGATGATCGGGATGCAACAATTCACATAGGATGCTTTGATCGCCGGCCTGGAAATATAAGCCATCCTTTATATCCCGGATAAAAATCAAGTTAACCCTTTGGTTCCGGCAGGTTGTTTTTTGTCAGGTTTTTACCCTGATTGAATTTTTCTAATTTTGCAAGAAAAAAATAAGGAACCTGATAATCTTGTTGAATTATTAGGATATCCGACTTTAGTTCGAAAATAGGATTCGAGGCCACTCATGCCTAGCCCTATTTTCATAGTTCGTGGTGCCACGCCCCAAAAGGCGGGGCATGGCGGTTTAATACGAAAACAGATTTCGAGGCATCTCGTTGACCCGGTCTATTTTCATGTCCCGGCGTCCAAAGGGACGACTCTTTTTTAGGTCGACAAAGTCGACCGGATCGTGGCATCACGGTCTGCCTTGTGCAGACATCACGCCACCAAGGGCGTGCATGACCGTTTATCGGACAAATTGGAAAATCCATTATATGCGTCCTCCATCCGGGAAAGAGTCCCTGGAAGATGTTGAGTGTTGGGAGTCAAAAAGTTAATAAATTCACAACCTCAGATAACCATAATAAGATTTACAACTTGTAAAAAATATTGGCATATTTTTTTTGCCATCAGCTAACAGCGCCATAAAATTTGAACAAAAAAAATAAGTCATAAATTCCTAAAATATTTATTAAAATCAAAATGATAAGGAGGGCCAAGACCAAGGAGCATCCATTTTTTATCTTCTGTAAGCCCTCTTTGACTGGTTGGTATAAAGTTTGCAAAATATTTTTAATAATAAGCATGACTTTTCCTCAGGAAAATGTCGTTTTCTATCCTTATCCAATTTTTACACTTAAGATCTATTTTTTAATAATTCAGGAGCAGATGTTCCATATCTAACAAGCGCTTGAGGGAAGGAGGGAATGAGTTAGGACTGATATCTTTAGTGCGAAAATTGAGTTAATCACCCGAGTTCTATTTTCATATTTGGTGGTGTCACGCCCCTAGCGGGGCATGACGGTTTAGTGCGAAAATAGGTTTTAAGGCTACTCTTTGACCTGTCTGTTTTCATGTCCCGGCATCCTCTAGATGTCTCCTGTTTAGGTCGGGCCGCTCGGACCGCTCGACTTAATCGAGCTTTTGATTAGGCTTCCATTGGAAGCCTAATCGTCGAGCTTTTGAAAAGGCTCCCTTTTGGGAGCCGATAGGCCGACCGTATCGTACTGCCACACTCTTGGCGGGGCATGGCGTTTAATTAGGATTTTATATTTTAACAGAAATATCAGTAATAATAATTATTAGAAAAGAGTTGTGACGCTTTCAAATATAAATCAGGAGGTTGAGCATGGCAGAAATTAAATCAATGATGGAGGAAACGAGGCAGTTCCCCCCTTCCAAAGAGTTTGTTGATCAGGCCTACATCAAAAGCAGAGCAGAGTATGAAAAGATGTGGAAAGAATCGATTGAGAATCCTGAAAAATTCTGGGGTGGCGTGGCTTCAGAGCTGCATTGGTTCAAGAAATGGGACAAAGTGAATGTCGAAGATTTCAAAAATGCCAAATTGGAATGGTTTGTCGGCGGCAAGACCAACATTACCTACAACTGTCTTGATTATCAGGTTGAAAAAGGCAAGGGAGATAAGGTTGCGATCATATTCCAGGGCGAGCCGGATGATGATGTTAAGAAATTTACTTACAAAGAGCTTTTAAAAGAAGTCTCCAGATTTGCCAATGTGCTGAAGAAAAAAGGCGTTAAGAAGGGCGATCGGGTTGCTATTTATCTGCCCATGATCGCCGAACTCCCTATCGCCATGATGGCCTGCGCACGAGTGGGAGCCGTCCACACGATCGTCTTCGGAGGTTTCTCTGCCGAAGCCTTAAGAGACCGGATTCTGGACGCCGGGGCCAAGGTGCTTATTACTGCCAACGGTTATTGGAGAGCCGGCAAGCAAGTGAGTTCCAAAAACAATGCCGATGCCGCCGTTAACTATTGCAGCAAACAAGGGCATCAGGTCGACACGGTTTTTGTGGTTAAACGGCTGGAGAATTTTGAGGTGCCGATGACTGCCGGAAGGGATTTTTGGTGGCAGGATGAAATGAAAGCCGCCGATATCAGCGACAACTGTCCGGCTGAAGAGATGGACGCCGAAGATCCGCTTTTTATCCTCTATACTTCGGGATCAACCGGCAAACCCAAAGGGGTCCTCCATACGATCGGCGGTTATATGGTTTATACCTACATAACCTTCAAGTATATCTTTGATTATAAAGACAAAGATATTTTCTGGTGTACAGCCGATATCGGTTGGGTAACCGGTCACTCCTACATCGTTTACGGCCCGCTGGCCAACGGCGCCACATCGATCGTTTTCGAAAGCGTTCCTACTTATCCCCAGCCTGACCGATTCTGGCAGGTTGTGGAGAAATTTAAGGTCAATATATTCTATACCGCACCAACGGCCATTCGGGCGATCATGAGAGAAGGCGACAAATGGCCTTTGGGTAGAGATCTTTCATCGCTTCGGCTCCTGGGTACCGTTGGTGAGCCGATCAACCCGGAAGCCTGGATGTGGTACCATAAATTAATCGGTCGGGAAAAATGCCCCATAGTAGACACCTGGTGGCAAACTGAGACCGGGGGAATCCTGATTACACCCCTCCCCGGAGCCTGGCCGACAAAACCCGGTTCGGCCACCCTGCCCTTCTTTGGGGTTGATGCGGTCATCCTGAAAGGAAGGGGCTCGACGGATGAGCCGGCTGTGGAGGCCGGGGTTAATGAAGGCGGAGAGCTGTGCATCAGAAGATCATGGCCGGGTCTGATGAGAACCGTCTATAAAGAACCAGAGAGATTCTACAACACCTACTTTATCCAGCAACCCGGTTTTTACTTTTCCGGTGATGGAGCCAGAAAAGATGAAGACGGATACTTCTGGCTGATGGGACGTATTGACGACGTGGTCAATATTTCCGGCCACAGAATCGGTACCGCCGAGGTTGAAAGCGCCCTGGTTTCCCACCCCGCCGTAGCTGAGGCAGCCGTAGTCGGTTTCCCCCATGACATTAAAGGGGAAGATCTTTATGCTTATGTAATCCTCAAAGTGGGTTTTGAGGAAAGTGATCAGTTGAAAAAAGACCTGGTAGCCCAGGTGAGAAAGGAAATCGGTCCCATTGCCTCTCCCGGAAAGCTGCAGATTGTTCCCGGTCTTCCGAAGACCAGATCCGGTAAGATCATGAGGCGGATTCTGCGAAAGGTTGCTTCCGGCGAGATCAGCCAACTCGGCGATATCACAACCCTGGCTGATCCTTCGGTTGTTGAAGACATCGTGAAAGGCCGGTTGTAAGGAAGGAGAGTTTTAATTTAGTTTTCTAAATAAACACTTTTACCACAGAGACCCAGAAGTTAGAGAGGTGCTACATTGGCAGACCTCTCGGTGAAAATTAACAATATCTCTTTGTTTCCTCCGGGTCTCTGTGTTATAGCCTTTTGGCCCTTATCAAACCATAATTTAATCTAAAAGGTTTAATGAAGGATATAAAACCATGTCAACACAAATAGAAAAAGAACCGGGAAGGGCCTGGGTTGTTGCCTTTGCCGGAGTAGCGGTTAATCTCTGTCTGGGTATGCTTTATGCCTGGAGTGTCTGGAAAAAGGCGTTGGTTAATAAAGGAAAGGCCGATGTCGGGGAAATGATGACCGGCATAAATGCCGGCTGGGCCTATTTGACGGATACGCAAGGGACAGTGGCCTATTTCCTCTGCGGCCTCATTTTTGCCGTATTTATGATACCCGGAGGCAAGCTCCAGGACAGATATGGTCCGAAAATCGGGGCCACATTAGGCGGACTTTCCCTGGCAGTAGGTTGCATCATAGCCGGCTTAATGAAAAGCTATTTGGGATTGATCCTTGGATTTGGGGTACTCGGTGGTATCGGTATGGGACTCGGATATGCCGCACCGACACCGGCAGCCCTCAAATGGTTCGGGCCTCACCGAAGGGGGTTAATCGCCGGCATTGTGGTCGGCGGTTATGGCGGGGCAGCACTTTATATTGCCCCTTTGGCACAATTTTTTATTGAGAAATACGGTATTTCCGGGAGCTTTATCGGCTTGGGGATCATTTTTGCGATTGTGGTGATTATTGCCGGTCAATTATTATCCAATCCACCTGCCGGTTATGTCCCCGTAGGACCGCCCCCGGGTAAAGTGGGGGCTAAACCTGTTACCACTACGGCAGCAGCCGATTATCCCCCAGCCGAGATGTTGTCTAAATGGCAATATTATGCCCTGCTTTTGATGTTCATCGGGAGCGCCCAGTCCGGTCTCCTGGTCATTGCCAATGCCGCTCCCCTCCTGGCCAAGACCGCCGGGAAACTCGAGTTTTTTGCCAGAAACGCCTGGATCATCGCTGCCTATGGCGGTTTGATCAATGCCCTCGGCCGGGTCGGTTCCGGACTTTATTCGGATAAAATCGGGAGGGGGAACGCCTATACCGTCAATTTACTGGTTTCGGCGGTATTCTTATTGGCCACCCCTTTTATCATCCAGGCCGAGAGTATTCCTCTTTTGTTTTTAGCCACCGGTGTGGCCTATTGGCAGTATGGAGGGGGGCTTTCGATCATGCCCGCCTTTACGGCCGATTTCTTTGGTTCAAAAAATCTGGGGGTCAACTATGGGTTTGTATTTCTGGGTTGGGGATTGGGGTTTTTAATGCCTTTAATTGCCGGGTATATCAAGGATAGTACCGGTTCTTATTCGCTGTCTTTTTATATCTCGGCGGTGATATTAATCGTAGCAGTCGTCCTTTGCCGGTTTCTGAAAAAACCGGGGGAAAAGTAACGCTTGGATTATAGTGTTCGTGGAGAATAAGGGAAATTTTCAGTTCGGAGTTCGGAGTAGTATAAGCCAGAGGTAGTTGTCTCTGAACTCCGATCTCCCCACTCCGAACTTTTTTAAATCCCATGCAGGGGAAAAATCACATCCTGAATATAGGTCACCACTCTTCGAGCCTCCTGGAACGCTTTATCCTTGATTTCCCCTTCACTTAAATAGGGGTAGTCATAAAGACTCCCCACTTCCATTTCGGGACCGAACATCATCCCGCCGACCAGGCCGGCAAATTCATCAACCGGCACGACCTGATTCAAAATGGCCCAGGCCAGGGTCCAACAACGGGCTGTTCGGTAGAGATCATACCCGCCGCCTCCCAGACCGATCACCTTTGGACAAAGCCTCTGAATATGTCTTACGACTTTCTGATATCCATTGTTGGTCAGCTTCAGGTGGGTCAGAGGATCGGAAATCAAGGTGTCGGCCCCTAGTTCGGCAACAATAATATCCGGGGCAAAGGATCTGACCAAGGGGGGAACTATAGCCTCAAAGGCAAAGGCATACACCTCGTCATCAGTCCCGGGTTCCAGGGGCACATTAATCGTAAACCCTTCCCCCTCCCCTTTCCCGGTTTCCGTTTCCCAGCCAGACCAGGGATAAAGGGTCTTCCCCGTCTCATGAAGGGAAATCACCATTACCCTTGGATCTTCATAAAAGGCCTCTTGAACGCCATTCCCATGATGGGCATCGCAATCAATATAGGCCACTTTCAGCCCCGGGTCTTTTTTAAGGGCAGCCATTATGGAAATGGTAATGTCGTTTAAGTAACAGAACCCTTCGACATGGTTCGGCATGGCGTGATGAAAGCCTCCAAAAGGATTGAAGGCGACCTCAGCCTGGCCGGCCAGGATCAATTCCATGGCTCGATGAGTTCCTCCGGCGGCCCGCAAGGACCAGTCATAAATTCCCGGAAGAATCGGGTTATCTTTGGTCCCTAAGCCGAATTCCATCATCTCCAGATCAAACTCCCCCCGGCCGGCTTTCTCCACGGCCTGAATCAGGGCAGGCGTATGAAAAAGAGTGAGAAGGTTCGGATCCAGGGGCTCAGGATCGAGAACGTTCATCCAGGGATGATTCATGACCCCGTATCGGGTGCAAAGATCGAAGGTCTTGACCGCCCTCTCCGGTTTATAAGGGTGATCATATCCAAAATCAAAATATCCCATTTCTCCGGAATAAATAAAAATCGTCCCCATTCTCACCTCATTTTCCATCCCGACCTTTGATTCCTTCCTTAAGCTTCATCCGATTATATCGGCTATCAAGGCCAGAAGTCTTTGGGGGTTGATCGGCTTGGATATAAACAAATTGGCGCCCACCTCAAGCCCACGCTTTTGATCCTCTTCCTGATTTTTGGCTGACAAAAACAGGATGGGTGTTTTCCGGCCACCCTCTTTTTCCCTGATTTTCTTGCATAGCTCAAAGCCATCCATTTCAGGCATGACAATATCCAGAATCATCAGGTCTAATACTTCCTGATCCATTTTTTTTAAGGCTTCGGAACCTCTGGAAAAGGTGAGAACTTCATAATTTTGAGATTTCAGAAGTTCTTTCATGGCCATAAGGACCAATTCATCATCATCCACAATAAGTATACGTTTTGCCATATCCTGACTCCTTGTTTTCTATAATAATAGACAACCTATGATTTTCTCATTACGGGAAGGAGAATTTTAACCTCGGTCCCGACACCGACCTGACTCGTGATTTTCAGCCTTCCCCCGTGGGCCTCCACAATGCCAAAACACAGGGAGAGGCCTAAACCGGTACCTTTGCCGACCGGTTTAGTGCTGAAAAACGGTTCAAAGACCTTGGTGAGGAGCACTTCCGGGATCCCTTCGCCAGTATCTTTCACTGAAACAATCACCATCGGTGATTCCTCTTCATCACTGAGGTAGGAATGAATGGTCAATTCTTTCGGACCGGTTACCTTCTCCATGGCATCCCTGGCGTTGGAAATAAGATTAAGGAAGACCTGTTCAAGCTGACCGGAATCCCCGGCAATCTTTGGCAACCCCTCAGTTAAATTCCGGTTAAAGGTTACGTTATGGTTGAGCAATTGCTGGCCGGTGAGCATCAAGGCGTTTTCTACCGGTTGATTGATGTCCAGCTCCTGGAAATCGGATTCGGTTTGCCGGGAAAACTCCCGCAGGTGATTAACAATCTTTTCGATCCGGTTGTTACACCGGCTGATGATTTCCAGCCGTTCCCGGTTGGGACATTCTTCATGAAGGTTGTTTGTGATGACGTGAAGGATTGTCTGGGAGGCCATTAGAGGATTATTTAATTCATGGGCCACTCCAGCTACCAACTCTCCCAGGGCCCTCATTTTGGTGGCTTCCACCAGGTAAAACTGGGTCTCCTTAAGTTTGGCCTCCAGACGCTTCTGCTCGGTAATGTTTTTGAAAATTCCGGATGTGCCGATTACTTTCCCCTCTTCCTCCTGGAGCAGAGAAGCCGAAGTCAAAAAGGTCAGGACTTCTCCGGTCTTCCTTTTGATTTCCATCTCATAGTGTTCAATTCGTCCATCAGCCCTGATATGGTTCATGATATCCCGGGCCTCCTCAATACCCCGGACATAAATCATTGAAATATGGTTCCCCCAAAGATCTGATTTCTGGTATCCCAGCATCTCGGCAAACGCCCTATTCAGGTAAGTGATTTTGCCCTTGAGATCAGTGGTGGCGATGCCGTCCACGGAACTCTCCATAATGTTTTCCAGGAAATCCTTGGTCTCCCGCAGTTCTTTTTCCAGTCCTTTTCTTAGGGTAATATTTCTGATGATTTCAACAAAACCATTCACTTCCCCCGTGGGATCAACAATGGCCGTTAGAGAAGATGAGGCTGGAAATCGTTCACCGTTTTTCCGAACCCGGTCCATCTCCTGATTGATTAATCCTTCTGTCCTGATCCGATGTAACAAGGATTTTTGCATCTCTTTCTCGGACATAGAGGGCAGGAAGGTGACGGCTATGTTCTGGTTATGGACAACCTCCTCATTTTTCCATTTAAAGAGTTTTTCCGCACCTTTATTAAATTCGGTGATGGTCCCATTGATGTCCATGGCGATAATGCCGTATTGGGTGGAGCTCTCCAGGATACTGGTTAAAAATTGAGAAAGGGAACGATACTTTTCCCGGGATTCCATAAGGTCCCTGGTCCGGATTTCCACCAGGTTTTCCAGATTTGAAGTGTAGGCTTGGATCTTTTCCGACATCAAATTGAATGATTCCCCCAGGGTCCCGATCTCGTCCCGGCCCTGTATGGTTACTCGCTGCGAAAGATCTCCGGCCGACATTTGAGCGGTCACCCGGGTCAGGTCCAGGATCGGTTTGGTCAGGAATCGGGCAAGGAAGACGGTCAATCCAACGGCGATAACCAGGCTGACCAGCACCACGGAAAAGATAAACCGCTCGGTTTCATGAAGGGCATGATAAATTTCTTCTTCATAGGCTCCGGCGGAAATGATCCAATCCCAGGGTTTAAAATAGATAAATTTAGTCAGTTTCTGCCTAGGTTCGGTTTCTCCCAGTTCCGGATTTATCCAGGGATAGCTCAAAGTCCCAACCTGGCCGTCTCCCAGGACCTGGGCTTCTTTAATCATGGCCCTTATGTATTTAAAGCCGGCTGTATCGGTGGAATCCAGGATATTTTCCCCCTCCTTGGCCGGATGGATATGCAGATAACCGGAACTGTCGATGGTATAGGCATACCCGGTATCCCCCACTTTGATCTGACGGATCGTTTCACGTAAGGTTTGGAGTTTGCCGCTTTTCACCAAGAAGGGAACATTCGTATCCGGCATCATTTCATGCTTAGCCTTACACAGGGCATAGATGTTCCTGACCAGATGATCCAGGTCTTCTTCGGCGGCTTTTTTGAGTGCCTCATCGAACCGGGCCAGGCTGAAGTAGACGACCACTAAAAGGGGGAACAGAACCAATAAAAGAGTGATACTGATCAGTTTTCTTCTGATCTTCCAATCGTGAAAGGGAATGACCATCTTGATTAATTTCTTGAGGGGATCTGATATCAACGGATGATCTTCTCCTGAGGTCGGCTTGGGGATGTAGCCGGTTTTTTTAAGATTAGGGATTATATTATAGGCAGGGAAGAGAGATCAAGAGGAAAGATGGCCCGCCGGGCGCCAGTCGATAAAAGTGGCATAATCATTTCTTTTTTGTTAGAAGATAACCTGGGAAGGTAATCAGGAAAAAAACCTCTCAATTGGAACCGGTTAACCGGAGAGCGCCTTCCCCTTCTTGGTTCAGGAACCCATCCCGCCGCAGGCGGTAATAGAGGGCCGATTGAATCAAAGAAATGTTCCCTGCAGGAATCCTGACTCCGAAGCGCGGCCAGGTCCTGCTGCCGGGATACAAAAGGGAAAAAGTAATGAAGGACCCCCATCAAAAAAAAGAAAGTTATTCCAAATTATATCGCAATTTTATCCTGTTGATTTTTGTAACCTCCTTGATCCCCCACCTTTTGGTCGGCTGGGGGATCTATCATTATTCCTCCAATTTTTCTATTACCCGGTTACAAAATTACTTTCAAGGGCAGGTTGAAGACCACCGTAAAATAATAGAGTTGTTTTTAAGAGAAAGGGCCTCAGATCTTGAAATGGTGGTTGAAACCCACCCTTTAAATCAGTTGCGGAGTCATGAAAATCTTAACCGTGTATTTGGGGCACTTAACCGAAATGGTCATTTCTTCATCGATTTGGGTGTAATCGACGATCAAGGGAAGCATCTCTCCTACGTCGGTCCCTATCAACTCATGGATAAAAACTACTCTCAAACCTTATGGTTCAGAGAAGTGCTGCTAAAAGGGGTTTTTATTAGTGACATGTTTATGGGTTACCGCAATTCCCCCCATTTCATCATCGCTTTTTTACATTCGGAAAAAGGACATCATTGGATCTTAAGGGCGACTATCGATACGGAATATTTTCGTTCCCTGGTTGAAAATGTCCGAATCGGCAAAACCGGTGAAGCCTACCTGGTCAATCAATCAGGGATCTTTCAAACCATCCCTCATGGAAGGGACAAGATTATGGGAAAGACCCCCCTGCCCATAGAAAAATTTCAGAAAGGCAGCGGGGTTGATATCATCGGTGGGGAGAAGAGAGGTCTCGCTCAGACCTTTCCCCGGCAGATCATCGCCTATACCTGGCTAAAAGATCCACGGTGGTTGCTGGTGATTAAGCAGGACTACAATGAAGCCTTTAAAGAGGTCAATAAGGCCAATTGGGCAACATTGGTCTTTCTATTTTTAAGCAGCCTGGGTCTTATTTTCCTGACGGTGTCCATTACTTATATTATCATTAAAATGATACGAAAGCGGGATGAGAAAAACCAATTACTCAATGATCAATTGATCCAGGCCAGTAAATTGGCCTCTATGGGAGAAGTTTCGGCGAAAGTAGCTCACGAACTGAACAGCCCCCTGGGAGGGATCTTGATCTATGCCAATCTCTTGCTGGAGGAAACTCCTCCGGAGGATCCCAAGCAGAAAGACCTCAAAGAAATCATTGACCAGACCATACGCTGCAAAGAGATCGTCAAGGACTTATTGGAATTCAGCCGCAAGTCCGCCCATCAGCGTGTCTCCTGCAGTATCAATCAGTCAGTAAGGCAGACCGTTGACCTTCTAAGCAAGCAGTCCCTGATTCAAAGTCCCCTGTTTTTAGGTCCGATCGTCCAGCCCAGCGTTCAGGTCATTTTAGAAATCGACCCTGACTTGCCTTTAATCTCAGCCGATCCCAACCGACTGAATCAAATTTTAGTCAATCTGATCATCAATGCCGTTGATGCCATGGAAGGCAAGGGCACCCTGACCCTGCGCACCTACCAACGCCCCTCAGAAAAAAAGGCGGTTTTGGAAGTTTCCGACACCGGAATGGGCATCCCGCCGGAAAATATTCCTAAAATATTTGAACCCTTTTTCACCACCAAAGAGGTGGGAAAAGGAACCGGATTGGGATTGAGCACGGTTTACGGCATTGTCCGGGAACATGGGGGAACCATCGAAGTCCAAAGCGAAGTGGGAAAAGGGACCACCTTCATTCTGGAGTTTCCCTTGGAAGATTCTCAATCGCTCAATTAAACTCTTGACATAAAAAAGGGGGGTCTCTATATTTTTAAACCATCATGCCACGATTTTGGTGGCGTGACACCACCAAACATGAAATTAGGCATGTTTGACTCGGAACCTATTTTCGAACTAACCCGAGAGAATTTGAAATCTCATTCCGCCAAATCATAAGGAGGTCTTCATGTTTCAGAAAGTTTTTATCCCTTATAAGGGCTACTGGTCTTCTCCCTTTTCCCGTTGGCAGATGTCCTTCCAAAACATTAATGCCGTTGAATTAGGGGCTCAAACAGCGCGGAAATTTTTAGAAATCCGTGGCTTTACGCCGGATATTTTTGACGGGTGCGTCCTGGGCATGACGATCGGCCAACCGGCCTGGTTCTATGCTAATCCTTGGTTTTGCGGTTTACTGGGGAATGACAAGATCAGCGGCCCGACTATCAGCCAGGCCTGTGCCACCAGTGCCGCGGCCATCTATACGGCGGGCTTGTGGGTGGAGTCAGGGGATCACCGAAATGTCCTGGTGGCCACCATGGACCGCTGTTCCAATGGTCCCCACACTGTCTGGCCCAATCCTAACGGACCGGGGGGCGAGGTGATCAGCGAGAATTGGAACATGGATAATTTCAACCGCGATCCCTATGCCGGGGAAGCCATGATCAGAACTTCGGAAAATGTGGCCCTCATGGTAGGCGGTATTGCCAAAGAAGAATCGGACGCCATGGCCGTAAGACGGTATGAACAATACCTGATGAGTCTGGCCAACGACCGGGAATTTCAAAAGGGGTATATGATTCCAGTTGAAACCCGTATTTCCAAAAAGAAATCCCTGATTACAGAAGGGGATGAAGGAGTCACTCCCTGCACCCCCGAGGGTCTGGCTCCTCTCAAACCGGTCCTGGCCGGGGGATGTATCTCTTTTGGAGCTCAAACTCATCCGGCCGACGGCAATGCCGGACTTATGGTGACCAGTCGGGAGAAGGCCAAGGAACTGAGCTCTGACAAAGAAGTCACCATTCAATTAATCAGTTATGGGTTTTCCCGGGCACAGAAAGCCCACATGGCCGCGGCGGTCTCACCGGCAGCTGAAATGGCCCTGGAAAGGGCCGGAATCGGAGTCAAAGATCTGAAAGCCGTTAAGACCCATAATCCCTTTACGGTTAATGACATTGTCATGGGTAAGGTGATGAAGATTCCCGAAGCGATATTCAATAATTACGGAAGTTCTCTGATTTTCGGGCATCCCCAGGGGCCAACCGGAGCCCGGTGCACCGTAGAACTGATTGAAGAGTTGGTCAAAATCGGCGGTGGGTATGGCTTATTTGCCGGTTGTGCGGCCGGGGATACGGGAGCGGCCCTGGTGGTGAAGGTAGGATAAGATCTTAATAAAGCTTAATATATTAATAAAATCAGTTATCCGTGGTTTGTAAAATTGGAGTAATGGAGTATTGGTTTTTCTTTCCATTACTCCAATACTCCCTCACTCCACTATTCCATCATTCACCGCCCTATCCTTCCCGCCTGGTTCCACGACCTGAAGCGGCATAAAAGAATGTGAAAAAACGTCCACTTTCTGGAATGAAACATAAAAAGCGTTAGCCCTTAGAAAGGTGGCCGGAAGCAATCAGGTCAGCCCTAAAAATACCTGACACCCAGATAGCCGACTTTTTTATCTCCTGCAAAAGTTAATAATGAAATCTTCCAGAAGAAAATCGGGGGTGGCCCCGCTGGTTTTGAGCAATCGATCAGTTTCATGAAGGGTTTCCAGGGCCAAAATCAAATGAGGCCGGGAAAAATTTTGGGCAGTCTTTAGGGTGTTGAATAATACAAAAGGGTGGACCTTCGACAAAGCTGCCGGCAACGGGATCTGCTTAAATCGGGGAAGCACTTTGGCGGAAAAGGCTCCGAAATCCTGCCAAATTCGGGGAGAGGCTTCGGAAATCGTTCCCAGGATTTCTTTGGCTGTTAATAATCGGCGTAAGGTATTGGTGATGCCGGCCAGGATTTGTAAAGGATTATATCCCTGTTCCCAGAGTTGGCTAAGTTTTCGAAGGCCCTCTTCCAACTTCCGTTCCCCCAGGACGGCGGTCAATTCATATAAGGGTTCTTCCCGAAATGCCCCCACGATTTCGGTAATGTCTTTTGGCTGGATTTGTTTCCGACTCCCGACATAGGCCACCAGTTTTTGGATTTCCATTTCCAAAAGAAAGGTCTCAGAACCTACCCGTTCCAATAACATCGCTTCCGCTTGGGGCATAATGGTTTTGCCCTCTTGCACGAGCCGGGCCTTTAAAAATCCTTTTAAGGTAGCCGTTTGTTCCCCTTTTTTGCTTTGTTTTAAGGCGAGGTTAATAACTACTCCATACTCGGCAATGGTTTTGATAATCTTTTTTAAGCCGGCGGGGCCTTCCAAGGTGATAATCAAGATATGATCCTTGGGGAATCCCTTCCGGATAGCGGATTCCAGAAGGTCGTCGGGATTCTGGGTTATTGATTCCTCAGGCCAGTGATCCCTCATCTGGTGTAGGGCCGCCTTAATCCAATCGGGGAGAGGGCCCTCCTTCTCCGGGAAAAGTTTTTCCCTAAGGATATCTTCGTTTACCTCATATCCCCCTTCCATAAAGTCCGGAGGTATCCCGGCATCCCCTAACAGTATCCGCAGAAAGCGGGAGCTACGTTCCGTTTGCCCTTTCTGCCAGGCTTCTTCCGCCTTTCTTATAAGCCGATCATGGCCGCCGGTGGAAAATATCTGAAGAGGATTTTTGACTGAAACCACCTTACGCCCCGGTAAAAAAGGAAAGGTCTGAAGCCTGTCCAGAATGGAAGGAATATCTTCCTTTTCTCCATCAACGATTTCCAGATTAAAAAATCGCTGTTCTTGAGGGATCAACCGGCCAATCAGTTGTTCGTGAACATCATTAGAGAGATAGGAGTCACCGGCGATAAGATAGATGGGAGCAGGACGGCCTTTTTCTGCTTGTTCCAGGATCTTGGAAATATCTTTATAAGAATAGGTGGGCATCTTGGTTGTTAACTATTATAAGGGATTGAACCATAAAAAAAGGCCCCTTTCGGGGCCTTTTCGTATTTCTCTGCCAACCCCTATTAAGATTCTAAAACAAAAATCACTTCTAGTTTAACACGATATTCAATCATTTTGTTGTTTTCCACTGCGATACGTTGTTCAATAATTTTCATGCCGGTGATTCCCCTTAAGGTCTTGGTGGCCCTTTTGAACCCCTGGGAAATCGCATCTTCAAAACTCTTCGGTGAAGCAGCGATAATCTCTGTTACTCTGGCAACCCGGGCAGCCATACAATCACCTCCTTTCCGTGTCTAAAGTAGAAGTTCTCCTTTTCTCACAGATCGGAATTGGCGCATTTGGTGAACGCCTATCGCCACAAATATTAATAGAGGGTAAAATAATATTTAACCGAAAGTTTAACATAGCCAGGAAAGGTTAGCAAGGAGAAAAGACTCAATTAATTCTTGACTTTTCTTTCTAATACAAGATATTATTTTATAAATTGGAAAAAATATCCCGAATAATTTATGGAGCGGCAAGTGTTTGAAATATTAGAGCAAAAAATTGAACAAGCGGTAAAAAAGCTGGAAGCCCTTTCCCAGGAAAACCTAGCCCTGAAAAGAAAAATCGAGGAAAAAGAAGTTGTTATCCAAAACGCCCAGGCACAACTGGATGTCTTGGAAGAAGAAAAAGAACTGATTAAAGGCAAAATCGACGGAATATTACAAAAAATTAGCCTGGTATTGGAGTAATTGCTTAGCTCGTGTCTGAATTATTTAAAGTTGACATATTGGGAAATGAATATACCCTGAGGGGGGATTTAGACCCCGGACTAATGGAAAAGGTTTCGGCTGTACTTAACGAAAGGATTAAAGAAGTTCAATCCTCTTTGCCTTCGGCCAACAAAGTCCATCTGGTCATATTGGCGGCTTTGAACATAGCCTTTGACTATCTTCAGACTAAAGAAACCTTGGATCAGATGGAAAAGATGGTAGATGCCAAAAGCCGTCAATGGATAACCAAGTTAGACTTACCACCTCTTGTTGAAAAATGAGGTTTAACACGAAAATAGGATTCGCGGCTGCTCGTTACTCCAGCCTATTTTCATGATTCGTGGTGCCCCGCCACTAAAAAAGCGTGGCATGACGGTTTAATATATAAATCAAGAAGGAATAAATGAATCGGCTATCCTCAAAAGGTTTGGGTCACAATATAATAACTGAATATGACATTTTACTTTATTTTTAAACCTTAAAACCCATCTTTTGAATTAGCTTTCCTCCCCGGGGAATCCCCCAGGATATTCCTTCGCCAGTTTGTCCATAATCTGACTCCCGAAAAAGGATTAGTCATTGTCTCAAATGAACTCTCATTTTATCGGAAATATAAGGAAATCATGTCTATCTCATCACAATTGATTGGTTTGATCAGCGGAATTCTCCTGGCCTTTTTTTTGGGAATCCTGATCGGTTTTTTCGTCCGGAAAAAATTTACAGAGAGCCGGGTTGAATCCATTGAAACCCTCTCCAAGAAAATTGTCGAAGAA
Source organism: uncultured Thermodesulfobacteriota bacterium (assembly GCA_964609705.1). Lineage (GTDB taxonomy): Bacteria > Desulfobacterota > RBG-13-43-22 > RBG-13-43-22 > RBG-13-43-22 > RBG-13-43-22. The sequence goes on from CAZSTT010000045.1 coordinate 15,593, forward strand.
GCCAAAAAAGAGGCCGAGACCGTTAAAAAAGAGGCTATGTTACAGGCTAAGGACAGCCTCTATCAAATGAAAATGGAATTTGAAAAGGAAACCAAGGAACGTAAACAAGAAATCCAAGATCAGGAAAAAAGAATCCTGAACAAAGAACAAAATCTGGACCGAAAGATTGAAATCATCGAAAAAAGGGAGTCCGAGTTTGAAAAAAGAGAAAAGGCACTGACTCAAAAAGAAAAAGATACCCAGGAATTAAATGAAAAATACGAAATATTGATCAGTGAACAGAAGAAACAATTGGAATACCTGGCCGGCATATCTTCCCAGGAAGCCAAGGAACTGCTGCTCCAGGCCATGGAAAATGAAGCCAAACACGAAGCGGCCAAGACCATTCGCCGCCTGGAAAACGAGGCCAAAGAAATTGCCGACAAAAAGGCCAAAGAGATTATTTCCCTAGCTATCAAACGTTATGCCGGAGATTATGTGGCTGAAAAAACTGTTTCCTATGTAAACCTTCCTAACGAAGAAATGAAAGGGCGAATCATCGGGCGGGAAGGGAGGAATATCAGAGCCATCGAGGCGGCCACGGGCATTGATTTGATTATCGACGACACCCCGGAGGCGGTAATATTATCCGGTTTTAATTCAGTTCGGAGAGAAGTGGCCCGTCTTTCATTGGAGAGGTTGATCAGTGATGGCCGTATTCATCCGGCCCGGATTGAAGAGGTGGTCAAAAAGGTCTCTCAAGAAGTGGAGGTAGCCGTTCGGGAGGCCGGAGAAGCAGCCACTTTCGATGTCGGGGTTCATGGGATCCATCCGGAAATGATTAAGCTGGTGGGAAAATTAAAATACCGATCCAGTTACGGACAAAATATGCTTCAGCACTCCCTAGAAGTGGCTTTTCTTTGCGGGATCATGGCTGCAGAATTGGGGATAAATATCAAGCAGGCTAAACGGGCTGGGCTGCTTCATGATATCGGCAAAGCAGTGGATCATGAAGTGGAAGGGTCTCATGCCGTCATCGGAGCGGACTTGGCCAAAAGATATGGAGAATCGAACCGCGTCATTCATGCCATTGCCTCCCATCACGAAGATGTCCCCCTAGAATCCATTCTGGATGTCCTGGTACAGGCGGCCGATACCCTTTCCGGTGCCCGGCCGGGAGCCAGGAAAGAGATGTTGGAAACCTATGTTAAACGCCTCGAAGACCTGGAAAAGATCGCCCAGTCTTTTGAAGGGATTGGCAAGACCTATGCTCTTCAGGCTGGACGAGAAATCAGGATTATCGTGGAAAGTGAAAAGGTTACCGACAATGATATTTATGTATTATCCAGAGATATTGCCAAAAAGATTGAGGAAACTCTGACCTATCCCGGACAAATCAAAGTCACGGTAATCCGGGAAATCCGGGCCGTGGAATACGCCAAATAATAATACAGACGCTGAGACGCAGAGACACGGGGGCGCGGAGAAATAGATTTTTAAGGATCTCCGTGTCTCCCCAATCCCCCTCCCCCGTGTCGACCTGTTTCCGTGTCAATAACCAAAGGAAGTTAAATTGTCCGTCAACATCTTATTTATCGGTGATATCATTGGAAAACCTGGACGTAAAGCGGTCAGGGAATTATTGCCTCCCTTGATGGATCGTTTTCAGGTCGACCTGGTGGTGGCCAACGGAGAGAATGCCTCCGGAGGCATCGGAATTTCGGTGAAAGTAGCCGATGAATTATTGACCAACGGCATCCAGGTTTTAACTTCCGGAAACCATATTTGGAAGAAAAAAGAAATTATTTCTTATATTCAACAGAACCCCGACTTGATCCGGCCGGCCAATTATCCTGCTGAAACACCCGGTAATGGATCGGTAATCAAAGAGACCAGGTCCGGACACCGGGTAGGAATTCTTAATATGTTAGGCCGGACTTTTATGGAAGCCGTAGACTGTCCTTTTAGGAGAAGTCTGGAGGAACGGGCCAGATTGATTAAAGAAACTCCGATTATTCTGGTGGACATGCATGCCGAAGCGACTTCAGAGAAAGTCGCTCTGGGATGGTTCTTGGACGGCAAGGTCAGTGCGGTTTTGGGAACCCATACCCATATTCAAACCTCCGACGAGAGGGTGTTACCCCAGGGGACGGCCTACATGACTGATGTGGGGATGACCGGACCAACGGATTCGGTTATCGGGGTAAAGAAAGAATTAGCAATTGATCGGTTTCTGACTCAAATGCCCCATAAATTCGAAGTGGCCAAAAGGGCCCTGGTCCTGGAAGGGGCGCTTGTTTCCATTGATCCGGAGACAGGGCGGGCAACGGGGATAACCCGGATAAGGGAGAAGCTGGATTCGAGTTCGGAGTGATGAGTTCGGGGTTATTAGTTCGGAGTTCGAAGTAAATAGTTCGGGGACAAATCACCTTCACTCCGAACTGACGGCTCCAAGCTAAACAGAGTCAAAGAGTGGAGAAATCAATTGGAAAACTTTTATAAGACAATGAAGGAACGCGGTTTCATCGAACAGGGGACTGATCCTGAAGAGATGGAATCCCTTTTCGAACAAAAAGCCGTTACCGCCTATATCGGTTTTGATCCTACGGCCAAGAGCCTGCACGTTGGGAGCTTAATTCCCATTATGGCTCTAGCTCACCTACAGCGACATGGCCACCGTCCTATTGCCCTGGTCGGGGGGGGTACGGCCTTGATCGGGGACCCAAGCGGGAAAACTGAGATGCGTCCGGTTTTGAGTCACGAAGAGATTCGTGAGAATGCTGAAGGATTGAAAAAACAACTGTCCCGGTATATGGTCTTGGACGGCCAAAAAGGCGTTTTATTGAATAATATAGACTGGCTGGCTCCCTTGAATTATATCGAGTTTTTGCGGGATATCGGTCGTCACTTCAGCATCAACCGGATGCTGGCCGCAGAGTCGGTCAAGCAGCGCCTGGAAACCGGTTTGTCTTTTATTGAATTTAATTACCAGCTGCTGCAAGCCTATGATTTTCTTCATTTGTATTCCGCTGAGAATTGTGTACTTCAAATGGGAGGATCAGATCAATGGGGAAACATTGTGGCCGGGACCGACCTGATCCGGCGCGTGAAAGGCGGCAAGGCTTACGGATTGACTTTTCCCCTGATTGTAACCAGTTCCGGTGAAAAGATGGGAAAAACCGCCAAAGGAGCAGTCTGGCTTGATCCGGAAAGGACCAGTCCCTATGAATATTACCAATTCTGGATCAATACCGATGATCAGGACGTAGGACGTTTCTTGGCCCTGTTCACCTTTTTGCCCATGGATAAGATCAGGGAACTGTCGCGAAAAGAGGGGGCCGATTTACGGGAGATCAAGGAGATATTGGCTCTGGAGGCCACAACGATCACCCATGGCCGGGAAGAAGCGGAAAAAGCCCGGGAGACTTCGCGTAACCTCTTTTATGGTCAGGGCCTGGATATGGATTCTGTCCCGACTTGCTTGCTTGCCAAGGAAAAGTTGGAAAAAGGTCTGGAAGCCTACCTCTTGCTGGTGGAAGCCGGAGTTTGCCAAACCAGGGGGGAAGCCCGACGGTTGATAGCCCAGGGGGGTGTTTCTTTAAACGATCAGCGAATCCCGTCATATGATTTCAGTATTTCAGCGGACCAGGTGAAGGACCATACCCTTCTATTGAAAATCGGGAAAAAAAGATTTCATAAAGTCATTTTTTCTTGATTTTTTTCTTGACACAATCTTCTTTTACAGATATGGTTCTATTTTTACTTTGCGAGGCAAATAATACCTCTTGACAAAATAAGAAAAACAAGTTATCTTTTTTAATACCTTGATCTTTGAAAACTAAATAGTGAGCCGTTTTGTGGTCCCTTTTTTAATTTGTAGTTGAATAAGCTTTCCAGTTTAATTGGAGAGTTTGATCCTGGCTCAGAATGAACGCTGGCGGCGTGCTTAACACATGCAAGTCGTACGAGAAACCCCGGCTTGCCGGGGGAGTAAAGTGGCGCACGGGTGAGTAACGCGTGGGTAATCTACCCTCGAATTGGGGATAACACACCGAAAGGTGTGCTAATACCGAATAAGACCACGACCTCTACGGGGGTTGCGGTCAAAGATGGCCTCTGCTTGCAAGCTGTCGTTTGAGGATGAGCCCGCGTACCATTAGCTTGTTGGTGGGGTAATGGCCTACCAAGGCAACGATGGTTAGCTGGTCTGAGAGGATGGCCAGCCACACTGGAACTGAAACACGGTCCAGACTCCTACGGGAGGCAGCAGTGAGGAATTTTGCGCAATGGGGGAAACCCTGACGCAGCAACGCCGCGTGAGTGATGAA
>CAZSTT010000046.1:0-19834 GCA_964609705.1 uncultured Thermodesulfobacteriota bacterium
AGACTCAAAGCTTATTCACCTATTCAGGTTGTCCAACTACTGGGGTCCACCCCCTATTGCCATAACCAAAAGAGCCCCATTTGGCTAGAAAGTTACCGTTTGAGCCAAACTTCTGAATACGACTATTACCTTCGTCAACCACATAGACATTCCCTAAAGCATCTATCGAAACACTTTTAGGACCAGGATAGTTAAATTGACCATCACCGGAACCATAGGAGCCCCATTTGGTTATAAAGTTACCATTTGAGTCAAACTTCTGAATACGAGAGTTTAATGTGTCAGCTACATAGACATTGCCCGAGGGATCTACCGCCACTTTTTCTGGATCATGAAACGTTCCATTTGGAGGTATAATAGCCCCCCATTGGGCAACATATTGATAAGTTTCCGCCCAGGATGTTCCTGAAATTGCCGCGATCAGGAAAAGGAGAACTACCAGAACCTCAAAAAACAGATTTTTTCGATGTCTTAATAAATCACCTTTCATACCTGTTCTCCTAAATGAAGTGAGGTATCTTCAATATTTCAAATATCAAATTATTCAATTTCTATACCAGGTTATAAAAGATTATTTCAATTGATTGAATTCAATATGAAATTTAAATTATTTGTTTTTAAACCCAAAATCTAAAAAGAAAATTACTTCCGAATAAATCCATCCTATTTCTCTTTTTGTGAAATCTTTTTCCCTTCTAATCTATCTCCAAAACTATCACCGGGTTTATTTATGCTTCCCGGTTATCTGCTAAATGGCAAAGGCTGTTTGTCTCTAAAAATAAAAAAACCCCACTTTTAGGAAATGGGGTTTTTTTTAATCTTCTCTCGACACTCCTTGGTTAAAGGTTGCCAGCAAGAAAACAGTGTTAATTTAACAAGAAATTCCTACACTTGAATTTGTAAAAAGTCAATTAATTTCGAAAAGGGGGACACATCCCCTATTAAATCGATCCCTTTAAGAAGTCAAAAGGAATCAGGGAAGCGTCCCTCTTTTTGAATTCAGATTAAACCTCGAAGTTGCATAAAAATTGATCGATGAAGCGTTTTCAGTCAATTACAACGGTTTGTTCTGATGATTTCAACGCCGGTGCCAAAAATCACCTCAGGTGAGGTTTGGATTTTATTAAAATATCGATCAATTATTACCCTCCGGGAAAGTTTGGGAGGCCGCATCTCCTTTGTTGTCCAGGAGTCGCAGTATATTTATACGGCTTCGCCCTGGACGCCGCGGAGCTACAGCCTCCGAAACTTTTGCAGCATCAAGGTAAATTTAACTTAGTAGAGTTTTTCCAGGAATTTAGCCAGGTTTTCCCCGATGCTATTGGCCTGGTGGGGGAACAGGACCTCGAAGCTTTCCTGGGTCATGGCCCCGCGGTACCCTGTCTCGCGGTCCTCAAAAGTAGCCAGTTCTTTGCCGGTGGCGCCATCGGTCAGTTTGCCCTTAAACTTGATGAAGGCCTTGCCCGCGCCGAAACCGACAAAGTATTTTACGGCACGGTTCCCGGCGTTGAATTCGCTGAAACTACCTTCAAGAATAACCACTCTGTCGGTGCCGGCGTCTCCTTTAACCACCTCCTTGAAAATATTCTTCTTTTTCAACTGCTCTTCAAGGCTCAGGGTGATGTTCGATTTCAGCCGGGGAAGCATCAACAGGATTTTTGCTTTTTCTCCGTCATTAACGCTGGTGTACACGACCCCTTCCGATGAAAACTCCTTTATCACCAGGGTGTCGTAATTGGCCGATATTTTCTGAGTCAGGTAGATCGTTTCTTCACTCAAAGCTTTGGGTTTCGACAGTGGTTTTTCTCCGGCAACCGAGAATGAGGCAAAACAGACCAAGACCAGCAAGCTTATCAGTAGATTTTTCATATTTTTCTCCTTTATTAGGCTACGAGATTTTATTCTTATCTTTCCCCTTTTTTTTTCGTTCAAAAATAGAGTTCGGCGTCAAACGAACTCTGTTTTCATGTCTCGGCTTCTGAAAGAAGCCTCTTTTTAGGTCGGGGGACCCGACCGTATCGTGGTGTCACGCCACCAAAAGCGTGGCATGACGGTTTAATTAAAGGCTCTCATTCCCAGGGTTTCCCGGCCCACGATCAATTGCTGGATCTGGGTGGTTCCATCGGGAATCGTATAACAGCGGGCGTCCCGGAAATAACGCTCCACGGGATATTCTTCCGAAAGACCGTAGGCCCCGTGAATCTGTATGGCCTTGGAGGTGACCCGGACTGCGGCCTCGGTGCAGAAGGCTTTGGAAAGGGAGCATTCCTTATAGCAGCGCACTCCTTTGCCCAGTAAAAAGAAGGCCCGGTAGGCCAGCATCCTTCCGGCGTCGATGTCGGCCATCATATCGGCAATCATGGCCTGGATCAGTTGAAATTGCCCGATGGGTTTGCCGAACTGGGTCCGTTCCTTGGCATAGCGTATGGCCGCATCCAGGGAGGCTTGAGCAATACCTACGGCGGAAATGGAGGCATTGGCGCGAGCGAAATTCAAGGAATCCAAGGGCTCTCCCTGGCTGTTCTCCTTGGGCCGGAGCAGATTATCTTTGGGAACCCGGCAGTCTTCAAAGATCATTTCGGCCGTGGGAAAGGATTTGACTCCCAATTTATGGATCTCCCGGGAAGTAAAGGGGGATTGAGACTTTTCCACCAATATCTGGGCCGGCCGTTGTTGGCCGGTGGCCGGATCCACAATCTTCAGGGTCACGATAGCGTAATCGGCAATCGTGCCGTTGGAAATCCACATCTTGGTCCCGTTGATCACATAATGGTCCCCATCCGGGACGGCCTTGGTCTCGATGGCCGCCGTGTCGGAGCCCACATTGGGTTCGGTGATGGCGCTGCAGATGATGGTATCACCGTTTAACAGTCCGGGTAAAATTCTATCTTTCAGCTCCAGGTTGCCGCAATTGGCTATGCGGCCGGTCGAGGCCGAGGTAATGCCCACAATCCCCCCCAGAGAGGCATAACCGCGCCTGAGTTCCTCAAACAGGATCGGCCATTCCATGTGGGTCAGACCCGGACCGCCATCCTCCTCGGAGACCAGGGTCCCCACGTAACCGAATTCTTTCAGATCCTTCAGAAAGCGGTGGGCATTGGCCTTGCTCATGGGCCCTTTTCGGTCCATTTCATCGGCAATGGGCATGATCTTTTCGTTAATATACCGTCTGACCGTATCCTGCAGCATCCTCTGTTCGTCACTATAATCAAAATTCATGGTTTAATCTCCCTTTCAAGAACGGTTCAAGGTTTAAGGTATAAGGTGAAAGGTTTTTCTCGAAGGTGAATTTATGATTTTCCAGGAACCTTACATCTCACACCTTGGACCGTGAACCTTTTTTTAATTAATCTTCCTTTCCTTCCCTTTCCAGTAAGGGGCCTTGAGATCTTTTCTAAGGATCTTGCCGTTCTGATTTTTGGGAAGTTCCTCGATAAAGTCCACTGAGGTTGGTTTTTTGTATCCGGCCAGATGTTTTTTGGAGAACTCGATAATTTCTTCTTCGGTGGCGGTCCTCCCCTTTTTCAAGGAAACAGCGGCCTTGACCGTTTCTCCCCATTTTTCGTGAGGGACACCAAAGACGGCTGCTTCCAAAACAGCCGGATGCATATAGAGCACATCCTCCACCTCTTTGGGGTAGACGTTGAATCCACCGGAAACAATCATGTCGTCTTTTCGATCCACCAGAAAGACATATCCATCCTCATCCAGGTAACCCATGTCCCGGGTATGGAGCCAACCGCCGCGGAAGGTCTCGGCCGTGGCCGCCGGATTTTTCCAATACTCCCGCATCACCTGGTCGGACCGGGCCACAATTTCCCCGATTTCTCCCGGAGGGAGGAAATTCCCATCTTCTCCCATAATCCGGACCTTGGCCACGGTGACTTCCCGGCCTACCGAAGCTAGGCGTTTAAGCCTCTTTTCCGAGCCGTCCATCATATGATCTTCCTTGGTGAGCAAGGTCAGAGGCATGCTCCCTTCGGTCAGTCCGTATCCCTGAACAAAGACATTGCCAAAGGCGGCGATGGCCTTTTTCAAGACCTCCGGGGCGATGGGCGAGGCCCCGTAGCGGATGGTCTTGAGGCGGCTGAGGTCGTATTTTTTTAGATCAGGTTCGTTTAAAAGCATGATGATAGTGGTCGGCACCAGATAGAGGGTGGTGACGCCTTCTTTCTCGATGGTTTGAAGCAGTTGTCCGGCATCGAACCCGGGAAGGATAACCACCTTGGCCCCCCGGATAAAATGGGGGAGGATCATGGCACCGCTGGCATGGGTGATCGGCGAGGTGAGGGCCACCACATCGGTGGGTTGAATATCCAGTCCGTCAATGAGGACGTTATACACACTCATCATGGCCGCGCGGTTGTCTTGAACCACACCCTTAGGCTGCCCGGTGGTACCGGAGGTATAGGATAAACGATGGATATCCTCATCGGTCATAGGCACTTCCGGATCATCGGAAGAGGCCCTGGCTATCAGTTCTTCATAAGAAAGCATGGAGGGCGGGGGGGTGCCGGATACACAGACAACATGGGCCAGATTCGTTGCTTCCGGCAAGATGGATCCGATGACTCCGGTAAATTCCTCCCCAACCATCACCGCTCTGGCTTCGGAATCATTCAGAATGAAAAGGTGCTCCCGGGCGGAATTACGCATATTCAAAGGCACCCGGACCAGACCGGCAGCGGTAATGCCACAAAAACACTCCACACTTTGATGGGAGTTGGTCAGAAGCACTCCCACTTTGTCCCCCTTCTTCAAACCCAGAGCCAAAAGGGCATTGGCTATCCGGAAAGACCGGTCAAGCAGCGCCCCGGCGGTAAGCCTCTTTTCCGGCGAAATCAGTATTTCCCGGTCGGGAAACAGGGCTGCGGTTTTGATTAAAATATCATTGGGGTTCATTCAAGAGGCCTGTCCTTTCCAACGGCGTTTATAGCGCTCCTTCCTTACGGAATCTATCGATGTCTTCCCTGGAAAACCCGGCCTTCAGCAGGACCTCTTCCGTGTGCTGGCCCAGCGCGGGAGGCGGCGACTGGATCTGCGCCGGGGTCTCCGACAATTTGACAGGGAAGGCCACCTGATGAAGAGGTTCACCGGAAGGACCCTTTATCTCCTGGATCATTTGCCTGAAAAGGACGTGAGGATCCTCCAGGACCTCTTCCGGCGTCTTGACCGGGGCCACCGGCACATCGGCCTCGATAAGGATTTTTATCCAGTCATCCAAGTTCCTTTGGGAAAATACGGATTGGAGTCTCTCGACCAGTTCTTTTCTTCGTTTGTGCCTTTCAGCAGAAGGGATCCCCACATATTCCTCCAGACCGGTTGCCCGGCACAACCGGTCCCAGAACCAGTTTTCATGAGCGATTCCCAGGGTGAAGGGTTTTCCGTCCCCGGCTTTGAAGACGCCATAGCCGGCGTCATAGGGGCGCTCGGAGGATCCGTTTTGAAAATAAAGACCGAATCTGATCGACATCCAGGACAGGAGGCCGTCAAACATGGATACATCGATGTACTGGCCTCTGCCGGTGTGCCCTCTGGCCATCAGGGCGGCCATGATGCCGATAACCGCGAACATCCCCGAAGACAAATCCCCGATGGCTATGCCGGGGGAGACGTGGTTTCCGTCCTTATCCCGGATGGAGTCGAGCATCCCGGCCATAGCCATATAATTCAGGTCATGACCCGGCAAATCCCGATAAGGACCATTCTGGCCGTACCCGGAGATGGAACAATAGATCAGGCGGGGATTGATTTCCTTAAGGGTTTCATAATCCACCCCCAAGCGTTTGACCACCCCGGGCCGGAACCCTTCGGTAAAGACGTCGGCCTCCCGGACCAGGCGTTTCATAATCTCTCCGGCTGAAGGTTTCTTCAAATCCAGGGTGATACTTTTTTTATTACGATTGATCCCCTTAAAAAAACCAGGATTGGCCCTGGCCGGATCACCGGTCTTCGGTTGTTCCACCTTGATGACCTCGGCCCCTAAATCTCCCAGGAGCATGGAACAGTAAGGGCCCGGGTATTGGTGGGCGGAGTCCAGTATTTTTATGCCTTCTAATGGTAGGGTCATATCTGTTTCCTAATTTAAGTTTAAGCGGACATCTTCCGGTATGGGGGCAAAAGGCTATAGGCTATGGGCAATAGGACAAACTGAATACCGGATTTTGTTTTTCCAATAGCCTATAACCCTTTGCCTATAGCCGAACAAACGAAATTCTATTCCTGTATTTTGCTTTTTATTTAGTTACCAGGCCAATCGAATTTAACCGACCGTAAACTTCGGTTTTCTTTTTTCCCGGAAGGCCTTCAATCCCTCGGCCCTGTTTTCTATGGCCGTGGGAGTGGACATCTCCTGGACGCTGACGGCCAGGTCCAGTTTCAAGGCCGTTTGGAGATCGACCTGCATCCCCTCGTTTACACATCTTTTGGCTATCTTTAGCCCGTGGGGGGGAAATTCCAGCATAGTCTGGGCCAATTGGACGGCTTCATCCAGCAATATTGATTCGGGGACGATTTTGTTGATCAATCCGACTCGATAAGCCTCTTCGGCGTCGATGCGGCTCGCCGTATAGAGCATCTCCTTGGCTTTGGAGATACCGATCAGGCGGGGCAGCCTTTGCATTCCCCCGGCACCCGGAACCGATCCGATCCTTAATTCCACCAACCCGAATTTGGAGGACGGCGTAGCGATGCGCAGATCACAACACAAGGCCAGTTCGAGCCCTCCCCCCAGGCAAAATCCGCTGATAGCCGCAATGAACGGCCGGTCGTCATCCTCAAATTTCTTAAACTGATCACGTGAGCTGGGGCGAGACTGGCCGGCCGGGAACTGTTCCTTGATATCGGCCCCGGCGCTGAAACACGTTGTTCCCCCGGTGATGATGATGACCCGTATGCTTCGGTCCTGTTCAATCTCTTGCCATATGCTTTTCATCTCAGCCTGCATCTGGGTATTGATGCTGTTCAGGCTGTCAGGCCGGTTCATGGTCAGAATGGCCAAATCGGCCCTTTTTTCAAATAGTATTGTCTCGTAAGTCATGGGAACATCCTCCTATAAATTATGGGGGGATTGAAGGGCCCTAAGCGGAGGCCTTGGCCTGCAGTATTTCCAGCAGATACCCATCCGGGTCCTTGGCCAACCCCACTACCGCGTTACGCAATTCCGGCACCGGTGTCGCTTCGCGGATGATTTCCAGTCCCTCCCGGCGAATCAATCCAATACATTCCTGCGGATCGTCCACATAGAACACCAGTTTAACCGGATTATTGGTGTAATTCGGATTGCTGCCATCGATGTAGTGCATGAGGACGAGGGAAGATCCACGGCCTTCCTCCAGATTTAATATGACTTCGTGCATGTGGGGCAGTTTTAATTTCCAGATTTTCTTCATGCCGAATACACGGGTATAAAATATCACGGACCGGTCCAGATCACGGACTCCGATTCCTACGGCCCCCAGATAATTACTGTTGGATAGGGTCATAGACGCCCTCTCCCCTCGCAGAATCAGTATAAATTACATTTACTTTTAACTTGAAAGAATATATAAGAATCTGTGAATGGGGGCAAGGGAAAAAGACCCTGAATATCAGACTGCAGAAGGGCTTCGGACGCGCTAACACCCGTCAGGTGAGGGGGGATGGTTAACCCGGCTCATTCAATTTAAGGATACGGGAAGGCGTTTGAGGTTTTTAATACGAAAATAGGATTCGAGGCCACTCACGCCTAGCCCTATTTTCAAATTTGGTGGTGTCACGCCACTAAATAGCGTGGCATGACGGTTTACTTTTGAATTTACTTTCGGGAGGTTTCTATGGATTGCCGATCGGCTGAAGATGTGCTCCGCCTGGTGAAGGAAAAAAATATCAGTTTTATCCAGTTCTGGTTTACGGATATCCTGGGATTGTTAAAAAGTTTTGCCGTCACCCCCTCGGAACTGGAGGAAGGCATGACCGAGGGCATGGGCTTTGACGGCTCTTCCATTGAGGGATTTGCCCGGATTGAAGAATCCGATATGATCGCCAAGCCGGACCCCGCCACTTTTCAAATGATTCCCTGGAGGGCCGGGGAACAACCGGTAGCGCGCATGTTTTGTGACATCCTCCAGCCGGATGGAACTCCTTATCCCGGCGATCCCCGGTTTGCCTTTAAAAGGCTGTTAGCCAAGGCCAAGGGGAAAGGGTATACCTTATTTATAGGCCCCGAATTGGAGTACTTTTATTTTCAAGACAGTAACGACACCAATTTCCTGGACCTGGGCGGATACTTCGACGCCCGCCCCCTTGATATGGGGGGAGACTTAAGACGGGAGACCATCTTCGCCCTGCAATCTATGGGCATAAAAGTCGAATACAGCCACCATGAAGTGGCCCCCAGCCAGCATGAAATTGACCTGCGCTATGCCGAGGGGCTGGCCATGGCTGATATGACCATGACCTATCGTCTGATTGTCAAGGAGATCGCCCGTACCAAAGGAGTTTATGCTACTTTTATGCCCAAACCGATCTTCGGACAAAACGGCAGCGGCATGCATACCCATCAGTCCCTTTTTCTAGGAGAAAAGAACGCCTTTTTTGAGCCCAGCGATCCTTTTCATCTCTCCCCGATCGCCAAAAGCTACATCGCCGGACTGATGCGGCATGCCCGGGAAATAACGGCCATCAATAATCAATGGGTTAATTCCTATAAACGCCTGGTGCCCGGATATGAGGCCCCGGTCTATGTCTCCTGGGCCCGCCGAAACCGTTCCACCATGATTCGGGTTCCCATGTACAAACCGGGAAAAGAAAAGGCCACCCGGATTGAATTCCGCTCCCCGGACCCGGCCTGTAACCCTTACCTTTGTTTCGCCGTCCAACTGGCCGCCGGCCTGGCCGGTATAGAAGGAAACTACCCATTGCCCGATCCGGTGGAGGAAGATATCTTTGAAATGACTCCGGCCGAGAGGGAGGCCCGAGGGATCAATTCTCTGCCCGGGAATCTTTATGCGGCCGTTGAAGAGCTTAAAAAAAGCACCCTGGTTCGGGAAGCCCTGGGAGATCATATTTTCGACAAATTCATTGCCAATAAAGAGATTGAATGGGATCGTTACCGAATTCATGTCAGCCGCTATGAATTGGACAAATATCTGCCGATATTGTAATTTGAAATCGGCAGAATTAAGAATAAGTTTTTCCGCACCCCTTTGATACCCCAATAACTTATAAATAATGGGCCGGTTTAAACTCAGTTCAGGCAAGTCTTGGAAGATTATTTTACAAAATTGTTAAAATGTAAATCGTCTTAATTACAATTTTGTTAATTATTTTCTCGGCCAGGGCCGTTTTTCAGCTTAACTAATATTAAATATATTATTTTATTATAACTAAATTACAATAAAATTAAATGGGTTATAATATTTTTCTATGGAAATTTCATCGAAAATCCTGTAATAAGTATTGTTGGTAATATTTTTGCAACTCATATCTTTGGATTGTCGCCGAGCTGACCAGTCCGGAACTTTCAGAATCATCAGCCTCTCGGGTGGTGAACCCCTTGTATCTGAATCCCATCTATGGACTTCCGTTACTCAATAAGGGAACCAGACCTGACCTGATGGTTTGTTTTGAACTAATGTATTTTAACAGTGGAAGCTCATGGCCAAAGATCAGATTGGAAACCAGACCTTAAGATATCAGCCAATGAAAGAAGGGTATGAATAAGGAAAATCCGGAATTAAATGTAGCCATTTTTTTTTGCCAGCAATTGGACCCGGAGCAGGACGCTAATAGACGGGTTATCGAAAAAGAACTTGGACCACAGATTAAATATTTTCCTCTGCCTTGCAGCGGTCGAATAGAACCACTCCATTTCCTGAGGGCCTTCGAGTCCGGGTCGGATCTGGTCTATCTGATCACCTGTCCCAAAAAGGTCTGCCGCTATCAGCAGGGGAATATACGGGCAGAGAAAAGAATTGCTTATGCCCAAAAATTGATCCAGGAAATCGGACTGGATCCGGACCGGTTGAAGTTAATAATCACCGCCCCCCCTTTGCCCAAGAGGATTGATGAGTTGACCCGGGAATTATTGGCCCAGGCCCCGGTCAAAGGGCATTCCCTCTTGGGGAGGCTGTAGAAAGAAAAGATTTGAAATATTTCTGTTGCTGGTTACTTGTTGCTGGTTTTGTTTTAACGAGCAACGAGCAACTAGTAACGAGTACGTTGAAAAGAAAGAGATAACTTCTCTGACTTATATAGGAATAAATCAAACGGAGAACAATGACCAATGATAACTGCCGAAAGAAAACCTCTGGATGAGATTATTGCCATGATTTCACCCTTTAAAAAGGTATTGATCGTCGGATGTGCCAGTTGTGTGGGAGAGTGTGCTGCAGGAGGAGAAAAAGAGGTAGGGCAGCTCGGTTCGGCCCTGCGGATGGACGCCCGAATGACTACCCGGGAACTGGAAACCCGGGAAATGACCCTGGAACGCCAATGCGTTTATGAATTTATCGATCACCTGACCGGGGTGATCGATCAGTATGACGCCGTCCTTTCTCTGGGGTGCGGGGCCGGAGTCCAGGCCGTGTCTGAAGTCTTCCCCAATACACCCATCCTGCCGGCCTTGAACACCTCCTTTCTGGGGCAAACCAAAGAAGCCGGTCTCTGGCTGGAGAACTGCCGCGGCTGCGGAGATTGCCGGCTCCATCTCTTTGCCGATATCTGTCCGGTCACCCGCTGTGCCAAACAAATCTTTAACGGGCCATGCGGCGGGTCTCAGGATGGGAAGTGTGAAGTCAATCCCGAAACTCCTTGTGCCTGGCATCTGATCGTCACCCGGCTGGAGGAAAGGAATCAATTGGATCTTCTGGAGGAGGTCTATGCCCCGGCCGACTGGTCCAAAAAGCAGGGGGCCGGACCTCGAAAAATCATCAGGGAGGATCAACAAAATTGAAAACCGAAAGTCAACTTAAAAAGGTATTAGCTGCTGGTCATTTTGCCGTTACCGCCGAGTGCGGGCCTCCCAAGGGAGCGGACCCGGAAGCCATTATCAAGAAAGGCCGTATCCTGAAAGGTTTTGTAGACAGCGTCAATGTTACCGATAACCAGACCGGCGTCGTCCGACTCTCCAGCCTGGCGGCCTGCGTTCTGCTTCTTCAGGAAGGTCTCGACCCGGTGCTCCAGATGGTGGTCCGGGATCGAAACCGCATCGCTCTCCAGTCCGACATCCTCGGCGCCTCGGCCCTGGGGATCCGGAATATCCTCTGCCTGAGCGGAGATCATCAATGTTTCGGCAATCAATCCCAGGCTGTGGGGGTTTTTGATCTGGATTCGATCCAGTTAATCCAAACGGTCCGACGGATGCGGGATGAGGGCCAAATCATCGGCGGCGAAAAAATCAGTCCTGCCCCCGATCTTTTTGTAGGCGCAGCCGCCAACCCTTTTGCCGATCCCTTCTTTTACCGGGCGATACGATTGGCCAAAAAAGTCAAGGCCGGCGCTGAATTTATACAAACCCAGTGCATCTACAATCTTGACCGTTTTAAAGAGTGGATGACCCAGGTGCGAGACCGGGGGCTCCATGAAAAAGTACATATACTGGGTGGAATCACCCCCTTGAAGTCGGCAAAAATGGCTGAGTATATGAAAGGCCAGGTGGCCGGAATGGACATCCCCGAAGCCTTGATCCGGCGCCTGAAGGCTGTCCCGGCCAAAGAACAAAGGCAGGAAGGAATCAAAATCAGCATTGAAACCATCCAGGCCTTAAAGGAAATGGAAGGGGTCCAGGGCGTTCATATCATGGCCATAGAATGGGAAGAGGCCGTTCCCCAGATCGTGAAACAGGCCGGACTGAGACCCTGAGCGACGGTTTAAAAAGACGGCCCAAGGTGTAAGTATAAGGTTTTTATCTTAGGATCCTGCACCTTAAACCTTAAACCGGACACCTTAGATTTTAATCGAGGTTTTATTATGCCACCTAAATATCATATTCATACGGTCCCGGTGCCCAGTCGTTTTCCCACCGTCATTCGGTCCGGGGTCATTGCCTGGGAAGAAGGTTGTCTTAAATGTCCTAAATGCGTCAAACGGGAATGCGTTTACGGGGTTTATGACAAGCGTGGGCTCGATGCCCGATTGATGTCCGATTCCCTGGACAGTTTATGTAAAGACTGCTTTCGCTGCGTGCAGAATTGCCCCAATCGGCTGATCCATAAGGCCTTAAACCCCGAGTATAAAAATCTGGGGGACCCATACTGGACCCCGGAAATCATCTCCAAGCTTTGGTTTCAGGCCGAAACTGGAAAAATCCCCGTCTCCGGTGCCGGATACGGGGGCCCTTTTTCCGGAGCAGGATTTGACGCCATGTGGACCGACATGTCCGAGATCGTTCGACCCACCCGGGATGGAATTCATGGCCGGGAATACATCAGCACCCAGGTCGATCTGGGACGAAAACATCAGGCCCTGGATTTTGATGCCCAGGGAAAGCTCTTGTCTCCGGTCTTACCTTCGGTAGAGATCCCCCTTCCGATCATCTTCGATAAGTTGCCCTGGTCTCCCCCACGGGACCGCATCAATAACACCCTGGTGCGGGCGGCGAAAAAGATCGGTACCTTCGCCATCATCACCCAGGAAGATTGGCATCCGAGTCTGAGGACTTATTCAGATCAGATCATGCTCCTTCTGACCGGGGAGCCGGAGGCATTTGACCAATCCATTCTTAAAAAACTCCATTTAATAGAGATACCCGATGGCCCCAAGGTTCTGGAAAAACAAAAATGGCTGAAAGGAATTAATCCCGAAGCGGTTATTGCCGTAAGAATTTCCTTGAATCCTCAGGCCAAGGATCGGGCCTTGGAACTGGGCCAGGCAGGACTGGAAGTCCTCCATTTCATGGCTGATGAATTCGGACGGGAGGAAGGAGAAAACCCCTGGTTCATCAAGGACCGGGTTAAAGAGATTCACTTACATCTGGTTAAAAACGGTCTTCGGGATCAGGTGACCTTCTTAGCCGGGGGCGGTGTGGCCATGGCCGAAGATCTGGCCAAGCTGATTATTTGCGGGGCCGATGCCGTCACCGTGGACATTCCCCTGCTGGTGGCTTTGGAGTGCCGGGTTTGCCGGAGGTGTGCCGAAGGTATCCCCTGCCCGGTGAATATCTCTCAAATCTACCCGCCTCGGGGACAGGCCCGGATCAGAAATCTGATAGCGGGATGGTACAACCAGCTTCTGGAAGTCATGGGGGCCATGGGTATCCGGGAGGCTCGACGACTGAGGGGTGAAATGGGCCGGGCCATGTTTTTTGAAGACCTGGAAAAGGAGATATTCCTCCCTTTGAGAAAAACGAATTAGTTCTCATCCGGAAAGGACCTTTCCGGATGGAAACGAATTAATTTTTGAGCCTGCAAGTGTTTAAATTTGGTTAAAAAACTCAGGCCTCCTGCCTGAACATAGGTTGAAACCATTAGACAGTCAACCCCGCCCGGGCGGGGCTGACCTATTGGGTGCTAATTTTGCATAATTTAGACTTTTGAAAGAACTTATTATGTCTGAACTTTCTCAATTTATTCCTCCTGAGGTGAAGCCGGCCCCAACCCGTTTTCGCCATGCCTTAAGCAAATACCGCATAACCATTGGAAAGAGTTGTGACAATTGCGGCCTTTGTCTGGATCTTTGCCCTTATGGGGTTTATCAACCGGGGGCCAAACGGCCCAAGCCCGGCAAGGACTTCCTGTGCCTGGGGCCGGCCTGCCAAAAAAATAATTTTTTTTGTATTGCCCGCTGTCCCAAAGAGGCCATCACCATGAACCCCAACCCTTCCTTTGAGGTGTTGGGCGATAAGAGGTGGACGGCCGATCTGCTGGCCAGTACCTGGTATATGGCCGAAACCGGGGAAGTCCCTTATCAAGGGCTCAATTACAAAACCGGAGATTCAGGGGGCGGGTTTGATAAACTCCGTCTCGTTTTTCCTCCCAACAAGGACCTGGACTGCTCTGACAAGGATATTTCTCTTTCACTGGAACTCAATCGCACCGGAGATGAGCGGCCTTCCATTACCCTGCCGATCCCCTTCTACCTGGGGGGGATGTCCTTTGGTTCGGTGAGCATCAATGCCATTCTCTCCCGGGTCCGGGCGGCCACGGCTTGGGGGACTTTTTGCTGCACCGGGGAAGGGGGATATCCGGACGATCTTAAACCCTATGATGATCATATTATCACCCAGGTGGCTACCGGCCTTTTCGGGGTGAGGGAAGAGACCATCCAGCGGGTGCGCATCGTAGAGTTTAAGTATGCCCAGGGCGCCAAACCCGGACTGGGCGGTCATTTGCTGGGGGACAAGGTCACCCCGGAGGTGGCCCGGATGCGTGAGGCCGTGGTGGGAACTTCTCTCTTTTCTCCCTTCCCCTTTCATAGTGTCTACTCCGTGGAAGACCATAAGAAACACATTGATTGGATCAAAGAAACCAATCCTCGGGCCTTGGTGTCCGTAAAAGTTTCGACCCCGAACGATGTGGATATGGTCGCCGTCGGGAGCTACTTTGCCGGGGCCCATATCCTCCAGTTGGACGGCAGCTACGGCGGCACCGGGGCGGCCCCGGATATCGCCAAAAAGAATATTGCCATGCCGTTGGAGTACGCCGTACCTAAAGTCCATAAGTTTCTGACTGATGAAGGCATCCGGGACAAGCTGACCCTGATCGCCAGCGGCGGGATAAGGACCGGTTATGATGTGGCCAAGATTATCGCCCTGGGCGCTAATGGGGTTTGCCTGGGCACCGCCGATATGGTGGCCCTGGAATGCCTGCGCTGTCACAACTGCGAATCCGGCCGGGGGTGTGCCCGGGGGATCGCCACCACCGATCCGGAACTGACCAACCTGATCACCCAGGATTGGGGTACCCAGAGAATTATCAACGTCTATTCGGCCTGGATGAAACAATTAAGATCCATTCTTAAAAGGTTAGGGATCACCCATGTCCGGGATCTGGTTGGGCGGTGGGATTGCCTGGCCCATCTGGATTATATTAAGGCTGAGGAAGTTGAAGGAGAGTTGGAATAAAAATTAAAAAAAGGGGCCAAGGTTTCAAGGGGTCAAGGTTTCAAGTGAAAGGCGTGGAAGTTAATAACCCTTGGACCCCTGAATCCTTGAATCCTCGAACCCTGTTTTCTTAAAGGTTTTCTCATGACTCAAAAATATATCGCCCAAGCCATTCTTGATTCAAGGGCCCGTTTACTGGAAAAAACCAAAGGCCGGCCTGTTCTCCCCTTACGCACCGAAGCTGAGGAAGGGGGCTGCGGGGTTACCGGATTTGCCTGTAATATTCCGGTGGGGGGCCGCCACATTTTCGAACCATCGGTCCAGATGCACAACCGCGGAAACGGAAAAGGGGGCGGTATCGCCGCCGTCGGCCTGGAGGCAGGGAAACTCGGGGTGGACCAATCCACTTTGGAATCCCATTTCCTCCTCCAAATTGCCTTGTTGGATCCGACGGTATTAAAAGATTTGGAATCCCGCTTTATCCGACCCTTTTTTCAGGTCGCCCAGGAGGGCTTTGTGCCGTCCGTAGATGATTATCGTGATATCCCCGGATTGGACATTGAACCCCCCCGGGTAAAACGTTATTTTGTTCAAGTGAAGCCCGATATCCTGGCCGAGTTCCAGCAAACCAAATATTTGGGAAAATTATCCCCTGAAAAAGCGGCCGAAGAATTCATTTATCAAAACACCTTCCAGTTGAACCAAAACTATTACAGCTCACTGGGGGAGAAGAAGGCCTTTGTCCTCTCTCACGGCCGCAATATGATGATCCTGAAGATCGTCGGGTATGCCGAGAAGGTGGCCCAGTATTATCAGTTGGATGATTTTAAGGCCCATGTCTGGATCGCCCATCAGCGCTATCCCACCAAAGGCCGGGTCTGGCATCCGGGCGGGGCCCATCCCTTTATCGGCCTGGATGAGGCTCTGGTTCATAACGGAGATTTCGCTAATTATTATTCCGTCAGCGAATACCTGTATCAGCGCAATGTGGTTCCTCTGTTTTTAACCGATACGGAAGTTTCGGTTCAGGTCTTCGATTTATTGAACCGGGTCTATGGCTATCCTTTGGAATATATCATCGAATCCCTGGCCCCGACCACGGAAATGGATTTTGACCAACTCCCCCTGGAGAAGCAAAGGATTTACCGCCAGATCCAGGCCACCCAGATTCATGGTTCCCCGGACGGGCCGTGGTTTTTCATCATTGCCCGCAATCTCACCGGGCAAAAAACCTATCAATTGATCGGCATCACCGATACGGCCATGCTCCGGCCCCAGGTCTTCGCCTTGCAAAAAGGAGAAGTGGAGATCGGATTGATTTGCTCGGAAAAACAGGCCATCGATGCCACCTTGCAGTCCCTGGCCAGGGAAGATGCCCGGTTCGGCACCGTTGCCGACCGTTATTGGAATGCCCGGGGGGGCAGTTATACTGACGGGGGGTCTTTTATTTTTTCGGTCCAGGAATCGGAGGCGGGGAAATGGGAACTGTCCTGTCAGGATAAGTTCGGACGGGCCATCGATATTCCGGCCGACCGGACCCCGCTTGATTTTCGCCTTGAACTTAAGGCCGTCTCTCTAAAGGCCACACCGGCCAAAAAAGTCAGACAAGCCCTGGAATCGGGGAAGATCATTTCTTTGTATACTTCCTTACAGGGGTCCATCGAAAAATGGGATTATGCCCAGTTTGCCGGTTATTTAGACCATCTGCTGATCTTGGCCCAAGAGGAAAAACTGAAGAAGGAGGTCGTGGAATTATTGACCTTGCTTCTGGATCGCAGATATTCCACCGGGAAGAAGCGCCGCCGATCCCTTCTGCAGCTGGTTACCCGGTCGCTTGAAAAAATATTTAACGGGGTCCCCTTATTAAGTCAGGCCCAGGGGGTCCCTTTTCTCCGGATCGATTTTGCCCATCGTCAAACACTCCGTGCCCCGGAAGCTGGTGAAAAAACCCTGGTGGTCAATGGAGAGCAGTTTCCCCCGGAAGGGGAAGACTGCGATGCTCGCCTGGTGGTTAAGGCTTATGAACTGGGCTGGAAACAATTTATCGCCTATGGTTACCGCGGGCAGCGGTTTTTAGGCTCCGGCCTGGGACCGAACACCCAAGGGGTTCGGATTGATGCCTATGGGAGCAGCGGAGATTATCTGGCTTCCGGTATCGACGGTTTGGAAATCGTGGTTCACGGCAATGCCCAGGACCAATTGGGGCAGATCCTCAAGAGCGGCAAACTGGTAGTCCACGGAGATGTGGGCCAGACCTTTCTGTACGGAGCCAAAGGCGGGGAGGTTTATGTGCTGGGCAATGCCGCCGGACGCCCGCTGATCAATGCCGTGGGGCGTCCCAAGGTGGTCATCAACGGTACAGCCCTGGATTTTCTGGCCGAATCTTTCATGGCCGGAGACCCGCATAACGGAGGAGGATTTGTCGTCGTCAACGGTCTGACCGTTGACTCCCAGGGGAATGTTATTCCTCAGGAAACGCCCTATCCCGGATCGAATTTATTTTCTCTGGCCTCCGGCGGGGCTATTTATATCCGGGACCCCTATCAAAAAATCGTGGCCGAACAACTTAACGGCGGGGAGATCGTTCCCTTCTCCGAAAAGGATTGGCAACTGATCCTGCCTTATCTCCAAGAGAACGAACGGCTCTTCGGCATCTCCATCGAGAACCACCTGTTGACCGTCGATGGGCAAAAGCAAACGCCCTCCCAGGTCTTTCGCACCGTCCAACCGGCCAAGCCGAAGGTCTTGGCCGACGGGCTGGATGAATGGGAATAAACAACAGGGAAGGCTGATTTTTCCTCAGCCTTCCCCCCTCTACCAGGCCTCCCCTCCCGAAAAAGGGGTCAAGTCTCCGATTGACTTATATTTTAGCACTTACTTAATAAGCATGTAGTATGTCTTTCTGGATCCTCAGAATATATTGCATCTTCAGAGTCCTATCACATTCCTTTTTTTCAGAATTACAATATAGAGTCAAATGGAGACTTGACCCCTTTTCTAATTGACGCACATTCTAAAATAGGTATAATAATCCCGAAAGAAGTGTTTCATGGGTAAGTGCATAGAGTTGAGCCGAGAGCTTAACCCAGAGTAATAAGGTGCTGAAAGGCAGTAGGGGTATTTCCTTATATCCTTCTTATAGCTTTTTCTGATAACCGAATACATTTTTTGGAGGAAAAAATGAATTTAAAAGGACGGGTGGCTGTAATAACCGGAGGGGGCAGGGGGATCGGGCGGGCCATTTCTCTGACATTGGCCGAGGCCGGGGCGGATATCGCAGTTATTTACCGAAAGGATGAGGCGGCGGCCGAAAAAACAGTCGGGGAGATTCAGGCCGTTTCCCGAAAGGCGGCTGCCTTTCGGGCCGACGCCACGGATTACGAAAGTGTTAAAGAGGCCGTTAATCTGGCTCTCGGTTCTTTGGGCAAGATCGATATCCTGGTTAACAACGCCGGCATCGCCTCCCGGGGAAATTCGGTTTTCAATACCGACCCCCAAGAAATGGAAAGGGTTATGCGGACCCACGTCTTCGGCTCTTTTTATTTTACCCAGGCCGTATTGCCGATTATGCGGCAACAATCCCGGGGTGATATCATTTTCATCTCTTCCGTAGCCGCGGAAATGCTCTCGCCCCACGGCGCCCCCTATAACATGGCCAAAACGGCCATGGAGGCCCTGGCCTTGACCCTGGCCAAGGAGGAGGTGGGCCAGGGTATTCGGGTGAACATTGTCCGGCCCGGGCTGGTGGAAACCGATATGGGCAATCGTCTGGCCAAGGCAACAAGAAACGTCCAGGACATCAAAGACCTCTATGCCACTTCCCCATTTGGGCGCGTCGGCCAGCCCCGGGACATCGCCAATGCCGTCGCCTTCCTGGTTTCCGACAAAGCGGAATATATCACTGGTGCGATTCTTAAAGTCAGTGGGGGGACCTAAGAGGCAAGAAGAAAAAGGGTCTCCGGTTGGCTTATTCAACCGATCATGGGACTAAAGAAATATGGGCAGACCACTTAGATAGAATATGAGGGAGCCCGGTATCAGGTGATGAACCGGGGAAGGAAATCTTAATATAGGTCAAATGGAGACTTGACCTCTCTCCCGACGGATGTGAGGAAAATTAAGTCAACTTATGGATCATATAATGGTGCATGGGAATAAACTGGAGGCGGCTTGGTACGGACCTTCACCTGAAGAAGCACCAACCCTGATATTCCTCCATGAAGGTCTGGGCTGCGTTGAAAGGTGGAAGGATTTCCCGGAGCGATTAGGATTGGCCACGGGCTGTGGCGTCCTGGCCTACAGCCGGCTGGGTTATGGAAAATCGGACCCTTGCCGGTTACCCCGGCCCCTCACCTATATGCAAAATGAAGGACTTTACACACTTCCTGAGATAATTAGAGTGTCGGGCATAAGGGATTGTGTGCTGATAGGGCATTCGGATGGCGGTTCTATTGCCATTGTCTACGCCGGAGGAACCCCTGCCCTTCCGCTAAGAGGGTTGATCACCGAGGCGGCCCATGTATTTTGTGAAGAAATTAGTGTGTACTCCATTCAAGAAGCCAGGGAGACCTATCTCCAAAATGATCTGCGCGAGAAATTAAAGAAATATCATGGACCGAATACGGATATTGCTTTTTGGGGATGGAATAAGGCCTGGCTTGACCCGGATTTCATGAATTGGAACATCGAGAATTTTTTGGCGGGTATAAGGGTCCCCTTGCTGGCCATTCAGGGGAAAGAGGATCAGTATGGAACTATGGCCCAGATACAGGCCATCGAAGCACAGGCCGGAGGTGGAGTCGAAGTTTTTATGGT
>CAZSTT010000047.1:0-18209 GCA_964609705.1 uncultured Thermodesulfobacteriota bacterium
TCTATTTTTTCCGGATCAAACATCATTCTACTCCGAATTGAGGATTAATGTTCGGGATAAAGTGTAAAGTTAAATTGCAAAGTGCAAAATTCAAAATGCAAATTGCAAATTTAAAATTCAAAGCTCTAATTTCATCTGTTAATATTTTTTTGTCTTTAAGTTGTTTCCTTTTAAATTTTTCACTTTGTACTTTGCACTTTGAAATTTTATAAGGGAATATTCCCATGCCGCCGGGGAAGCCGGTGAATATCCACCTTGGTCATCAGGGATTCCAAAGCCCGGATCAACTTCGGGCGGGTATATTCAGGGAGAATGATTTCATCAATATAACCCAATTCAGCGGCTTTGTAGGGACTGGCGAAAGCCCGCCTATATTCATCAATCAACTCCTGACGGGTTTTTTCGGGATCGGCAGCCTCATTCAGCTGATTTCGAAAAACAATGGGCACCGCCCCATCGGGTCCCATGACGGCAATCTCGGCTGAGGGATAGGCATAGTTAAGATCTCCTCCATGATGTTTGCTGCCCATGACGTCATAGGCCCCACCATAAGCCTTACGGGTGATCAGGGTCACTTTGGGGACCGAAGCATCACAATAGGCGTAAATAACCTTGGCCCCGTGACGGATGATCCCTCCGTACTCCTGGGCCAACCCAGGTAGAAAACCGGGAACATCTACCAAAGTGAGTACCGGGAGATTGAAACAATCGCAAAAACGGACAAATCGGGCGCATTTATCAGAAGCATTGATATCCAGACTTCCGGCCAGGGCCCGAGGCTGGTTGGCGACAATACCAATCGGTTTCCCATTCATACGGGCCAGTCCGATGATCATATTCTTCGCATAAGATTTTTGGATTTCGAAAAAATGATGGTCATCCACCACCGAAAGGATGATTTTTTTCATATCATAAGGGAGGCGTGGATTATCCGGGATGATGGTCCTGAGTTCCATATCGATCCGATTAGGGTCATCTCGGGGCTCGATCTGCGGCGGAGCTTCATTACAATTTTGAGGGAGGAAGGATAAAAGTTCTTTGATTAGATCCAGAGCTTTTTTATCGTCTTTGGCTGAAAAATGGGCCACTCCGCTGGTGGTGTTATGTCGGACCGCCCCGCCCAAGGCTTCGGGATCCACATCTTCATGGGTAGTGGCTTTGATAACCTGCGGCCCGGTGATAAACATATGGCTGGTCTTCTCCACCATGACAATAAAGTCAGTGATGGCCGGAGAATAGACTGCACCTCCGGCGCAAGGTCCCATGATAGCCGATATCTGGGGGATGATACCGGAGCTTCTCACATTTCGCTTGAAGATTTCTCCATAGGCCCCCAGACTGTTGACCCCTTCCTGAATCCGGGCCCCTCCGGAATCATTCAATCCGATGACCGGGGCACCGTTTCGTAAGGCCAAGTCCATTATCTTGCAGATCTTTTCTCCGAAAGGCCCACTGAGGCTTCCCCCGAAGACGGTAAAATCCTGGGAAAAGACATAGACCAGACGGCCGTTGATCCGGCCGTATCCGGTCACCACCCCATCGCCAAAAATTTTTTGTTTTTCCATGCCGAAATCATAACAGCGATGGACCATAAATTTATCCAGTTCCTCAAAGGTGCCTTGATCCAGCAGATATTCGATACGTTCCCGGGCGGTCAATTTCCCCTTTTTGTGCTGGCTGTCTATTTTATCCTGGCCGCCACCCAACTCCGCTTGGGCGTTCAAGATCATTAATTCCTTTATCCGGTCTTCGTTGGTCATGGGTGCCTTTGCTTCGGAATACCGTTTTTTTTATCGTTCGGTATTCGACGAAATCAATAATTTTATTATAGATTCCCACCAGGGGGCCTGGATATGAACCAGGGATTCGGGTTAAAGAAAAAGAGGCGACAGGCAAAGGGAAAAAGGAAAATCCGGAAATTCATAGAAGAAAGGGTTTGCCTGTTGCCTGTTTTTGTATTACTCCACTATCATCAAGACTTGATCCGCCTCAATGGAATCTCCTTTTTTGACTTTGATTTCCTTCACGGTTCCATCGGTGTCGGACATGATCGGCATTTCCATCTTCATGGCCTCAATAACCGCCACTTCATCATCTTCGTGAACCGAATCACCCACATTCACTTTAATCTCGATAACTTTACCGGCCATAGGTGCTAAAATCTCTGCCACGATAACTCCTCCTTATTTTCTATAAATTTACAGGTTAGAACGCTCTTGGTAATGTTTTTAACTCATCCGGAAAGGTCCTTTCCGGATAAGAACTATTTAATAATTATAAAAAATTTTGTCAAGTTTAAAGCGGCTCTAGGGCAACGGTTATAATTCCCCATCCTGATCCATCTTGGCCAGATCCTCGAACTTGATATCCAGGCCCAGGACCCCCTGGATCTCTTCTTCCTGATTTCGAATCGGCCCGGAAACGGTGATGCATAGGGCACCGGTGATTCTGGAAGTGTAAAAGTCGGTAATGTGGATCTTACCATCTTTAATGGGCTGGGCGAACCAGGAACGGTCGGAAAAATCTTCATCTAATTTAAAGACCTGGTATTTGGCCCGGTCAATGATCCGGGTAATATTTTTGGTGATTTTTTTCCCTTCCAGATTGGTAATGTAAATAAACTGAATAAAAGGGTTGAGTTCGATGAAGTTTTCCATGACCGGTTCTTGAAGGGCCGGGATCATGCTGCATATTTCTTCCCTTTGCAGGATCTCTTCCACAATATGAAAGGCCAGGTGATAGGCCTTTTGTTTCAATTCATCAAACTCTGAGACAAAATATTCCGGCAGATGTTTTCGGCTGGTCCTCTCCATTTCCTGGGCGGAAATGGACGTGGTCCGGCCCTCCTCATATTGCTTCATGACCCATTTGTAAATCTTAATCACTCCGGGATGTTGTTTGTCAAGGGCCCGTTGGCCGGCCAGGTTCAATCTTTTATTCAGCCAGTGAACAACCCCGGCCAGACCCGACTTATCGGTGATGATGATACTGATCGGGCGACCCAGAATTTTTTGGGTGTCGAAAATATTATAAATCTCTTCATTTTTAATTAATCCGTCCACGTGAATTCCGGCGCTGGTGGCGTTGAAGTCGGCACCGACAAAGGGGAAATTGGCCGGAATGATGTAATGGAGTTCCTTCTCGATATATTCGGCCATTTCCGTTATGGCCCTGGTGTCGATCCCGTTATCCTGACCGAGCAGGCTGATATATTCAATCAGCAAACCCTCGATCGGGGTATTTCCAGTCCGCTCTCCGAACCCCAGCAGAGCGCCATTAACGGCGGCACAGCCGTAAAGCCAGGAGGTCGTAGCGTTGATGAATCCTTTGTGGAAGTCATTATGACCGTGCCATTCCAACAGTCGCCCCGGGACCCCGGCGTCGTCGATCATGGCCCGGACCAACTTGGGCACACTGCGGGGCAGGGCCGCTCCGGGATAGGTGACCCCGTAACCCAAAGTATCACAGAGACGGATTTTGATGTCGATTCCCGAAGACTCCCGGATTTTCATCAATTCCTTGGCCAAGGGCACACAAAAACCATAAATGTCGGCCTTGGTGATATCTTCAAAGTGGCAGCGGGGAATAATGCCCAGATCCAGGGCTTTCTGGACAATGGAAAGATATTGATTAAAGGCTTGAGACCTGGTTAAATTCAGCTTGTAGAAAATATGGTAGTCGGAGACCGAGGTGAGTATTCCGGTTTCCGGGAGTTCCATCTCTTTTACCAGTTTCAGGTCATCCGGATGAGCCCGGATCCAGCCGGTTATTTCCGGATAGGGATATCCCTTTTCCTGACATTTACGAACGGCCTCTTTGTCCCTATCACTGTAAAGAAAGAATTCGGTTTGGCGGATGACTCCGTAAGGACCGCCCATACGGTGAAGAAAATCAAAGATATTCAGGATTTGTTCCAGCGTATAGGGGGGCCGGGCCTGCTGCCCGTCCCTGAATGTGGTGTCGGTGATCCAGAATTCTTCGCTGGGGTCAATCGGTATGATCTTGTGATCAAAATCGATACGGGTAACCTCATCATAGGGAAAGATGTCTCGTTGTAAATTTGGTTCGGGGACATCTTTTAACTCATAGCCCCAAAAACGGCTATGTTCATGATCCAGGACCTTTTTATTGGGATTCCAACGAGCCATACCTGCCTCCGTACTGTTCGGGGTTGAGTCTCACAAGGTGGGATTTGTTTGTTTTAAACCTATTTCTTTTTTCGCCGAACGCTGAGCGATGAGCGACCAACGTCTTTTAGTTATTTCTTAATGTCCAATCGCAACCCCAATTCATTCAACTGAATCCTGTCGACACTGGTGGGGGCGTTGGTCATAGGGCAGACTGCTTTTTGGGTTTTGGGAAAAGCAATAACTTCCCGCAGGGAATGGGCGCCGGTCATGAGCATAACCAGCCGGTCCAGACCGAAGGCGATCCCGCCGTGGGGGGGAGCCCCCATTTCCAGGGCTTCCAGAAGAAATCCAAATTTCGCCTCGGCTTCTTCCGCTGAGATGTTCAAAGCTTGAAAAACGCGCTCCTGCAATGCCCTTTGGTGAATACGAATACTGCCGCCGCCGATTTCGTTGCCATTCAAGACCAGATCATAGGCCCGGGAACGGACCTTCTCCGGCTGGGATTCAAGAAAGGGGAGATCCTCTTCCAGAGGGGCGGTAAAGGGATGATGCATGGCCCCATAACGACCTTCTTCCACCCGGTATTCCAGTAAGGGGAATCGGAGGATCCAGGTGAATTCAAACCGGTCTTTGGGCAGAGGGAGCTGCATCCCCAGATGCAATCGGACTTTGCCCAGAACCTCATGAACTACAGAAGGGATATCGGCCTGAAAGAGCAGGAGGTCTCCAGGTCGGGCCTCGAGGATCCTGTCTATAGCCGTTCGTTCCTCCTCTTTAAAAAATTTGGCTAAAGGGGATTGCCAGCCGTCGGGATTGATCTTGGCCCAGGCCAAACCTTTGGCTCCCCAGCCCTGGGCCAATCCGACCAGATCATCCAGTTCTTTTCTGGAAAAGGCGGCTCCCCCCGGGACACGGATAGCTTTGATACATCCTCCCTTTTGGGCCGCTTCAGAAAAGACTTTGACCTCGGAATTCTTGACCAAGGCGGTCAGATCAACGATTTCCAGACCGAATCGAAGGTCCGGACGGTCGGTTCCGTAGCGGTTCATGGCGTCTTCATAAGTCAGCCGATGGAACGGTCGGGGGACTTCCAGATCAAGAATCTGCTTGAACAATAGACAAATAAGTTCTTCAATTAAATTACAAACGTCCTCTTCGGAAATGAAGGACATTTCCATGTCCAGCTGGGTGAATTCCGGTTGCCGGTCGGCTCGAAGGTCTTCGTCGCGGAAACAGCGGACCACCTGGTAATACCGATCAAAACCGGCCACCATAAGGATTTGTTTAAAAAGCTGGGGGGATTGGGGCAGGGCGAAGAATTTCCCTTGCTGAACCCGGCTGGGAACCAGATAATCCCGCGCTCCTTCCGGAGTGCTTTTGGTAAGAAATGGGGTCTCAATATCACAGAACCCCTTTTGATCCAGAAAATTTCGTATCAAACGGATTATCTGGTGCCGGATAAAGAAATTTTTCTGTAAGGCCGGACGGCGCAGGTCGAGATAACGGTAGCGCAAACGGACAGCTTCGGAGACTTCGGCGGTGTCCTCCAGGGTAAAGGGTGGGGTCTTGGAAGAATTCAATAATTGATATTCTTCTACCAGCACCTCGATTTCCCCGGTTTTTAGATTAGAGTTGGTCATGCCTTCCGGCCGGGAGCGGACCTTTCCCCGGATAGCGATGACATATTCACTTCGCAATTGATGGGCCTTTTGATGAATAGAGGGGTTGACCTCCGGGTTGAAGACGATCTGGGTAATGCCGGCCCGGTCCCGGAGATCAATAAAAATAAGACCTCCGTGGTCCCGCCGGGTATCCACCCATCCGGCAAGATAGACGGATCGGCCGATATCCTGGGCAGTCAGGGACCCGCAGTCGTGGCTTCGCTCCCCGATTGGTTTGTTTTCAGACAAATTTTTCTCCTTTATTCATAGGGTACAAGGTTCAAGGTATTCGGTGTTCGGGGTTGAATTTAAATTTAGAATTAAATTCTTGAGCCTTGGACCTTAGCCCATGAACCTTATACCTTTCTTTTAAGATATCTTTCCAGAAAATAGTCCAGAAAGTGGGGAATCGGGATCATCTCCTGGCTCTGGTCGTCCAGGTTGCGGATCAGGATCTGGTTATTATTCATTTCCTCGGTACCCAGTATGGCGGCATAATGGCTTTTGATCTTATCCGCCCTCTTGAGTTGGCTTTTCAGGCTCTTGTCTTCATATTCCATCATGGCCGGAATCTCTTTTTTATAAAGGACGGTTAATAGATTAAAAGCCTTATCCCGGGCCGCCGGTCCCAGAGGAATCAGAAAAACATAGGGGCGGTTTATCCATTCCTCCAGTGAGGATAATAAAAGGGCCGCCCGATCCAGACCAATGGCAAAACCAATGGCCGACATATCGGGGCCTCCCAGTTCGCGGATCAGACCATCATAACGTCCCCCACCCGCTACGGCATCCTGGGACCCCAGATGACTGGCACTGACCTCAAAGGTGGTCCGGCAGTAATAATCCAGCCCCCGAACCAACCGGGGATCCCTCTGAACAGGAATAGAAAGCCCGGAGATGAGTTCTTGAACCTGATCAAAATGTCTTCGACAGTCCGGACAAATAAAAGTGGCTATCTCCGGGGCCTGTGCCAACACCTCTCCGCAGCGTTCCACCTTGCAGTCGAAGACCCGCAAGGGGTTGGTTTCCATACGCCGCTGACAATCGGGGCATAAAAACTCTTTTTGTACTCCCAAGAAATCCTTAAGGGCGGAATTAAAGGAAGGACGGCACAGGGGACATCCCAGGGAATTTATTCTTAGGCGGGTCTCCTCCAACCCCAGGTGATCCAAAATTTGAATCAGCAGATAGATCATCTCGGCATCGGCAAAAGGACTGGCGGTGCCGATATATTCGGCATTGATCTGATGAAACTGTCGAAAGCGTCCTTTTTGGGGCCGTTCATGACGAAACATGGGGCCGATGGAATAGAGTCGATGAACCGGTTGCTGTCCCTGGAGATTATGTTCGATAAAGGCCCTCATCACCGAGACCGTGGCTTCCGGACGCAGGGTGATAGAATCTCCGCTACGATCAGTCAGGGTGTACATTTCTTTTTCGACGATATCGGTAGAGTTCCCGATTGAACGGATAAAAAGATCGGTTTTCTCCAGGATCGGGGTCCTGATTTCAGAAAAACCGAAGGTCTGGAAGATTCGGCGGGATGTTTCCTCCATAAAAAGCCATTTTTCCGATTCGCCCGGCAGAATGTCTTTAAAACCTTTTAGGGCCTTAATGGTCATAAAATCCTTTTACTTATCAAGTCAAGAAATCCAAAACCATTATTTATACAAAATTATTTCCTTTTTGTCCAGAAATTGTTAATCATTAAACCAGACTCCATAGGTTCGATATCAAGAGTCGGAAGACTTATAGGTTGGTGTTGAGACCGGAGAACAAACCCGGAGGGAAGGCCTATGAGAATAGATTCTTGGAGAATACATTTCGATCCTGAAGGAAAACTCGAAAGACAGGACCTAAGAGTCATACCGTAATATGGTAAGAGGCAGTGGTTATAGCCCACTTCTAGTGTTCAGAGTATTTTTTGCATATAGACTACATCAAATACCTGTCCTTTTTTTTCTCCGACTTTCCTGAAACGGCCGCATTCGATAAAACCATATTTTTTATGAAAATGGATGCTCGGTTCATTCAAAGAGGCAATGCTGGCCAGTATGGAATTAATCCCCTTTGGCTCAGCCTTTTCAATCAGACTGGTCAATAGCAAGTCCCCCACACCTTTCCTGGTCCATTCAGGCTTAATGAAATAGGAAATTTCCGCTGTTTTTGAAAAAACAGGAAAGGCGTGGTAGGCCCTGAGCATCCCGAATCCTATGATCTTATCCTGTTCATCTTCTACGACCAGGGCCGGATATTCTTCGGCGGCTCTTAATAAAATATCAAAAAATGAATAAGACACCTTGCGGTCAGGATAGGCGGCAAAGCTGTTTTCGATATAATAATTAAAAATATCGATAACGGCTATGCCGTGGGCGATGGTCATGGATTTTAGGATGAGAGCCAATATCTTCTCCCGTGACAAAGGTCTGTCCGAAACGGTCGGATGAGCCATGACCGGTCCACTCTTCCCTTTTCTGGATGCCGGAGCCTGGCTGGTTTAAATAACGGTATTAAAAAAGATTTAGCTTTTCTTCTTTTTTTTCTTTAACACATCCTCCGCCCAGGTGATGGCGGCGGACACCCGGGGAAAGCCAATGGTCGAAACGAGCAGCAACAAAGTATGATAGATTTCCTCGGCCGTGGCCCCGGCCTGGATCGCCCTTCGGGTATGGGAATGGACCGAGCCTTGAGACTGTAAGGCCGCCGCCCCCGCCAGTTGAATCAGTTCAACGGTTT
The DNA here is from genome assembly GCA_964609705.1 of uncultured Thermodesulfobacteriota bacterium. Lineage (GTDB taxonomy): Bacteria > Desulfobacterota > RBG-13-43-22 > RBG-13-43-22 > RBG-13-43-22 > RBG-13-43-22. Next base: position 8,528 of record CAZSTT010000047.1, read on the forward strand.
TCCCTTTCAGGGGGCCGTCACTGCGAACCGCCGCGCCCAGGTTCTCTAACGCAGAAATGGTTTCCGGAAAAAGTTTGGATAATTGTTGATAATGTTTTATGGGAACTTTTTGATTGGTCATCCTAGTGCTCCTTTGTGGGGTTTTAGGTCAAATGATTCCAGGGTAAACCGTCACACCAACGCTTTTAGTGGTGTGACACCACGATCCGCTCGGTCCGCTCGGCTTTGCCGAGCTCCCCAAGAGGCTTCCCTTTGGAAGCCGAATCGTCGAGCTTTAGAAGAGGCCTCCCAAGGAGGCCGGGACATGAAAACAGAGCGCATTATGTTTAAGGTTTATTTCTTCCGGGTTTCGTATCGTTTTCGACCTTCCTCGAAGAGCCTTTCGCCTTCTTCGGTGGTAATAAGAAGAGGGGGAACCCGTTTGGATTTTCCGGTTCGATCAAGAGATACATAAATGAAGGAGGCCGTCAGGGCTTTGTGCCGTTCTTCGGTGGCCAGATTTTCGGTTTCGACCTCTACCAGAACTTCCATGGAGGTCCGGCTGACAAAAATTAAGGTGGCCTGAGTGAAAACCAGTTCTCCTATATGCACCGGCCTCAGAAAATTCAATTCTTCCACTTTAGCCGTTACTACATTAGAATGGGCATGGCGCGCGGCAACAACCCCGGCGGCGGTATCCATCATCTTCATAATTTCTCCGCCATGAACATTGCCGGCGGGATTGCCCTGATGGGGCAACATGACCTCGACCAGGGTTACCGAGGAATGACCAGCCGTCCTCTCTTTGAGGGCGCCCCCTTCTTTTAGCTGTATAAGTAGATTCTGGATTATTTTTTCATGTCGGGCCTCTACCTGGGTCATGCGCTCAAAATAATCGGCAATGGCCTCAAACCCTTCGTCTCGAGCGGCTTTGGCATAACCGGGGTAGATCGTAGTAGCTTCGTAATGTTCGCCGTGGACCGCCGCTTCCAAATTGGCCTGGGTGTCCTGTATTTTTTCGAGAAACTCCAGATGTCCCCTGGCATGCTCTTCTTCATTTTTGGCAATGCCCAGAAATACATCGGCCACCAGGGGATGTCCCGCCTTCCGAGCCGCTTCGGCGTAAAAGGTATAGGCGTTTCGGGCTTTCGATTCTGCGGTATAAGCCATCTCCAGATTTTTTTCTGTTTGGCTTCCTTTCAAGTTCATCCTGGCCTCCTTCGGCGGCTCATAACCGGCTAATCCTTTGCCGCCTTGCGACTCCCACGTGATCGAATATTAAACTGAAGTTCTCCATCAGTACATTAAGCCCTTCTTTTTTTAACCTCTTCCACGATCCTGGGCAAAATTGTTCCCGTTTTACCCTGGATCAGGTAATCCGATATCCCTTCTTCGGTCAGGGGGGTCGGATCGGCATTGACTTCAATGATGACGGTGTTTTTCCCCAACTGACGCTGTCTGGCAATTCTGGGTAAATAGGCGAATGGATAAACCACAGCCGAGGTCCCGCAAATTAACATCAAATCGCATGTTTCAGCTTCTTTTTGACTTTCGTGGGCCACATCCATAGGGATGGCCTCATGAAAATGGACCACGTCCGACTTGAGGACCCCATTGCATTTTTGACATAGGGGCGGCAGTCGATCTTCACCCAATAATCGATCCAAATCGAATTCCTTGGGATCAAACCGGGCGTCACAGGAAGCGCATCGCAGTAAGGAAATATTTCCATGATAATCCAAGACCTTCTTGCTTCCTGCTTTCTGGTGCAGGTTGTCAATATTTTGAGTGACCACACATTTCAGGATACCTATTTTTTCCAATTCGGCCAGGGCATAATGACCGGGGTTGGGAGCGGCATTGGTCAAATCGCCCAGAAGTGACGCACCGTCCATACGATCTTTCCAGTATTCCTTGGGATTTTGCTGGAATTTGGCATAGCTCTGATAGGCCTTTCGCTCGGCATCGGGATTTTTGGTCCAGATCCCGTTCGGCCCGCGGAAGTCTGAAATTCCTGATTCGGTGGAACATCCCGCTCCGGTTAAAGTGATGGCATGTTTGCTTTTGATTAATTGTTCTGCCGCACGTTGAATTAACGCCTCCATAATTTTTCTCCTTGAGGGTCTTGATAGTGTCCCATCCCGGGAGGGGTTACGGTTCTTTGGTCGATTTATGGGAACTGGCGGAATCCATTAAATCATTCAGGACTTTTTCCAGACGATGGGATTCCTGCGCGATTAATTGGGCATATTTGACCACGTCACCCTGTTCATGACCTTTCTTCATGATCCGTTGGGCAAACCCCCCAATGACCATCAAGGGGTTTCGGATGTCATGAGCCACGGCATCCATAGCCGTTTCCAGGTTTTTCTTTTGTTCATCGGGAGTTATTAACGGAGAGTCTTTCGTTTCCTGATCCTGGCTGGAAGCCATTCCGGCAAATTTCCCAAGGTTCTCTTCCAGGGATCCGTTGATTTTAATCAAGGCCCGATTGGCTTTTTCCATTACCTCCAACATGTCTTGATTAGGATTGATCTTCAGGCGTAGCTCCCGGGCGAACTCCTCGACCTGGAAAAAGGCCTCGGATAGGATTTCACTGATCCGGTCAAATTCCATCTTTAACTGCCCAGAGATCTCTTTAAGTAAGACAAAGTCTTCCCTGGATCCGAAAAAAAGCTGGGCGCAGATTCGGGCTATCTCCGAGATTTTGCAAAAATCCGAAGCCTCTTCTTGCAGGGCCTTCGGTCCATATGTTTTTTGAATTTCGATGAACTGTTCCGGAAAGTGCCAGTGTTCAAGGGTCAAACGACCGAGTTCCCGATGATTGATCCCGATATTATCTTCCTCCCATTGGATAGCCTCTTCCAAAGGAACGTCCCCTCCGGGAAAGGATTCTTTTAAGGGGTCCGGGCAAAGGTGAAATGAGAGCAGAAGGCCGATTTCAAGAATCAATCCGGCGGTAAAAACCTCTTCGGAATCAATTCGGTCCTTGAGATAGGAACCTTTTACCAGGCCTTGGGCAATGATGGCCCGGTAAAGAGAGGTTTTCCAAAAAAAATCATAATCCATTCCTTTCACCTTACCCAAGGGAAAGGTATCTTTTAATGAAATATTTAAAGCCATCACCCTGATTTTATCAAATCCGGCCAACATAACGGCATAGGATATTGATGAAACAGGTTCCCGGTGGGCATAAAAAGCACTGTTGACGATTTTTAACAGGCGGGCCGTCAATCCCGGGTCCTTTTCGATAATCCGGCTTAAATCCAAAATGGAACTGTGTTCATCGGCGGCTAACCCGATTAATTGTACGGTTAACGGAGAAAGAGAGGGCAGATAGTCGTTAGTGGCGATTTGACTGAGGATCGCGTTATTATCCATAGGTTCCATTAGATTCTTCCGTCTTGCAATTTAATGTTTTTTCCCCCTGAAGGGGCTTGGGAAAGTTTTGTTAATGCATAAACAGGTAAAACGCCGGTCCAGGCCGGAGACAACCATTCAAGGGATTGCCGAAAAGGGTATCCCTGCGAGCTTTTAGTCAACCCATAATAACATCGAGAATCAAATATCATTTTATCTGATATTTGAATTTAAAACCATAACTTTTCATCCTGGCCGCTCGTCGCCGGCCTCCCGGATTTGTGTTTTCTACAAGGGGTCTTCCCCCTTTTTTTCGGTATATAACTCCGGGGACTGAAAGTTGCGGGCCTTTTTTTCCAGAGGGCCTAATTCAGGGACATTAGCCTTGGAACTGATCCCTAATTCTTTAAATCTTCTGGCGGCCGGAAGGATTCGGGTTTCCAGAGAGCCGACGGCCTCATTGTACGAGTGTATGGATTTATCGAGATGGCGGCCCAAATCGGCAAAATGAACGGCCAGCTTGACCAGTCGTTCATAGAGTGTCTTTCCCATTTCACTGATGGCCTGGGCATTTTCAGCCAGGGCCTCCTGCCGCCAGCCATAAGCCACAGCCCGAAGAAGCGTGATCAAGGTGGTGGGGGTGGCCAGAATGACTCTCTGATTCACCCCTTCTTCAATCAGATAGGGATTCTGTTCCAAAGCGGCGCTGAAAAAATTTTCCCCCGGCAAAAAAAGGATCACAAATTCCGGAGCCTCCGGAAACTGGTCCCAATAATTTTTACCGGAAAGTTTCTGCATATGAGATTGGATGAGGCGGGCATGATCCCGGAGTTTCGTTTTTCGTTCTTCTTCGCCCGGAGATTCAAGGGATTCCAAATAGGATTGCAAGGGGGCCTTGGAATCCACGACCACTAATTTTTTGTTCGGTAAGCGAACCACCATATCCGGCCGCAGTTTTCCTTGCTCGCCGTTGACCGATTCCTGCTCAAAAAAATCACAATGTTCGGACATGCCGGCCAGTTCGGCCACCCGCTTCAAGGTAATTTCACCCCACCTTCCCCGGACCTGAGGCGACCGCAAGGCCTTGACCAGGTTGCCGGTTTCTTGTTGGAGTTGTTTTTCGGTTAGGGCCATGGTTTCCAAATACTGGGTCAGGCTGCCATAGGCCTGCTGACGGGACATTTCCATGGCTTGAACCTGTTGAACATATTTATCCAGGGTTTCTTTGAGGGGGGCAATAGTTCCTTCCACGGCTTTTTGTCGTTGTTCCAGATCTCCTTTGGCCTCGGATTGATATTTTTCCAGGGTGACCCGGGCCAGATCCAGAAACTGCTGATTGTTGCTGATTAAGCACTCCGCGGATAAGGCCTTGAAGGTATCCTCCATTTTCTGGGCCGCTTCATTCAGAAGGGCGATCTTTTCTTCCAGACCCTGTCTTTCTTTATGCAGGGTGGTTTCCAGCTCGGCTTGCACCTGTTTAAGGGCGGTTGTTTCCTCCCTCATTTCTTTGATTTCCTGTTCCCGGTCTCTGAGGCGCTCCCTTAATTCATGTAATTGCTCCACTTCTTTTATGGCCGAAGCCTTTTCCTGGCTCTCCCGAAGGATCGTCTGCCGTAGATTTTCGATTTCCAGTCCCAGTTTCTGGTTCTCGGCCGATAATCCTTGCAGTTCCGTATCCCGGGCTTTAAGTCGTTCCCCGATCACCGCCAGCTCCGATTGATAGGGATGGATGCTTTCGAAAATTTTCTGCGAGGTTTTCATTCGAAAAAGCATCCAGGCCGATCCGGCGCCGATGATCAGACCGACCGCCAGACCTATGAAGGCTGCCAATAGGATATAAGAGTTAATCACCGTTCTCTCCTAGTTTGGATAAGGCAAGAGGCTACAGGCAATGGGCTATAGGAAAACCTAAACAATCCCGATAATTCTTTGGCCAATAGCCTATAGCCCATTGCCTGTAGCCTTTCTTTTTTTATTTCCACAGTAATTCCTCTTCTTGCAGCACCTTGATACGGTCTCGCAATTCAGCGGCTTCTTCGAAATCCAGCCGGGTGGCGGCCTCTTTCATCCTTTTTCGAAGCTGTTTGATCAACAGTGGGACTTGATGGGGTTCCGTAAATTCCTGTTGTTTATCTTTGGCGACAGGTATGGTTACATAATCGGCTTCATAGACGGAAGAAAGAATATCCTGAATGGATTTTTTTATCGAAGTGGGAGTAATTTTATTTTTTTTATTGAAGGCCAATTGTATGGCCCGGCGTTTTTCCGTTTCATCGATGGCCTCCTGCATCGAACGGGTGACCTGGTTGGCATAAAAATAGACCTCGCCCGATATATTTCGAGAGGCCCGGCCGCAGGTTTGGATCAGGGATCGGGTGGAGCGCAGGAAGCCTTCTTTGTCGGCATCCAGGATGGCCACCAGGCTGACTTCCGGCAGGTCCAGTCCTTCTCTTAATAGATTGATCCCCACCAGACAATCGAATGCCCCCAAGCGTAAATCCCGGATGATTTCGATCCGCTCCAGAGTATCGATATCGGAATGAAGATAACGGACCTTGATTCCCAGCTCCTGATAATATTCGGTCAGATTCTCGGCCAGACGTTTGGTCAGGGTGGTGACCAGAACCCTTTCCTGACGGGAGACTCTTTTTTGAATCTCCTTTTTCAAATGTTCCACCTGGTTGTCGGCCGGGAAGACCGTTATATGAGGATCCATTAATCCCGTAGGTCTGATGACTTGTTCGGCTACCAGACCTCCGGATATGGTCAATTCGTATTCGGCCGGTGTAGCTGAAACATAAATAACCTGGTGGACCATCTTTTCGAATTCCTCAAAATTCAAGGGGCGGTTATCAAGGGCCGAAGGAAGCCGAAAACCGTAGTCGACCAGGGTCTGTTTGCGGGATCGATCTCCCCGGTACATGCCCCGGATCTGGGGGACTGCCAGATGGCTTTCGTCAATAAAAATCAGAAAATCCCGAGGGAAATATTCCAATAGGGTAGGGGGAGGCTGACCGGGCTGCCGTCCGGTCAGATGACGGGAATAATTTTCAATACCGTGGCAATAACCGAGTTCTTTCATCATTTCCAGATCGAAGCGGGTCCGTTCTTCAATACGCTGGGCTTCAATCAATTTGTCACGGGAATGGAAGGAGGCGATCCGTTCTTCCAATTCGACTTCAATGGCCTGATAAGCCTGTTCCAGGGTGGCTTCCGGGGTTACGTAGTGGCTGTTGGGAAAAAGATGGACCTGTTCCAGACGGCTGGTAATTTTCCCCCTTAAGGGGTCTATCATAGATATTCTTTCAATGGAATCGCCGAAAAAAGAAAGGCGCAGGGCTTGATCTTCCTCATAAGCGGGAAAAATTTCCACCACATCCCCCCGGACCCGGAAAGTACCCCGGTGGAAGTCAAAGTCATTTCTTTCGTAAAGCATCGCAACCAGTTGGTTTAAGATATCTTCCCGGCTTATTTCCTGATTTTCCCTCAAAGAAAGGAGCATCCCCTGATAAGCCTCGGGAGATCCCAATCCGTAAATGCAGGAGACGCTGGCCACAATCAGACAATCATTGCGGGTCAGTAAAGACCGGGTGGCTGAATGCCGCATTTTATCGATAGCTTCATTAATGGAGGAATCCTTATCGATATAGGTGTCGGTCTGGGGGAGGTAGGCCTCGGGTTGATAATAGTCATAATAACTGACGAAATATTCAACGGCATTTTCAGGAAAAAAGGATTTAAATTCGCCGAAAAGCTGGGCGGCCAGGGTTTTGTTGGGAGCCAGGACCAGGGTCGGTTTTTGGACCCGGGCTACTACCTGGGCCATGGTAAAGGTTTTCCCGGAACCGGTGACCCCCAGAAGGACCTGGTGTTTCAACCCTTGTTCAACTCCTTGAGATAACAGTTCAATCGCCTGGGGCTGATCCCCTTTGGGGGTGAATTCGGAAATGAGTTTAAATCCTGACTGCATGTTGTGATAATATCCTGTTTTCAAGCCATTCTTCAAGAGCTTTCTTGAAAATTTCTAATTCGTTCTCATCCGGAAAAGACCTTTCCGGATGAGAACACTCCGATACCGGCCATCATCTAGGGCCAGAAACCTCCCGCTCGGTCCGCTCGGCTTCGCCGAGCTCCTCAAGAGGCCCCTGTACAGGGGCCGATCAGCCGAGCTTCTGTTAAGGTCGATGAAATCGACCGATTTAAAAAGGGTTTCTGGCGAGAGCTTCATTCCGGTCCCCGTATGGGGACCTTTGTTTAAGGTCGACAAAGTCGACCGAGCCGGGAATCCAGGTGTTTCCATCCGGAAATTCGAATTTCCGGATGGAAACTGATTCTTCCCTTCCTTTCTTGAACCAAGTATAGTAAAAAATAGGGGATTAAATACCAAAGTTTTTGGGTCATTTCGGGGGGCTGAAGAATGGTGGCGGGGATAGGTGAGCCGGACTGTTAGGCGGAAAATGATCAAAGATTATTCCAAAATATTTAACCGGGAAGTCCTGGAAGAAATCCTGATTCAATACCGGGAAAAGATCCTGAAGGAAATAGACTCCGCAAAAGACCTGATGGCCCTCCTGATGAAAGGGACAAGGGGAAAATGGACGAAAGGCGATCTTGCCAAGATCAGGGTCCATTTTATCACTTTGGGCAAGAAGTTCCCCATCCTGATGGTATTCATGTTGCCGGGAGGGTTTATCCTTTTACCTCTTCTGGTTGAAGTATTGGACCGGCGGAAGAAAAATATCCCCGTTTCCCTGGAAAAAAGAAAATTATTCAAGAAGAGTCCGGGGAAAAAAGAGGCGTGAAGCTTAAATAGTTCTCATCCGGAAAAGACCTTTCCGGATGGAAACTAAATAGCCTCTCGCAGCAAATCTTTTTTGATCTGCATCAAGGGCCGGCTCAAACTGACATGATAGATATGGGGATTTTTAAAACGCTTGAATTCCAATCCTAACTGCTCCAAATTTCGGCGGCTGTTTTCCTGGATCTTTTTTAAAAGAGGCGGGTTATAGATTAACCGGCCTGTCTGAAAGACAGGAACCATCAGTTCCTGTCTGGAGAATTGGGAGGGATAGACCTTGCTCAGATGATTGATCGTTGGATGATAACCCCGTAGCGATTTGGCTTGCAAGGGTTCCTCCTCCAGAAAAATAACATCCCCCCGCATCAGACCCGATTCGTCAAAAAAACGAATCACCTTTTTCAAGCCGGGATTGGTCACTTTTTCCGGGTTGTCCGAGCGCTTGATCTTCGGGACCATCCGGCCGTTTTCCTCGATAGCCGTGAGCTTATAAACGCCGCCCAGGGCCGGGGTAGAGTAGGCGGTTACCAGTTTGGTTCCCACTCCCCAGGTATCAATCCGGCCTCCTTGCTTCTTGATACTTTCGATAATCCATTCATCCAGGTCACTGGAGGCGAAGATCCTGACCTCTTCAAACCCTTCCCGATCCAGCATTTTTCTGGCTTCTTTACTCAGATAAGCCAGATCTCCGCTGTCGAGACGAATCCCCCTCAATTCTCCTTTCCCTTGTTCCCTCAATTCCTTTCCGACCTTGATGGCGTTGGGTATGCCGCTTTGCAGGGTATCATAGGTATCCACCAGTAACAGACAATCTTTGGGGTATATCCGGCAATAAGCCCTGAAGGCCTCCAGTTCCGAGGGGAAAGATTCCACCCAGCTATGGGCTACGGTTCCCCGGATCGGAATATCGAACAATTTTCCGGCCAGGATATTGGAAGTGCCCTGGGCACCGCCGATAAAGGCCGCCCTGGCGGCATAGATCGCGGCATCCGGTCCGTGGGCCCGTCTGAGGCCGAATTCAATAACCGGGTCTCCTTCGGCGGCGGTGCAAACCCTGGAAGCCTTGGTGGCGATCAGGGTTTGAAAATTCATGATATTGAGCAAAGCCGATTCAATGAATTGGGCTTCGGGCAGGGGAGCCGTGACCCGGATAATCGGTTCATGGGGGAAAATAACGGTCCCTTCCGGCACGGCGTAAAGATCACCGGTGAAACGGAATTTTTGCAAATAGCGGAAGACCTGGTCGGGAAAGACCCCCAAGCCTTTCAGGTAAGCCAGATCCCCGGAAGTGAAGTGAATATTTTTAATATAATCAATAACCTGTTCAAGACCGGCGGCAATACAATATCCTCCTTCATCCGGGATCTTACGGAAGAAGTAGTCAAAGTTGGCTTTTTGATTTTCTTTTCCGCTTTGCAGATAGCCGCCCACCATGGTCAATTCATAGCGGTCGGTCAACAAGGTCAGGTTGCGCATCGAATGCCTTTCCTTTCCTTTTTCCCAATAAGAGTTCAATCTTATCTCAAGCTGTTCCCATCCCAAACA
>CAZSTT010000047.1:18309-19678 GCA_964609705.1 uncultured Thermodesulfobacteriota bacterium
CGGAACATGGCTATCCTCCTTCTTTCCGGGAAACAGCCGGCCATTTTAAGATCAACCTGGGCACGGTCCAGGATCATCTGAAGGCTCTGACCCGAAAAGGATACCTGAACCGGGAAGTCAACCGCTCTCGGGCGCTCCATTTGACTCCTTCTCCCGGACCGTTGCGAACCGTTCCTCTCTATGGGGCCATTCCGGCCGGCGATCCCCGGCAAATCGAAGAATCCGCCGAAGGGTATGTTTCCCTTCCCGAAAACTGGGCCAGGGGAGCAGAGGTTTTTCTGCTGCGGGTACAGGGGGAAAGCATGAGCCCTTACATTTTAACCGGGGATCAGGTCATTGTCCGCCGTCAGGATCAGCTTCCTCAAGGGGCCGTAGGGGTCTTCCGGGTCGGTGAGGAAACTACCTTGAAGCGATTCTATCGAGAGAAAGACAAGGTCATTTTAAAAGGGGAACATCCGGAATTTCCTCCTCTGGTCCTCAAAGGCCGGGAGATAACGACCATGAGCATCCTGGGTCAAGTGATCGGGATTTATCGACCGGTGGGATGAGATGACGAAAATGAATCCTTTGCTGCCCTGGGGGGAAATAAAACAATTGGTGCTTTCCGCGGGCAGCATCCTCTTTTTCGGGGAAGCCATGGCCCGTCTTTCCGCCTATCTGATGGGTCAGTTTTCGCTCCAGGGGAAATCGGTTACTTTGGTCGATGCCTCTCAGTCCTTTGATCCTTATCTGGTGGCCAGGGTGGGCCGGTTCACGGGAACTTCTCCACGTCTCCTTCTGGAACGGATTCGCCTCAGCCGGGCCTTTACCTGCCACCAGCTGGTAACTCTGCTCTGCGAGACCCTGCCCGGAGAAAGCCGGTTGGGGCCCCTTTTTGTATTGGGACCCGGGCTCCTTTTCTATGACGAACAGGTCCCCCTAAAGGAAAGGCAGGCCCTTTTTCGTCAGGTGGTACGCTCCTTAGGTGCCTTAAAAGAAAGAGGGCAGGGATATTACCTTTTCCAGGGGCCTATCTCCCGGCAGGTAAAAAACCAGCATTTCGGGAGAGAACTGTCCCGGTCCGTTCAATGGGTTATACGGGTCCATTTGGGGGAAGGCGGATTGGAAGGGAAACTCCTGAAGGCCGGATTCGAGGGAGAGAAAATTCAGGGGGGCAGGGGATAACACAAAATTGCCGTTCATCGTTCAGCGTTCGGTGTTCGTCGAGAACAAGTTTCAGCCGTGGATGACTTCCGCAGGCAAGAGCATAGTAGTTCAGTACAAAAATGGGTCAACTAGCCAATAGCCCTTCGCCTTAGAAAGAGACCTCTGAATAATGTTCAATTTTGGCCAAGATCAAGGAAGGCGAAAATTTCAACCGCAGGAATAT
>CAZSTT010000048.1:0-16657 GCA_964609705.1 uncultured Thermodesulfobacteriota bacterium
GAGCGGAAATCCAGGTGTTTCCATCCGGAAATTCGAATTTCCGGATGGAAACTAATTAGGTTTGAAAAAATTTCCCCAAATCCTTTTAGAAAACCCTTTTTGTATTTCTATCGGGATTACTTAAATCCGGCAGGAGCCTTGACACACCCGATATTTTGTGATTACCATGAGTTATTTTCAGGAAGAGTGAAAAGAGGACCTGGGAACCTGGGTGAAGAGCTGGAGATCACATGAAAAAACTGTCTGAACCGCTGGCCGGACCCGAAGGAATGTTTAACCGTCATCTTGGCCCTCACCCCGGTGAAAGTCGGGATCCGGTTCCGCCGGGGCGGGATTAAATTCCTGATTTCCAGGTCAAGTCCGGAATGACAAAATCGGGTTTGATTCATTATTCACCAATCCAATAACCTTCAGGAGGTAATATAAATTTATGTCGGGACCATTAAAAAATTTGAAAATACTGGATCTCACCTGGGCGCTTGCCGGTCCCTTCGGAACGATGCTGCTGTCCGATCTGGGTGCGGAAGTCATCAAAGTGGAGAGGCCGGGTATCGGGGACATAGCCAGGACCCTGGAGCCCTTTGTGGATTCGGTCAGCACCTATTTTTTTAGTGTCAATCGGGGCAAAAAAAGCATGGTCATCGACCTCAAAACGGAAAGGGGCAAAACTCTTTTCCTAAAACTGGCCGCTGAATGTGATGTGCTGGTGGAGAATTTTACACCAGGGACCATGGATAATCTGGGGCTGGGATACGAAACCCTGAAGGCCCAAAATCCCCGGCTGATTTACGCCGCTTGCTCCGGATACGGACAGACCGGTCCGGAGGCTCAAAAACCTTCTTTAGATGTTATTGCCCAGGGTAGAGCCGGGGTCATGAGCATCACCGGCGAGGAAGGCCGTGGACCAGCGCGGGTGGGCGTGTCTATAGCCGACCTCAGCGCCGGAATGTTTACGGCCCTTTCCATCCTGGCGGCGGTCCATGAAAGAATCGAAAGCGGACTGGGGCAGATGATCGATATCAGCATGGTGGACTCGGTGGTGGCCCTGGAAGAGAATGCCTTCGTCCGTTATTTCGCCACCGGCGAAGTGCCCAGGCGATTGGGGAGCAAGCATCCCCTGCTGTCTCCTTTTCAGGCCTTTCCCACTAAAGACGGCCATATCGTCCTGGTGGCCAGCGGACCTATTGAACAATGGGCCCTTTTTCTGGAGAAGATTGATTGTCTGGATCTCCTAAGCGACGAAAGATTTCATGATCCCAGGACCCGGTATAAATATAATAACGAATTGGAGCCTATTTTTACCGAGGCCTTGAAAAAGAAAACCACCCGGGAATGGATTGAAGAGTTTGAGCCGATCGGGATGCCTTGCGGACCGCTGAACAGTATTGCCGACAGCGCACAGGACCCTTTGTTGATTTACAGGAATATGTTTATTGATCTACCGAACCCCGCTTCGGAGAAAGGCACTCTGAGGGTGGTCAATACCCCGATGAAGTTTTCCAGAACCCCGGCCGGGCCGGACCGGGGTTCTCCCGATCTCGGTGAGCATACCCGAGAGACGCTGGCCGCTTGGTTCGGAATGACGCAGAAGGAAGTAGAGGTATTGGAACAGGAAGGCGTCATTAACAATATTAAAAACAGGAAAGGAAAATGAAAATGAAAAACAGGATTTGGATTTTTAGTCTGGTCTTATTCTTATTAATGACGGTGGGGGCCTCGCCGACCATCGCCGCTGCCGCCCCTCAATACGGTGGTGTATACCGGACGGTTATGGCCGAGCCCCGATCATTGGATCCGCATATTGAAACCTATGCCCAGACTTCCGCCGTCACCAACAACACCAACAATCGTTTGATCCGCTGGAACAAAGACATGTCCGGGGTTGAACTCGATCTGGCGGAAAGTTATCGGCAGATCGATGCGCTCACTTTCGAATTCAAGCTGCACAAGGGAGTTAAGTTTCATAATCTCCCGCCGGTCAACGGACGTGAGCTGACCTCGGCTGATGTTAAATACTCGATCGAACGGGTTTCCGGTATGTACGGCCAGAAAGGGAATTTCAAACATAAATATTATTTTGAGGACAAGCTCGCGGCCATCCAGACCCCGGATAAATATACGGTCATCATTAAGCTCAAAGAGCCCTATGCCCCGTTTATCAACTACCTCGCTTCGGATTGGACGGTCATCGTTCCCAAGGAGTTGGTGGACCGGGACGGGGATTTAAAGAAATCCGCCATTGGGACCGGTCCTTTTATCCTGGAGGAATATGTTCGAGGATCTCATATCACCATGGTCAAAAATAAAAATTATTTCAAAGCAGGGCTGCCCTATGTGGATAAAATTCAGATCAAGATTATGAGTGACCCGGCCAGCATCATGGCCGCTTTTCTGGCCGGGAACCTGGATTCTTTCGGTCCCTATTATTACCAGGTTCCGGTGATAAACAAAGAAGCCCCCAAAGCCAAAATAACCAGAGAAAAATCGTTTCATATGTGGGTATTGAGGACCCAGCCCTGTACCACCACCTATGAGGCCCTTGAGGCGCCCTTTAAGGATCGGCGGGTCAGACAGGCCCTGGGTCTGGCTATCGATAAAAAAAGACTGCTCAAGTTAGCCTGGGGTGACGCGGGGACGGTTCAAATCGGGAGTATCCCCAATTTCCCGCCCTATTCCCTGCCAGAATCCGATCAACTGGAATATAACCCGGAAAAGGCCAAGAAACTGTTGGCCGAAGCCGGGTATCCCAACGGTTTTAAAACCACCTTGTTGACCTGGAATGCCGAATACATGACCAAGCCGGCTCAAGTTATTCAGGAAATGCTGAGCAAGGTAGGAATCGAACTGGAATTAAAGCTTTTGGAACAGGCTCAATATTTTAATACGGTTTTCCGCTTCCAGTATCCCCTGTCCTTGCATGTTATGACCGCCGGGTATGATCCGGATGATTGGATCGACCATTATTTCGGTCCCCACGACCATACGACCACCTATAAATGGTGTAATCCCAAGGTCTGGGAACTGAATGAAAGACAGAGGAAGATTGTGGATGTGAAACAGAGGGCCAAGGTCATTCAAGAGATCCAGCGGGAACTGATGCGGGATGGAACCCATACCTTTCTTTATACTCAGGACAGTTATTCCGCCTACTGGCCCTATGTGCATCCTAATGATTATTTTCATCCGAACACCAGTTTAATGGGGGAAAAGATCTGGATGGAAAAACACTAAACCGAATAGGGAGCAAATTTGGGCTATAGTGATTTTAAATGCGAAAATAGGATTCCAGGGTTCAAGGATTCAAGGGGCCGGGGGTTCAAGGATTCAAGTGAAAGGCTTGGAAGTTGAACCCTTAAATCCTTAGGAATATTTTCGTATTTCGTTATACTTGTAAATGGTGGCAGGAGAGCTCAGTCAGAAGGAAACTCCCCAAAAGTTTTAAGGAGTTAATGGAACAATCCGAAAAAAAGAAAAGCCCCGGTCTTCGATCTTTAGTGGAAAAGTTCGTTAAGGAAACCGAATTGTTCGAACCCGGGGACAGGATTCTGGTCGGGGTCTCGGGGGGACCGGATTCCATGGCCTTGCTCTCCATCCTTACCGAACTTCGCCAGGGGTGGGATCTGGATCTGATGGTCCTTCACTGTCACCATGGACTCCGGGCGGCAGCCGATGAAGAAGAGGCCCTGGTAAAGTTCTGGGCCGGGAAATGGGGTTGTTCTTTCTTTCGCCGGAGGTTATCCGTCCGGGATTTTCAAAAGGAGAGCGGGATGTCCCTCCAGGAAGCGGCCCGGGAGCTCCGCTACCGGGCCTTTCTGGAATATGCCAAACTCAAGAAGGCGGGGCGGGTGGCCCTGGCCCATACGGCCAATGACCAGGCCGAAGAGGTTCTGATCGGATTGATCAGGGGCGCAGGTTTGGGAGGTCTGGCCGGGATCCCCGCTAAAAGGGGACCATTCATCCGTCCCTTGATCCGGATTTACCGTTCTGAAATTTTGAGGTATTTGGAATCAAGAAATGTTCCTTTCCAGGAAGACCTTTCCAATCAGGATTTACGCTATCTCCGGGCCCGGGTCAGGCACCATCTGATTCCGGAACTGAAGAAGTATTCTCCCAATATTTTGGCCCAATTAAACCAAACGGCCGGCCTGCTGGAGAAGGACGAAAAATATCTCCAGGAAAAAATCGACGAACTCGCCGGGAGTATTATTTCCTGTTCCGGCGATTCGGTCACCCTTCAGAGGTTGGAGCTGGCCGAACTCCCCCAGGCCTTGAGTTCCCGGCTGATCCAAAAAGCTGTTTTTAACCGGATCGGGAGGTTAAGACATATCCGGGCCGTCCATATCCTGTCGATTTTAGAGGCGGCACAAGGCAGCAGGAAACAGGGCCAGGTCACCCTTCCCGAAGGCTGGTCGGTCCGCTGGAACCGGGATACCCTTCGGATTGCCCCGGTCACTCCCGATCCTGAACCTTTGAAAAGGTTTGCTTGCGAAATTGACCGGCCCGGGAGGGTTTTGATCCCGGAAACAGGAGGGGAAATAGTTTTCAAAAAGACCAAGGTGCCGCCGGATTCCTCCCTTTTTCAGAATGATAAAAAAATGGCCCGAGTGGATTTTGATAAACTGGTCTGGCCTTTGATGATCAGAAATCCGCTCCCGGGGGATCGCTTCCGACCTTTGGGTTTGAAAGGATCGAAAAAGGTCAGCCGCTTCTTCATAGACCGTAAAATTCCCCAAGCCCTGCGTTCCCGGATCCCGCTGGTCCTCTCCGGCGGGGAGATCGTCTGGATAGCCGGGATCGAGATAGGGCAGGCCTTTTGTCTGGATTCCCAATCCACCCGGGTTTTGGAGATGAAATACCTTTCGAGATCTATTTGAAATTCCGGAATCCAGAAGCCAGGAGCCAGAATTCAGAATGGGAATGAACCGGTAAATGGATTAATCTTCTATACTGGACTTTGACTTCTTGATCGTAGCCTTGAAGAAAATTACGGTTTACTTATAAAATTGTGAGAATAAATTCTCAGAATTCCGGGTGTAATATCAGAAAAAGGATTTTCAGCAAAATAGCTTTGAATTTCAAAGCATTTTATGATAATTTAGGCAAGTTAATATCTCGGAGTAGAACTTAGGAGTGAAGCATTGAATCCTTTTTATAAAAATTTAGCCATGTGGGTGGTCATCAGCCTGGTCATGATCGCCCTGTTTAATTTATTTAACAAACCGCAAAC
Organism: uncultured Thermodesulfobacteriota bacterium; assembly: GCA_964609705.1. Lineage (GTDB taxonomy): Bacteria > Desulfobacterota > RBG-13-43-22 > RBG-13-43-22 > RBG-13-43-22 > RBG-13-43-22. The sequence continues at coordinate 5,228 of CAZSTT010000048.1, forward strand.
CGCCAAGGAATCCTTGAGCTATACCGATTTCCTGGCCATGGTCGAGAAGGGGGAGATCCTGAGCGTAACCATTCAGGGGGACGACATTCAAGGGTTCCTGACCGGGGGGAAAAAGTTCAAGACCTTTGCCCCCAGAGATTCGGACCTGATCAAGACCTTACGGACTTATAATGTCCGCATTACGGCCAAACCCATCGATGATTCCCCCTGGTATATGACCATTTTGATTTCCTGGTTCCCCATGCTCCTTTTGATCGGGATTTGGATCTTTTTTATGCGTCAGATGCAGAGTGGCGGGGGCAAGGCCATGGCCTTCGGCAAGAGTCGGGCCAGACTCCAGTCGGACCAGGGGCCCAAAGTCACCTTCAGTGATGTGGCCGGGATCGAGGAGGCCAAAGAAGAGCTGCGGGAAATCATCGATTTTTTAAAAGATCCCAAAAAATTTACCCGCCTGGGAGGCCGTATCCCCAAAGGCGTACTGTTAATGGGGGCTCCCGGAACAGGCAAGACCTTACTGGCCAAGGCCATAGCCGGGGAGGCCGGGGTGCCTTTTTTCAGTATCAGCGGGTCTGATTTCGTGGAGATGTTTGTCGGGGTCGGGGCCTCGCGGGTCCGGGACCTTTTTATTCAGGGCAAGCGCAATGCTCCTTGCATCATTTTTATCGACGAAATCGATGCCGTAGGACGTCACCGGGGCGCCGGCTTAGGTGGCGGTCATGACGAGCGGGAACAGACCCTAAACCAGTTGCTGGTCGAAATGGACGGTTTTGAATCCAGTGAAGGGGTGATCCTGATCTCGGCTACCAACCGGCCGGATGTCCTGGACCCGGCTTTGCTGCGCTCCGGACGATTTGACCGTCAGGTGGTGGTCCCGGTTCCGGACGTCAAAGGCCGGGAAGAGATTTTAAAAGTCCATACCCGGAAAACCCCTTTAACCCCGGGGGTGAATTTGAGTATCCTGGCCCGGGGGACACCCGGTTTTTCCGGAGCCGACCTGGAAAACCTGGTCAATGAAGCGGCCCTTTTGGCCGCCAGGCTGGGAAGGGATTTGATCGACATGGCCGACTTTGAAGCCGCCAAGGATAAGGTCATGATGGGTACGGAACGGCGGAGTATGATTATCAGCGAGGAGGAGCGTAAAAATACGGCCTATCATGAGGCCGGGCATACCCTGGTGGCCAGGCTCTTACCGGGAACCGACCCCATTCACAAGGTGACCATTATTCCCCGGGGGCGTGCCCTGGGTCTGACCCAACAATTGCCCATTGACGAGAAACATACCTATCCCAGGGATTTTCTGATTAATAATCTGGTTATTTATTTGGGGGGACGGGTGGCGGAAGAACTGGTCTTGAAGCAAATCACCACCGGAGCCGGTAATGACCTGGAACGGGCTACGGAATTGGCCAGAAAGATGATCTGCGAGTGGGGGATGAGCACCGAGCTGGGACCCCTGACCTTCGGGAAGAAGGAGGAGCAGATATTTTTAGGCCGGGAGATTGCCCAGCATCGGGATTATAGCGAAGAAACGGCCCGAAAAATAGACCTGGAAGTGAAACGATTGGTCCTCGATGCCTATCAGAAAGCCCAGGAGTTATTAAGGGAAAATCTGGAAACACTGCAACGTTTGGCCCAATTACTCCTGGAAAAAGAGACTTTGGATGGCGAAACGATTGATGCCGTCATTAAAGGCAAGGAAGGGGTGAGGCGTGAGGCGTGAGGCGTGAGGCGTGAGGCGTGAGGCGTGAGGCGTGAGGCTAAAAAAATATTGGTCGTCTTTCTTAATTGTCAAGGTAAAAAATAAAAACAGCCCTTTTGTGTTTTGACTTTCAGCCATCGGTCTTCCCCGTCAAATATAATGATTCAACGTAAACTCTATGAATTAAGCTGGAGAACCGATCGCCTTTCGCTTGGGAAAAAGACCTTGATCATGGGGGTCCTGAATGTAACCCCTGATTCTTTTTCCGACGGTGGTTTGTTTTTTAATAAAGAAAAAGCCATAGCCCAGGGGGAAACCCTGGCCGCCCAGGGGGCCGATCTCCTGGATATCGGGGGGGAGTCGACCCGGCCTTATTCTGATCCTGTCTCAACCGAGGAGGAGATCCAAAGAATCACCCCGATTATTCGGGAATTGGTCAAAAGGATTTCGATCCCCATTTCGGTCGACACCTATAAGGCCGAAGTGGCCAAGGCCGCTCTGGATGCCGGCGCCGGCTTGGTCAATGATATTTCGGCCCTGGGTTTTGATCCCGGGTTGGCCAAAGTAGTGGCCGGATACCGGGTTCCTATGATCCTGATGCACATGCAGGGCACCCCGAGGGATATGCAGGTCAATCCTCGATATAACCATCTTTTGGGGGACATTCACCATTTCTTTGAAGAACGGATCACCCTGGCCCAAAGCCAGGGGATTCCCAGGGAGCATATCTTGCTCGATCCGGGAATCGGATTCGGAAAGACCTTTTCCCAAAACCTGACTTTGATAAAACGTTTGGATTATTTTCAAGACCTGGACCAGCCGCTGGTCCTGGGTACCTCCCGGAAGGCCTTTATCGGCCATATTACCGGGCAGGACCCGGCCAACCGGGATTGGGGTACGGCCGCCACCCTGGCCGTCGGCGTTTGTCAGGGGGCTCATATGGTCCGGGTACACAACGTAGCCGCCGCCAAACAGGTACTGGCCGTGGCTGATGCACTGATTGAGGCTGTCGAAGCATGAATGGTTTCTGGCTTTTCTTTCAAAATATCCGCTGGCAGGATGTGGTGGACATCCTGGTGGTGGCCTTTCTCATTTACCAGATTTTTTTGTTGATCAAGGGGACCCGGGCCGTACAGATATTACTCGGCATGGTGGTTATCTTCGTCGCTTTTTTGATTGCCCGGAAGGTGGAATTGCTCACTTTGCACTGGGTCTTAAGCAATTTCCTCGGTTCGATCATCCTGGTCATTATTATCCTTTTCAAGTCCGAAATCCGCCGGGTGCTGGCCCAGGTGGGGCGCAGCCCCTTTGTTCGAACTCCGGCGGAAACCCTCCAGACCATCGAAGAAGTCATCAAGGGCGCGGTTTATCTTTCCAGTCACCTTACCGGGGCCTTGATTGTTTTAGAAAGGCAAACCGGTCTGAACGATCATTTAAGATCCGGGACGGCGATAGACGGCAAGGTCACCTGGGAATTGCTGGTCAGTATTTTTCATCCCCAATCACCGATCCATGACGGAGCCGTCATCATCCAGAACAGCAAGATTACGGCGGCCGGCTGTTATCTCCCCTTGACCAGGAATACCAGAGTCAGTAAGAGTTTCGGGTCCCGGCATCGGGCCGCCCTCGGTTTGTCGGAAGAAGCGGACTCGGCGGTGGTGGTCGTTTCCGAAGAGACGGGGCGTATTTCTGTGGCTATCAACGGCCGGTTTACGCGCGGTTTGGACTCAATCACCCTGAAAAGGGTTTTACAAACCTTGTTTGCCAAAGAAAACGGGCGCAGGGCTTTTTGGCTGTTCGGGCCCAGGAGGCCGGGACGGGCAAAAGGTGATCGATCATGAAAAGCTGGCATTTCAAGTTCCTGGCCGTTGTTCTGGCGGTCATCATGTGGTATTTTGTGGTTGGAGAAGAACGGGCCGAGGTGGGGCTGACCGTCCCCCTGGTATTGATCAATATGCCTCGGGATTTGATCGTAGTCAACAATGTGCCCCACGGGATAGAGATCCGGGTCAATGGACCCAGAAGTCTGGTCCGATCCCTTTCCACGGAAAACTTGAGCAAAACCCTGGACCTTACCAACACCCGGGAGGGTGCCGTTTCCTTTTCGATTTCTTCGGAAGGAATCCCTCTGCCGCGGGGCGTTAAAATTACCCGGATCAATCCCACCCAGGTGACCGTGCTCCTCCAAAAATCGTTGACCAAAAGAATTAACGTCCGCCCCCGGGTCAGCGGGAAACCGGCCCCGGGTTATGAGTTGGAATCGATTCGAGTCAATCCCGATCAAGTGGATATCGCCGGACCGGAAGATGTAGTCGAAAAACTGGATGTCCTGTTTACCAAGCCGGTCGATATTCAGGGGCTGAAGAGCGATTTGAAACAGCGGACTTTTCTGGATTTTCGGAATTATCAGATTTTTTTGGTCAAAGAGATACCCCTGGAACTTGAAGTGAAAATTAAAAAAAATAACGGGAAATAGGGAGAAGGTATGCGGAAACTATTCGGTACCGACGGAATCCGGGGGGTGGCCAACGTTTACCCCATGACGGTCGAGGTAGCCCTGCAGCTTGGAAAAGGATGCGCTTATATTTTTAAAGATAAAAACAAGCGTCATAAAATTGTGGTGGGAAAAGACACCCGGTTGTCCGGATATATGATTGAAACGGCCATAACAGCCGGGATCTGTTCCATGGGAGGGGATGTCATCCTGGTCGGGCCCCTGCCGACGCCGGGCATTGCTTTTATAACCACCAGCATGAGAGCCGATGCCGGGATTGTTATTTCCGCATCCCATAACGCTTATCAGGACAACGGGATCAAGATATTTTCCAGCAACGGATTCAAACTGCCCGATCTGATGGAGGAACGAATCGAAAAACTTATGTTCTCCGAAGAGCTTTCCTCCTCCCTGGTTACGGCCAACAAGGTCGGAAAGGCCTTTCGCATTGAGGATGCCATCGGCCGCTATATCGTTTTTTTAAAAAACACCTATCCCCAGGAATTAACTCTGGATGGACTGTCAATCGTTTTGGATTGCGCCAATGGAGCCACCTACAAAGTCGCCCCCACGGTTTTTGAAGAATTAGGGGCTGAAGTGACCCTGCTGGGGGCCAAGCCCAATGGAGAAAACATCAACAAGAACTGCGGAGCCCTCTATCCCGGCCTGATCAGCGCCATGGTCCGGAAAAAAAAGGCCGACCTGGGGATCAGCTTTGACGGGGACGGGGACCGGGTGATCTTTGTGGATGAAAACGGGGAAATTGTCAATGGGGACCAGATCATGGCTATCTGCGCCAGCCGGATGTCCAAGGAAAAGCGGTTGAAAAAAAACACCCTGGTCACTACCGTCATGAGCAATATGGGACTGGAAGTTTCCATGCGGGAGAAGGGCATTCGCCTGATCCGGACCCAGGTGGGAGACCGTTACGTAGTGGAGGAAATGGTCAAGCGAGGCTGTAACTTCGGGGGAGAGCAATCCGGTCATTTGATCTTTTTGGATCACAATCCCACCGGGGACGGGATCTTGAGTGCGCTGCAGCTTCTGGCTATCATGCAAAAGGAGGAAAAGAGCCTTTCCGACTTATCGGATATCATGGACCACTATCCCCAGAAACTGGTCAATGTCCGGATCAAGGAGCGCCGGAGGCTGGAAGAGTTTCCGGCTGTAATCCAGCAGATAAAAAAGGTGGAGCGGAAGCTCGGCGAAAAAGGGCGTCTCCTGGTCCGTTTTTCGGGAACGGAACCCCTGGTCCGGGTGATGGTGGAAGGGGAAGATGAAAAAGAAATCATGGCTCTGGCTGAAGAAACAGCCCAGTTGATCGAAAGGGAATTCAATGCCTAAGAAATCAAAAGATCTTCTGCTGGTCATGGACGTCGGAAATACCAATATCGTTTTGGGGGTCTATGAGGGGCTCAACCGGCTTTGTGATTGGCGTATTCGCACTGAAAGAGATGCCACCATCGATGAGTTGGGTATTTCCATAAAAAATCTTTTCGGCACCCGAGATCTGAGCCTGGAACAGGTCGGCCATATGATTATCTCCTGCGTAGTCCCGCCCATGCTGCATACTTTGGAAGACTTCGGGAAGCGTTATTTCGATCTGCGCCCCCTTTTTGTCGGGCCGGGGATCAAGACCGGCATGCCGATCTTTATCGATAACCCCAAAGAAGTGGGTGCCGACCGCATTGTCAACGCCGTTGCCGCCTATGAAAAATACCGGACCAATATGGTGGTAGTGGATTTCGGGACAGCCACTACCTTTGATTATGTTTCTGAAAAGGGGGAATTCATGGGCGGGGCAATCGCCCCGGGGATCCTGATCTCCTGCGAGGCCCTTTTTCAGAAGGCCTCCAAACTCCCCCGGGTGGAGATTTTCACCCGGCCTAAAACCGTCCTGGCCAAAGATACCATCAGCGCCATGAACGTGGGCATTATTTATGGCTATACCGGACTGGTGGACGGGCTGGTTCAGCGGTTTATAGAAACCGTTTCCCAAAGACCCAGGATCATCGCCACCGGGGGATTGGCCCCTTTGATCGCCTCCGAATCCAAGACTATTGAGGCCGTGGAGCCTTACCTGACCCTGGAGGGGCTGCGGATTATTTATGAGAGGAACCGCTCCTGAGTGGTTCCGAAGATCGAAGCAGCCTGGTGAGACCAATGAAGCGGATATCTTTTTTCATTGTGTTTTTGTTGTTCCTGATCCCATCCTGGGTGCAATCGGCTGAGGGGACCTCTTCCGATTCAGGTACCTTCGGCTTCTACCTTGAAAATGACGCAGTCGCGGGGACTGACCGCGATTACACCAGCGGAATGAAGCTGAGCTGGACCTCCCGTTGGATTCCCGCCCTTGAAACAGAATCGGATAACCCCCAAAAGAAGGGTTGGGTTTCCTCCGCACTGAAGCGATTACCCTTTTTCAATCAGCCCGGAGATCGTAGGGCCCTTTCGACACTAATCGGTCAGAGTATCTATACGCCGGAAGACCTCGAACGCAGTGACTTGATTCCGGATGATCGTTCCTATGCGGGATACACCTATGTAGGCTTTGCGGTACACCGAACCAACCAAAAAGTGATGGATACCCTCGAACTGGATATCGGAATGGTGGGCCCCCGCTCTTACGCGGAAGACGTCCAGGATGAGGTTCATAAATGGTTTGGCAATAACCTGCCCAAAGGTTGGAAGAATCAATTGAAAGACGAATTCGCGCTGGAGCTGATATATGAGCGCAAATGGAAGCTTGGGGCATCCAAGCTTGGGTATGGATTTGGCTACGACTTCATTCCCCATCTTGGGGGGAGATTTGGGAATGTCAATATCTCCGTCAATACCGGAGCGGAGTTGCGATTCGGCTGGAACCCCCCCGGGGACTTCGGAACCTGCCCGATTCGTCCGGGGTGCGAGAGTAACGGGGCCACGGACCAGGGGGACAGCCGGCGCCCTCCCTTCGGGATTTATGCTTTTCTCAGCCTTGATGGACGTGCCGTCCTTCGGGATATCTTTCTGGACGGAAATACCTGGGAGGAAAGCCATAGTGTGGATAAGAATTATTTTGTCGCTGACCTGGGGGCCGGCCTGGGGATCTCCACCAAACTATTCAAGCTGACCTACGGAGTTGTTTACCGGACGAAGGAATTCAGGACTCAGAAATCCGACGGTCAGCTATTCGGGACCCTGCTTCTTACCTTCTATTTATAAGATCCATCGGAAGCGAAAAAAACTTTAAGAACCAAAACATTTTTTCCAGAATCGCAAAATAAACCGTCAGGCCCCCCTAGGGGCGTGGCACCACGATCCGCTCGACTTCGTCGAGCTTTAGAAGAGGCTTCCTGTGGAAGCCGGGACATGAAAATAGACCGGGTCAACGAGATCCCTCGAAATCTATTTTCGTGTTAAACCGTCATGCCACGCCTTTGGTGGCGTGACACCACGAATCATGAAAATAGGAAGGATCAGAGAGTAGCCTATAATCCTATTTTCGAACTAAATTCAAGATGAGGTGATTATGACTCCAGAAGAAATGCGGCAACGGGCCCGGGAACTTTTTTTGAAACGTTATCATTGAAGCCAGGTGGTCCTGGCCGTGGGTCAGGAAAAGCTGAACAGGGTGAACGAGGAAGTCATCAAGGCCATGGGGGCCTTTGGCGGAGGGGTCGCCAGCACCGGCCGGGTCTGCGGGGCCTTGCTGGGCGGCGTGGCCTTTATCTCCAGCCTTTACAGCCGGGGTAATCTGGAAGAGAAGGAAGATCCTAATATGTGGCGCCTAAGTCATAAGCTGGCTAAAAAATTTGAGGAATTCACCCGGGAATTCGGAAGTGTTAATTGCTCGGATATCGCCCGGGTGAACTGGGCTGACCGGGAACAGGTAAAAACGTTTTATAACCAGTCCGACAGTCGGCATCACTACTGCCTCAAGGTGGTTGAGGATACCGCCTCGGCCCTGGGCGAGATACTGGAAGAAGCGGAAAAGGAAAAACGGTAAGGCCTGAGGTTCTTTCAAAAGTCTAAATTATGCAAAATTAACACCTAATAGGTCGGCCCCGCCCGGGCGGGGCTGACAATTTTTTTGTCAGGCAGGATGCCTGACCTATATTAACTAAATTATGAAAAATTAGCGCAAAATAGGTCAGCCGTCTCGGCTGACCAAACTTAAACATTTGCAAAAGGTTTACATGTTGAATTTTAATCTTACCCCTGATCAATTGGAACTTCAATCCAGGGCCAGAGAATTTGCCCTGAAGGAAGTCCTGCCGATTTCCTGGCAATATGACGAAAAGGATGAAGTGCCTGTTTTCCTTCTGGAAAAGGCCTTTGAGATCGGGTTGATGAACGGCGATATCCCTAAACAATACGGAGGCCGGGGGGCCGGTCTTATTGAAGCCGCCCTGGTCACCGAAGAAGTTGCCGCCGCCTGTCCGGGGATCGCCACCTCCATGTTCGACAATTCTCTGGGGTTGATGACCCTGGCCCTTTCCAATAACGAAGCGCTTAAAGAAAGAATCCTTTCACTGATCGCTCGAGAATTCAAGCTGATTTGCTTTGCCACCTCCGAACCGACCATGGGATCGGATGTGGCCGGCATGGGCTGCAGAGCCATCCCGGACGGAGAAGACTATATCCTGAACGGCACCAAATATTGGGTTACCAATGGCGGGATAGCCGATTATCAGGTCATCTTCGCCTCGATCGATCCGGCATCGAAGCATAAGGGAATCGGGGCCTTTCTGGTGGACCGGACCTGGGAAGGGGTATCGGTGGGCCGGCCGATCCCCAAACTCGGGCAACGTTGCTCCAATACGGCAGGAATCCATCTGAAGGATGTTAGGGTTCCCAAGGGAAATATCATCGCTCTTCCGGGGGAAGGTTTTTTGCTGGCTATGCGAATTTTTGGACGGACCCGATCTATTATCGGGGCTTTTGCCGTGGGGGCCGCCCGTTCGGCCATGGAATATGCCATCGATTATGCCAAAAAGCGCCACACCTTCGGAGCGGCTATTGCCGGTTACCAGGCCATTCAGTTTAAAATAGCCGAAATGTTTCAAAAGGTGGAAACCGCACGCCTTTTGGTCTGGAAAGCGGCCTGGGAAGCCGATCAGGGATTAGATCCCACGATTTCGGCATCGATATCCAAATTCTATGCTACGGAAAAAGCCCTGGAAGTGGTGAACGAGGCCCTGCAGATTATGGGAGGCTATGGCTATACCCGGATGTTCCCGGTTGAGAAACTCTTTCGTGACACCCGGGTCTTCCCGATTTATGAAGGAACCAGCGAGATCCAACGCCTGATCGTGTCCGCCCACGCCTTGTTTTCCTATAAACCGGTAATGCCGCCCCTGGAGGATATTCCCATGATTAAGGAATGGGATAGAGCGGAATCTCCGGAAATGGAAAAAAAGGCCGGGACAGCCTGGCGGTGCCGAATCTGCGGGTATATTCATTACCATCCGGACCCCCCCGAAGTTTGCCCTTATTGTTTTTTCCCGAAATCGATATTTAAAAGGGTGTGGCCGGGAATAGAAGATGGGTAAATTCAGGTGGTGGCTGACCTTGGTCTCTTTGACCATTATCTTCTTTTTTCTCGTTTTTCTGGCTGGAGAAATGGCCGGTATCGTCCGTCTCCTGTACACGGTTAATGAAACCCTGGGCCGTATAGCCGCTTTTCTGGCGGTGGCCATAGGCCTGGGAGTGATCGTCATCCCGGGCACTATCTTTTTTCGGATTCCCAAACCCCTTATTCCCCCCCAAGAGAATACCGGACCTGACTACGAAAGGCACTTGACCCGGATCCGAAATCGCTTTTCCACCAATCCCCTGCTTAAATCCAAGCCTCTCCAGACTCTTCCGGAATTGGAGGAAGCGATCAACACTCTGAACGGCGAGGCTGAAAAAATTGCCGTGGAGTGGGCCAAGCGGGTTTTTCTGGGGACGGCTCTTTCCCAAAACGGCGTTCTGGATATGCTGGTGGTCTTGGGCGCCCATTTTGCCATGGTCCGGCGAATTGCCGGGGTCTACTACCAGCGTCCAACCCCCAGAGATTTGATCTATCTTTACTCCAACGTCGCCGGGACCGCCTTTTTGTCTTACGCCCTGGAGGAAATAGACCTTGCCGAACAAATCGAACCCATGGTTGAATCGGCCATCGGCGGATTAACGGCCGTTCCGATTTTGGGAGCCATGGTTACGCCGCTGGTATCGGCGATCATGGATGGGACGGCCAACGCCTTTTTAACCTTAAGAATAGGATTGATCGCTTCCCAGTATTGTGTTCCCCTGACCCGATTGGAAAAGAAACCGACCCGCAGGCGGGCTGCCAGTCGCGCTGCTAAACTCTTGGGCGGAATCGTCATCGAGGGAACGCAGACCATCAGCCGGGTCATTACCAAGTCTGCCGGAAAAAAGATTGTCTCCGCCGGGAACGCCCTGGCCGACAAAACAAAGCAGGGGCTTCAATCGCTCTGGCCTTTCGCTCGAAAAGCCGGGGAAGAAATAGAGCCCTGACGGTTTTGATCAATAGACTTGACCTGCCGGCCTTAATCCTATACTTAAAGGGTTCTTCAAAGTTATTCAAAACGGAGCAATCATGATAACGTGTACCCAGGCTATCAAGGAAGAATTTAAGGACCAGGATCAAATTCTGACTACCGAGCAAATCGTTGACCAAATTCAGAAAAAATATCCGGGAAGGTGGAAAGAGCTCACCATTAGAACCCATCTCATCGGCTGCAGCATCAACCACAAATCAACCAAGTGGTATCCAACCTTCCAGAAGTTTCTCTACACCGTTGAACCGGGGAAAGTAAGGCTTTTTAATCCGGGGAAAGACAGTAATTTTGAACAGTTGCCTAGTTCGTTGAAGGTTCAATTCGTATCCGTTGAATCGGACCCCACCGAAGAAAAAGCCCGGGGATTTAACTTTCCCAATCAAAAAGATCTCCGAAAATATCTAAGAAGGGACATCGCCCGGCTTGATCCGGGGCTCAAACTTTTCAGCGAAGAGGCTTTTGATATCTCCAGCGAAGCAGCTAAAATCGACATCCTGGCAACAGACAGTGGAGGCAACCTGGTGGTCGTTGCCCTCGAGGGAGGGACTGCAACTATCGGCACTCTGGGTCAGATCTTACATTCTATGACTTCCATCAAAAACGAGCTTGGGGAAAGGAGTATCAGAGGGATCATTGTTGCTAAAGATTTTGACAATGAGATCATCCCGGCGATAAGAAAAACGAAACAG
>CAZSTT010000048.1:16757-19650 GCA_964609705.1 uncultured Thermodesulfobacteriota bacterium
GGTTTCTGGCCGTTCAATCTCTGCAGTACTTTGTACAAGGCCTGGGTCCCGCAGCGGCCGTCGCCCTGGGCTTTAAGCGCTACATAGAGTTGGTGGACCAGGGCCAGACCGGGCAGGCTTAGGCCGGCCGCCGCTGCCTCCTGCAGGGCGATCTCCATGTCTTTGATAAAGTGCTCCACAAAAAAACCGGGATTGAAATCTCCTTTGAGTATGCGTGGTCCCAGGTTGTCGATGCTCCAGGAACCGGCCGCCCCTTTACCGATGATATCGATTACGGCCTGCTGGTCCAGTCCGGCTTTTACCGCATATAAAAGAGATTCGCAAACGCCGATCATGGCGCCGGCGATCAGGATTTGATTGCACATCTTGGTATGCTGGCCCGCTCCCGGTCCGCCCATAAGGGCGATGTTTTGCCCCATAAGCTTGAAAAGGGGCAGAACTTTTTCAAAAGTTTCTTTTTTGCCGCCGACCATGATAGCCAGAGTTGCATTGCGGGCACCGATATCTCCGCCCGAAACCGGGGCGTCCAGACTCTGGATACCGGCTTTTTCCGCTTCCGCGGCAATGCCTTGGGCTAAACCGGGCCGGCTGGTGGACATGTCCACTAAAATTTTGCAGAAACCCCCAGAGGCCAACAAACCATTAGCCCCTCCATAGACCTCTTCCACGTCCCGGGGATAACCCACCATGGTGAAAGTGATCTCCGCCTCCTGGCCGACCTCCGCCGGCGTCCGGCACCATCGCCCTCCTTTTTCCAGGAGCCCTTCTGCTTTCTCTTTGGTGCGGTTATAAATAGATAATTCATGCCCGGCATTCTGCAGATGACCGGCCATGGAATAACCCATGACCCCGGTGCCGACCCAGCCGATTTTCATTATCTTATTCTCCTTTTATTTCACAAGAGTTAAAGTTCATTTTTTTGAACCAGAGTATAGATAGAGGAGTTATGGGTGTCAATAATGAAAGAACCTTTCCTCCTGAACTTCCAATATCGTCATTCGGTTAAAATGTATTTATATTTCGAATCATTTTTCTTCTTGATCCTGTCTTTTCCTTTCCTTATACTCTGTTAGCCCAAAACAACTTTTTAGAAAATCAGGAGGAAATTATGAGAACTCAAGTTATAATTAAATTGTGGCGCTGCTGTTCCTGTCTCATCCTGGTCTTTTTACTCATCGGTTCTATGGCCTGGGCCGAATTCCCTCTTCCGTTGACAAAACCTGAAAGAATAGGGCTTTCTCAAGAACGGCTCAATCGGATATCCGCCCTTTTAAAAGAAGACACGGAGAAAGGAAAATTGGTAGGGGCCGTCGCCCTGATCGCCCGGAAAGGTAAAATAGGCTACCTGGAAACTTTTGGTTACCAGGACAAACTGGCCGGCAAAAAAATGCAGCCAGACACTATTTTCCGATTGTACTCCATGTCCAAACCCATAACCAGTGTGGCCCTTTTGATGCTCTTCGAAGAAGGGAAAATAAACCTGTTCAATCCCCTGGAAGTATATCTTCCGGAATTTAAAGATCAGAAGGTAGCCCTCATTGGTAAGGATGCCAATGGTAAACCGGCCATTGTCGGGACTGAACCGGTCAAGAGGAAAACGACCGTTCAGGATATTATGAGACATACCGGCGGATTGAGTTATGGTTTCGCCACCGGCCATCCTATTGACGTACTCTATGAAGAGAAAGAAGCCATTAATTTTGGAATAAAGGGTGAAAAACAGACACTGGCTGAATTCTCGGCTAAACTGGGACCATTACCGCTCATGTTTCAACCCGGAACCATGTGGCATTACAGTCTTTCCCATGATATTCAGGCCCGGCTGGTGGAAGTTGTTTCCGGCATGCCTTTTGATAAATTTCTTGAGGAGCGGATTTTTAAACCTTTGGGCATGAAAGATACCGGCTTCTATGTAAAAAAAGAAGATCAGCACCGATTGGCTCGTTTTGCCCCTATCAGAGATGAAAAAACCGGACAACAAATCGCCAATCCCGCAGATTCGGCTTTCATGAATCCCCTTAAGATGTTATCCGGCGGCGGTGGTCTTGTCTCCACCGCCAGTGATTATCTGCGTTTCGCCAAGATGCTTCTTAATGGCGGCAAATTCAATGGGGTGCAATTTCTAAGCCCTAAAACGATTGCCTACATGACCTCGGATCATTTGGGATCGATACCTCAAAACGATTTGTACAGTGGTCTGGGACCTGGAGTGGGATATGGGTTGGGGGTCTGCGTTAGAACAAAACTCGGAGAACCCCCCTATTCCGGAAGTCTGGGTAACTATTTCTGGGGTGGAGCAGCCGGAACCGTTTTCTGGAATGATCCCCAGGAGGAGATGATCGGTATGATCTTATTTCAAGACTTTAATTTGCGTTTGCATTACCGGTTGACTTATTTCAACCTTGTTTATCAAGCCCTGGTTGATTGAAAAATTACTGACACTTGGTTTTATGTTTGTTGGCCTGAAGAGGGGCCAAGAGGAAGGGTGCTAAATTCCGGCTTGTCCGGGAAAGGGAGTAACCGGGTAACCGATATTGGATGGCACGGCTTTTTTGGGGTGACTATTTATAGTTAATCGGTTTAATAAACAATAATTGCTTTTGGGTAAACCCCCGGCTCTGCCGGGGGACTATCAGAGTTTGACAATTCCGGGAGTATGGGTCTCAATATTGACCGTGAGTAACAAAAGTTTTCCATTTGAAGATAAAACCTTGCTTGGACGTCATTCCGGCGGAAGCCGGAATCCAGGGATTCTCAAGAGCTTGGAAAAACTCTGGATCCCGGCTGGAGTCTATCCCGCACTTGATGCGGGGCCGGGGTGACGGCTATAAGAGTTTTAGATTTTTATTTGTTTGCTCCTTTGAGGGGCTAAAATATTCAAGCCTCCGGCTTT
>CAZSTT010000049.1:0-3708 GCA_964609705.1 uncultured Thermodesulfobacteriota bacterium
AAGGAGGACCATGGATTACCAATTCTTAAAAATCGCCAAACAAGGCCGGGTTCTTATTGTCCGTATGAATCGACCCAAGGAACGCAATGCCCTTTCCTCCGGTCTGATCAAAGAGCTTATCAAGGTTACCGGGCAGATTAGAGAAGACCTGTCCGCCAGTGTGGTGATCTTATATGGCCAGGAAGAATTTTTCAGTGCCGGAGCCGATCTGAAAGACCCTGACCGGTCCATGTCAGGACCTGTGTCCGCCCAGCGCCGTATTTTGATGGAACGAGGTCCACGGATGTGTCAGGTCTGGGAGGATCTGCCGCAGATAACCATTGCCGCCATTGAAGGCTTTTGCCTGGGAGGGGCCGTTTCCCTGGCCATGTCCTGCGATTTTCGGATCATGTCCGAGAATTCCTATATCCGAATCCCGGAAATCGATTTGGGAATGAATTACAGCTGGGGATCCCTTCCTCGTCTGGCCAACCTGGTCGGTCCGGCCAAGGCCAAACAGTGGGTTATTTTTGCCGATAAAAAGGTGGAACCCGCTGAGGCTTTACAGTCAGGATTTGCTCAATGGCTGGTCCCGGGGGGCAAGTCCCTGGAAAAAGCCCTTGAACTGGCCGAAAAGATAGCGGAGAAACCTCAGGCCCCGGTGATGATGACCAAACAGACCATCAACGCTATTACGGCGGCCCCCCAATTTGTCGCCCACATGGATGCCGATCAATTTGCTTTAACGGTAATGTCTGAGGACTTTCAGGAAGGGGTGGAGGCTTTTCTGCAGAAAAGAAAGCCGGTTTTTAATAAGACCCTCCCGGAATAAACCAGGACACAAAGAATCCTCTCCGGAAGCGGATCCCCCAGGAAAAAAGGGGGAGATTACTCGGATGTTGCCAAACCCTGGGTTGCCGTTGATCTCTTTCCTTCTCCATCCTTCTTGGAGTCCTTTTGGGAAAGGCGCTCCAGGACCTTTTCGCAATAGACCTGATTTTCCTCCAGCAGGGGGGAAGCCCGGCGCATCATGTTTAATTTCATGATCTGGAAGTTGAGCCGTTTCATCAGGCGGTATTTTTCTTCCACGTCCTCCAGGCCCTGCAATAAATCCCGTAATTGAAAAATCTCCTTTTTCAGTTCCAGTTCGGGGGGCAGACAATCGGCATTTTTTAAAATCTTATAGGCCAGGCGCAGTTCTTCGGGGATACCGCTTTCATCTTCCAGTTGAAGGGGCTTGCCTTTGCCGGGCAGGTTATCCAGTTCGCCTTTCAGGATGGCTTCCTGGATTTTTCTTTCGGCAATGAGGTGAGAAAAAAACATAAAAAATACTCCTGCAAAGAGGTTCAATAAAATTTAAGTAATCCTATGAAGTGAAAGGCCTTGAACCTCAAACCTTATACCTTATACCTTGAACCTTTCTTTCGTTTCAACCCCCAATTTTAGACATTTGCCGCTGGCATTTTCGGGGAAGGGGATTCATTTGAAGGGGATGTTCCTTGGGTTTCCGGGTGATGGCCGCTCGAATGACCGATTCCAGTTCCCTATCTGAAGCGCCGTTCCTCAGAGGAGTTCGCAAATCGGTTTCATCGTCGGAAAAAATGCAGGCCCTCAGCCGTCCTTCGGCGGTAAGGCGAAGACGATTACAGGCCGGACAAAAATGTTCGCTGATGGGGCTGATTAAACCGATTTCTCCCTTCGCACCCTCAAAGGCCATTCGTTTGGCCGGTCCATCAAAACCCTGACCGTTAACCGGGGAAAGGGGTCCCAGGACTTCTAATTGGTTGATAATATCTTCTGTGGAGAGAAACTTCTCGGCACTCCACCCGTTTTCCGGTCCCACCGGCATAAACTCGATAAAACGGATATGATACGGCTTTTCAAAGGATAAACGGCCGAAAGCCAGGATTTCATCATCATTGATCCCCTTTAGGGCCACGACATTGATCTTGATCGGGGAAAAACCGATGCGCTCGGCCTCTTGTATCCCTTCCCAGACTTGATTAAAGAAATCGAACCGGGTGATTTCGGCAAATCTTTTTGGATTCAGTGTGTCCAGGCTGATGTTGATCCTTTTTACCCCCGCCTCCCATAAGGAACGGGCATTTTCAGCCAGGAGAATCCCATTGGTCGTCAGACTGATATCCTGAATACCCGGAATTTCTCCCAAGGATTTAATCAGGTCGACCATGTTTTTTCGGACCAGGGGCTCTCCGCCGGTGAGGCGAATCTTTTCAATACCCAGACCGACGCTGAGCCGGGCTACCCGCTCCAATTCCTCAAAGGTCAGGATATCGTCATGAATAAGTTTGGGCACCCCCTGTTCGGGCATGCAGTAAATACATCGCAGATTACAGCGATCGGTTAAAGATATCCGCAGATAATTGATCCGGCGGTTAAAAGAGTCGAGCAGCATTAAGGAGCCTCGGATATTTTTTAAGGTTGCAATAATATGTCTTTTTTCACATAATAATAACAATAAAGATTTTGTCAACCTTTTACCCCCGAGAGGTTTTAATAAATAGCCTGGATAGTAAATTCTATGAAGCCGTTTTTTAATGTAAAAACATCAGAAGAAATTCACCAAATCATTCAAACCCTGCCTCGTCTGCCGGAAGAAAAAATTGGTTTAAGCGGCGGATTGGACCGGGTTTTGAGTAACGCCGTTTTTTCTCCTGAAGACCTCCCTCATTTTCCCAGGGCCACTATGGACGGATTTGCCGTCCGGGCCAGGGATACCTTTGGGGCCTCGGAGGCGGTACCTGCCCTGCTGACCCTGGCCGGTGAAATCGGCATGGGCCAGGAGGCCGGAGAACCCATCAAACCCGGTCATTGTTTCCGCATTGCCACCGGGGGTATGTTGCCGCCGGGAAGCAACGCCGTGGCCATGATCGAACATTCACAACAGCTCGATGATCAAACCATAGAAATTTTCAAGCCGGTTTCCCCTTTGGATTATGTCATTCAAGCCGGGGAAGACATAAAAAAAGCCCAGCCCGTTCTGCCGGCCGGGATCAGACTGCGCCCCCAGGATCTGGGGATTCTGGCCGGCCTGGGAATTATTGATTTTCAAGTCCATCGTCAACCCAAAACGGCGATTATATCCACCGGGGATGAAATCGTCTCTGTTGAAGAGCATCCTCCCCCTGGTTTTATCCGGGATATTAATTCCATTACCCTGCAAGCCCTGACCGCCAAAACCGGGGCCATTCCGGAACTATTAGGACGAACCAGGGATAATTATGAGAATTTGAAAGCCCTTTGCGAAAAAGGATTGAATCAGGCCGATATGATCCTGATCTCAGGCGGGAGTTCCGTAGGGGCCAGGGATTATACCCTGGAGGTTATTCAAAGTTTTCCGGGTTCAGAGATTCTGGCTCACGGGATCTCCATCAGTCCGGGGAAACCCACCATTTTGGCCCGCATCGGCGACAAGGTCCTTTGGGGGTTGCCGGGTCATGTGGTTTCGGCTATGATTGTTTTTACCCTTTTTGTCAAAACCTCTCTGAATCACTTGGAAGGAGAAACCATCCGTAAGCAGCCGCCGGGATTCAAAGCGCAATTATCCCGGAATATAGCTTCCGCCCAGGGACGGGAAGACTACATCCGGGTTGCCCTTGAAAAACAGGAGGCTGGCTGGTTAGCCACACCCATCCTGGGCAAATCCGGGCTGATTTCGACTATGGTCCGGGCCGACGGGCTGATTCGAATCGATCAAAACTGTGAAGG
>CAZSTT010000049.1:3808-5866 GCA_964609705.1 uncultured Thermodesulfobacteriota bacterium
ATGAAACGAAAAATATATCTTCATATGAAATCGCTGGAAGAAGCCAGAGAAATCTTCATGAATTGTCTGGACTATAGCCGGATGCTGCCCGGGGAACGGATCTTCACCTCGGAAAGCAGGGGAAGGATTCTGGCCGAGCCGGTTTTTGCCCGCTTTTCCTCTCCGAATTTTCATGCCGCGGCCATGGACGGTATCGCCCTATTGGCCGATGAAACTTTCGGGACCACCGTTGATCATCCCAAGAAATTCCGGATCGGGAAACAGGCTTTTTGGATCAATACCGGCCAGCCCCTGCCGGAGGGGACCAACGCCGTTATCATGGTTGAACAGATTAACATGATCGAAGAGGATCTGGCGGAGATTCAAGCAGCGGCCTTTCCCTGGCAATATGTCCGAAAAATGGGAGAGGACCTGGTGGCCACCGAACTGCTCCTGCCCCGGGGACACCGCGTCACCGCCTATGATTTGGGGGCCTTAATCGCCGGAGGTGTTTTTGATGTGCGGGTAATCCAAAAACCCAAGGTGATTCTGATTCCAACCGGGTCCGAACTGGTTGAATGGCAGGAAGTGATTGACGGATCATTACCGCCCGGCAAGGTCCCGGAATTTAATACGGTGGTCCTTTCCGGATTGGTGCAGGAATGCGGGGGGGAGCCGTTCCGTTGGCCCATCATCCGCGACAAAAAAGAATTGATCCAGGAGGCCCTGACCAGAGCGGTGGCTTCCGATTGTCAAATGGTTATCATCAACGCCGGCTCCTCATCCGGGAGTGAGGATTACAGCCTGACGGCCATTGAGAGTCTTGGAGAAATCCTGGTTCACGGCGTGACCATCATGCCCGGGAAACCCACCATACTGGGGATCATTCAAGGCAAGCCGGTCATTGGGAACCCCGGCTATCCGGTCTCGGCCACCATCTCTTTTGAACAATTCGCCCGGCCGGTCCTTTATAAAATACAGGGGATCCTGGCTCCGGAAAGAAAGAGGCTTTCAGTCTTCCCGGCCCGCTCTTTTCCTTCCAAACTGGGCCAGGAGGAATTCCTGCGGGTCAACCTGGGCCAGGTTGGGGAAAAAATCATTGCCAACCCCCTGCCCCGGGGGGCCGGTACCATCACCTCCCTGACCAGGGCCGATGGAATTATCCGAATACCGGCGAATGTGGAGGGTATCAACATGGAGGAGCCGGTTCAAGCCGAACTTCTGCGCGAGGAGTCGGTCCTGTCCCGCACCGTGGTTATTGTCGGCAGTCACGACAATACCCTCGATCTCCTGGGGAATTTTTTAACCAACCACTATCCCGAGTTCCGTTTGACTTCCAGCAATGTCGGGAGCACCGGGGGATTGATGGCCCTGAAACGGGGAATCGCCCATCTGGCCGGTTCTCACCTGCTCGATCCGGAAACCGGGGGATACAACATCACCTATATCCGCCGGTTGATTCCCGATGTTCCGGTGAAAGGGGTCAACTTGGTGCTTCGCCAGCAGGGATTGATCCTGGGCCGGGGAAACCCCAAGAAAATTACCGGTCTGGAAGACCTGATCCGAAAGGATCTGACTTTCATCAACCGCCAGGCCGGGTCCGGAACCCGCATCCTCCTGGATTTCCGTTTAAAGGAATCAGGAATTGACCCAGACCTGATTCGAGGCTATGAGGAAGAAGAATTCACCCACATGGCCGTGGCTGTGGCCGTCTTAAGCGGACGGGCCGATGTGGGGCTGGGGATCTATGCTGCAGCCCGGGCACTGGACCTGGGTTTCATCCCCGTGGTGCAGGAGGAATATGATCTGGTCATTCCGGAAAAATTCTTTGAAGAAGAAAAAATTCAGGCCCTGTTATCCGTTATCCGTTCGGCCGATTTTCAGGAAGCGGTGAAGGCCCTGGGGGGCTATGACCTTTCCCTGTGCGGACAAACCGTTTTTTAATTCAAGTGATTGAATGAGGTCCTGTTTAATCTCTTAGAGGGAATGAATAAAAGCAGAAAGGATATCTTAAATGGATGCAAAGGAAGTCATTGGGATCATCGAATCCTTTATACAAACCTCCCCGGAAAACTCCTT